>CAZJMY010000528.1:0-26938 GCA_964546845.1 uncultured Myxococcales bacterium | reverse complement strand
TTGCCGGCGCCGCCTGCGTGGCCGCCACCGCCCGGATTGCCGGCGCCGCCTGCGTGACCGCCGCCGCCGGGGTTACCGGCGCGACCACCGCCGCCCGCGGAACCGCCCGAACCGACCACGCCGCCACCGCCCGCCACGCCGCCCGTCGCCGTTCCGCCGGCTGCGCCGCTGGTCCCGCCCGTGGAGACGCCACCGGTCCCGGTGGTCCCCCCGGTGTGGGTCGTGCCGCCGCTCCCCTTCCCGCCGGTCCCCTTGCCGCCGCTCCCGCCCGTTCCCTCGCTCCCGCCGTCCGATCCGCAACCAGCAGCGATCAAAAGTGCCGCCAGCAGTCCGCATTTCAAGGTCGTCGTCGTCATGGCTCCTCCGCCGTCGGGAGGCATAACGCGGAACTGGCAAAAAGTTTCGGTTATTCGTTAAGAATCTTTCAGCCCGCGTTCCGAAGGCCGGCGGCAATCCCCAGGATCGACATCATCAGGGCTCGTTCCAGGCGCGGGCGATCCGGCGCGTCGGGTGGCGCGGTCCGGTACCGTTGCAAAAGCTCCACCTGCAGGTGGCTGATGGGATCGATGTACGGGTCGCGCAGCTCGATCTGCCGCGCCAGCATCGGGTGGCGCGACAGCAGCGGCCCCTCGAACGTCTCCTCCAGGGCGGCCTTGGCGCGGGCGTGCGCGTCGGCCAGCATCGGGAAGAAGCGGTCACCGAGCTTGGGGTCGACCAGCCGCAGGTAGAGGCGGGTGACCTCGGGATCGCCCTTCGCCAGCGCCGTCGCGGCGCTGTCCAGCGTGGTCGCGAAGAAGGGCCAGCTCTTGAACAGCTGCCGCCGCAGCGCCAGCGGGATGGTCTGCAGCCCTTCGGCCACCCCGAAGAAGGCGGGCAGCGGCAGGCGCACCTGGGTCCACGACATCACCCAGGGGATGGCGCGCAGGTCCGAGATCTCGCGGACGCGCCCCGACCGGTAGACGGGGCGGCTGGCGATCTTCAGCGCGCCGATCTCGCGGATCGGGGTCAGCTGCTCGTAGAACTCGAAGAAGCCAGGCTGCGTGAAGAGGGCCCGGTAGGCCGCCGCCGAGTCGCGGGCCGCCAGCTCCAGCGCATCGCGCCAGCTCGGGTCCACCGGCGGCGCGTTCCCGCGCGCGTCGCGCGCCGCCGCCTGTCCCAGGTGGTACAGCAGCTGTTCCAGGTTGCGGTAGGCCAGGTCCGGCTGGCTGTAGCGGTCGGCCAGCGCCTCCCCCTGCTCGGTGAGGCGCAGCCGCGAGCCCACCGTCCCCGGCGGAAGGCTGGCGATGGCGCGCCCGGCGCTGCCGCCGCCGCGCGCGGTGGACGTCCCGCGGCCGTGGAAGAACCAGACCGGGACGCCCAGGGGGCGCGCCGCGGCCGTGATCGACTCTTGTGCCTTGTACAGCGCCCAGTTCGCGGCCAGGAACCCCGCGTCCTTGTTGGAGTCCGAGTAGCCGATCATGATCTCCAGCCCGCCGCGCCCGCGCACGTGGGCCAGGAACAGCGGGTTGTCCAGCAAGCGCGAGACGATCGCGGCCGCGCCCTCGAGATCCGCCAGCGTCTCGAAGAGCGGCACGACGTCGAAGGGCAGCGCGCCCGACGGGCGGTAGAGACCGGCCTCGCGCGCCAGGATCATCACCTCCAGCAGGTCGGACGCGGCGTGGGTCATGCTGACGACGTAGGCACCACGCGATCGCCACACCTTCAGGGCGCCCAGGGCCACCTCCAGCGCGCGCGTCGCCGGCTTGTGGCCGACGGGCGCCAGCGGGCGGGCCGAGGCGAGCTCCCGCGTGAGCAGCGCCTCGCGCGCCGGTCGATCCAGCTTCTCGTAGTCGTCGGTGACGCCGCCCACCTTCATCAGCTCGGCGACGGCCGCCGCGTGCGCGCGCGACTCCTCGCGCAGGTCCAGCGCCACCAGGTCCAGCCCGAAGACCTGCGCCCGCAGCTCCAGCGGCCGGACCTCCGTGCTCGCCGCCTCCGGCAGCCCGATGCGGCCGAGGCCGCTGGCGACGGTCTTGATGTCGGCCAGAAAATCGCGCGTCTCGCGGTAGGGCGTGGCCTGGCTGCGGCCGTCGAGCGCGCGCAGCTTCTCGCGGATGCCGAAGCACAGCGCCCGGAAGGGCTCACCCTGCAGGGCCGGCGGGACGGCGATCCCGGACAGGAGGTCCTCGATCTCGAGGCGCAGCGAGGCGGCCAGCCGCACCTGCTGATCCGACACGGACAGGTCGCGGATCAATCGTTCCAGCTCGGCGCTGTACAGCGTGACGGCCTCGCCGCGCGCGAAGTCCTGCGCCCACCGGGTCACGTCCGGCAGCACGTTCGGGTTGCCGTCCCGGTCTCCGCCGATCCAGCTGCGGAACACCACCGGCGGCGGCAGCGTCGGGCGCACGCCGTACTGCGCCTCGATCGCGCGCTCCATCTCTTCGACCAGCCGCGGGATCACGGACCAGAGCACGGTCGGCAGGTACACGAGCCCGCCGCGCGCCTCGTCCTCGACCGTGGGCCGGGCGCTGTGCAGCTCGGACGTCCCCCAGAGAAGGGCGATGCGCGCCAGCAGCGCGCGCCGCGCCGCCGCCTCGTGCCCGCGCGCGCGGCCGTCGGTGGCCGCCGCCAGGCGGTCCAGGTCGGCCGCCACCTCGGTCAGGTGGTGGCGCACGGTCCGGCGGCGGGTCTCCGTCGGGTGGGCGGTGAAAGTCAGGTGCAGCCGCAGCGAGGCGAAGAGCGCGACCGCCTCGTCGGCCGACCAGCCGTCCTGCTTCAGCGACGCGACGAGGGCCGGGATCGATTGCGGGCGGGGCGCGTCCAGGCTGGCGGTCTCGCGGCTCGCGTTGACGCGCATGCGGTGCCGCTCCTCGGCGGTGTTCGCCAGGTGCAAGTAGACGGAGAAGGCCCGAACCAACCCCTCGGCGTCACCCAGCGACAGGGCCGAGATCAGCCCGCGCAACCGGTCGCGCACGCTGCCGGCGCCGTTGCGTCGGGCGTCCTTGGTCAGCGCGCGGACCTCCTCTTCGCTGGTGAACAGCGCGTCGCCGGACAGCGTCTTGATGGCGTGCCCCAGGCCGTGTCCCAGCTCGTTGACCTCCGACCGCAGGACGGAAAAGAGATCCGGGGGCTCCGACACAGGCAGAACGGCCATGGCACTGGCATGGCACGAACGGCCGATCCACACCAGAGTCGGTTTGTAAATTCCGTGTCAGCGTGGGAGGGGTCAGCCCGGAATGGCCACCCACGCCGACCCCCGCCGGCGCGGCGGGAACTGGTCGGGGTGCAGCATCTCGGCCAGCAGCGCCGGCGTGTCGAACAGCGTGGGGCTCGAGCGATTGAAGTACAGATTGCCGTCGGCCGCGTACGCCCGTCCGTTCCGCACCGCGCGCAGGCGCTTCCAGTCCTCGCGGCGGGTCAGGGCGGGCAGCTCGGCCAGCGTACGGGTCAGGTCGAAGCCGCAGGGCGCGATGACCACCACGTCGGGGTCGGCGGCGGCCAGGGCCGAGAAGGGCAGGGCTGCCGAGTGGGCGCCCGCGACGCCCAGCAGGCAGGTCCCGCCGGCCGCCTCGACGATTTCCGGACCCCAGTTTCCCATCGCGAACAGCGGGTCGATCCACTCCAGGCACGCCGCCCGGGGGCGGGGCAGCGGCGCGGTCTGTCCGCTGATGCGGGCCAGCCGCTCGCGTAGCGCCGCGACCAGCGCGCGCCCCCTGTCGCCGGCGCCCAGAACGTCGGCGACCCGCTCGAAGCCGTCGAGCACGCCGCCGACGGTGCCGCCGCCGCTGTTCAGCGCGACGACCTGCCGGCGTTCCAGGCGGCAGGCGCCCCCCTCGAGGTTGGCGGGGCTCACCGCGCACACCTCGCAGTGCGTTTGCGTCAGGACGAAGTCCGGCGCCAGCGCGGCCAGCGCGGGCTCGTCGATCTCGTACAGCGGCTGCCCCGCCGCCAGCTTGGCGCGCACCCGGGCGTCGATGTCGGCGCTGCTGCCCGTGATGTCGAAGGTCGGTTTGCTCAGCACGGGCAGCGACGTCACCCAGGCCGGGTGATCGCACTCGTGCGAGCGCCCGACCAGGCGATCGCCCAGGCCCAGCTCGACGACCAGCTCGGTCGCCGACGCCAGCAGTGACACGATGCGCGGCGGCCTGGCCGTCACGCGGGCACGAGATCCGCGAACACGAACCCGTCGCGCGCGACGACCTCGCCGGAACGGACGGGGACCGGCCGCGCGAACATCGGCCCATCGTACGAGAAGGTGTGGAACTCGCCGCGCTCGCCGCAGGGGTCGACGGTGGCGGGCAGCTCCGCCAGCAGCGCCGCGTCGAAGTCGCGTCCGGCGAACCGAGGGTCCAGGCTGCGCGGGTCGACGCAGGTCAGGCGCGCGCGCAGGCCGCCGGCGATCATCTCGCGCGCCAGCGTCGCGGTCGGGCGTCCCCACAGTGGGAACAGCGGCTTCAACCCCGTCGGGGCCATGCGCTCTTCTCGATAGCGGCGGATGTCCTCGAGGAACAGGTCGCCGAACGCGACGGCCTCGACGCCTTCGCCGCGCGCGCGTTCCAGCGCCGCCCCCATGGCCGCCTCGTAGGCGGCGTTGCTGCACGGCCAGGGGATGGGGACCGGCCACAGCGGCAACCCGGCGGCCCCGGCCTGGGCGCGCAGAAGCTCGCTGCGCACGGCGTGCATGGCGACGCGGTCGAACGCCTCGTTGATGGTCGTCAACAGACCGACCACCTCGACCTCGCCCGCGGCGCGCAGGACGTGCAGCGACCAGGCGCTGTCCTTGCCGCTGCTCCAGGCCAGGAGGGTCTTCATCGGGGGCACGGTGGCCGAGTTCTAACCTGGAACTGGCCGCGTCCATCGGATAGAAGGGGGCCCGCGATGCGGCTCGGCGGCCGGCACTGGACTGCCACTCTCCTCGTGCTGTTGCCGATCCTGGCGGCGGGCCGCGGCGCGCGCGCGCACGGGCCGCGCGACCTGCCGTCGGAGGACAAGTCCGCCTTCGAGGTGCGCGACACGAACCTCGGCCTGTCCGAGGAGGCGCTCAGCATCCACTACCAGTTCACGGCGGCCACCCAGTACCACCCGGCGTTCTCGGCGAAGTACACGGGGCAAAACAGCCTGTCGCCCGACGCCGAGAGCGCGACGGCCTTCGTGACGACGCTGTTTCTGGACGGCCGGGCCTGGCCGGGCGCGGAGCTGCTCTTCAACCCCGAGATGAGCGGCGGGACCGGGCTGTCGTCGGCGCACGGCGTGGCCGCCTTCCCGGACGGGATCGTCTATCGCGTCGGCGATCCGGCGCCCACGGTCTACGTGGCGCGGCTGGCGCTCAGCCAGACGTTCAACCTGGGGGGCGGCAAGGTCGTCAACGCCACGGGCCCGAACGAGCTGGCCAGCGTGCGCGACCGCGACGTCCTGGCCATCACCGTCGGGCGCTTCTCGGTCGTCGACATCGTCGACGGCAACCGGTACGCGAACGACGCCACGTCCGAGTTCTTCAACTGGGCGCTGTTCGCGTCGGGCGCGTACGACTACCCGGCGGACACGCGCGGCTACACGTACGGCGTGCTGGCCGATCTCGCCAAGGGCGCCTGGTCGCTGCGCGGCGGGATCGCGCTGGAGCCGTACTACGCCAACCTGGCCAAGATGGACTGGCGGGTCACGAAGTCCCACGGCCTGATGGCCGAGTACGAGCGGCGCTATCAGGTGCGCGGGCGACCGGGCGCCTCCAGCCTCCTCGTCTTCTGGAACACCGCGCGCATGGGCGACTACCAGCAGGTGCTGGCCAACCCGGCGGCGTACAACAACGACATCACGGCCACGCGCGCCGACGGACGGAACAAGTACGGGTTCGCGATCTCCGTCGAGCAGCAGATCACGGAGAGCCTGGGGGCCTTCCTGCGCGCCAGCTGGAACGACGGCCACACCGAGTCCTGGGCCTTCACGGAGATCGATCGCTCACTGGCGGCGGGCGTGACGCAGAACGGTCGCGTCTGGCGGCGCCCCAACGACATCGTGGGCCTGGGCGTGGTGGCCAGCGGCCTGTCGCCCTGGCACGAGCGTTACCTGGCGGGCGGCGGCTACGGGTTCATCATCGGCGACGGCGCGCTGAACTACGGCCTCGAGGTGATCGCGGACCTCTATTACAAGCTGCAGGTGAACGAATTCCTGTCCGTCTCGGCGATCTATCAGCCGATCTTCAACCCCGGCTACAACCAGGACCGCGGGCCGGTGCAGGTGCTGTCGGCGCGCATTCACGTCGCGTTCTAGCGGCGGCGCGCGCGCGCCCGCCGGGTCACCCCAGCAGCTTGCGCGCGACCGTCCGGTAGGCGCGCGCGAGCCGGCGCGAGACCGGGTTCTCGGAGACGTGCAGCGAAGAGGCCACCCGCCGGCCCAGCGCGAACACCGCGCAGGCGCGGCGCCGGCGGTGAAACAGGATGCGCGCGTCGGGCTGCACCGGTTCGGGGATGGGCAGCGGGCGCGAGGGGGCCAGCGCGTAGGCGGCGGCGCGGCCGATGACCGCCTCGCGCGGACAGGTCGCGAACAGCGACGTGGGCGCGTCACCCTGGTGGATGACGAACCGCTGCCCGCCCGACGAGAACACGTGCATCACCCGGTGAAGGACGGTCGCCTCGCCGTCGTCGCTGAGGATGAGGACGATCTCGCCGGGCAGGATCTCGCCCGGTGCGGGCTCGACCTTGACCTTGGTTCCCCGTTCCAGCGACGGCGTCATGCTGTCCGAGGTGAGCTCAATCACGACCGGGAGGCCGTGCGCGAGCACCATTCGAACGGCCTGCGGTCGCAGGTTCACGGCATGCTCCAGCGCGACACCGGGCGAGTATAAACACACCGAGCGTCGGCTATGCTCGGCCCATGAGCGTCTCGATTTCGCAGGCCGCTCCCGCGTCGACCAGGGCCACGGCCCAGGTGGCGGCGACCGATGCGATGTGGCCGCTCTGGTTCGCGCTCGGCTCATCCTTCGCGGCCGCCTTCGGAACGCACTGGGACATCGCGTGGCACCGCTCGATCGGACGCGATTCGTTCTGGACGCCGCCCCACGTGGCGATCTACGCGGCCGCGGTGATGGCCGCCGTCGCGGCGCTGGCGCGGGTCCTGTCCGCCACGTTCGGCGCGGGCGGTGTCTCGTCGTCGGTGCGGGTGCTGGGCTTTCGCGGGCCGCTGGGGGCGTTCATCTCTGCCTGGGGCGGCGGCGCCATGCTCGCGTCGGCGCCCTTCGACGACTGGTGGCACAACGCCTACGGCCTGGACGTGAAGATCCTGAGCCCGCCCCACGTCGTCCTGGCCCTGGGGATCATCGCGCTTCACGTCGGCGCCCTGGTCATGATCGCCGGTGCCCTCAATCGTTCCGAGGGCGCGCGCCGCCGCACGCTCGAGCTGCTGCTGGTCGTCGTCGGCGGCAACATCGTGGTCGGCCTGCTGACGTTGTTCATGGAGAAGACGGTTCGCCCCTTCATGCACCTGGGCTCGTTCTATCTGGTCGTCGGGCTGGCCGTGGTCCCGACGATGGCGGCGGTGCAGGGGGCGACCGGCCGGCGCTGGGCGGCCACCTCCGTCGCGGTGGTCTACTCGGCGTTCCTGCTGGCGCTGCTCTGGACGTTTCCGCTGGTGCCCGCGCAGCCCAAGCTGGGCCCGGTGCTGGTGCCCGTCACCTGCCTGATCCCGCCGGAGTTCCCGTTGCTGCTGCTGCCGGCGGCCGCGGCGCTGGACGCCTGGACCTGGCGCCGGCGCGCGCGGCCCGGCGCCACGACGGTGGCGATCGGGGCGCTGCTGTTCACAGGCGTGTTCCTGCTGTGCCAGTGGCCGTTCGCGTCGTTCTTGATGTCGCCGCCCGCGCGGAGCTTCTTCTGGGGTGCGCGGTACTTCGATTTCTGGTTGCCGCCCAGCGACCTTTATCGCCGGTACGCGTTCCTGCGCGAGACGCCGCCCGCGACCGCCGTCTGGCTGGCGGTGGCGCTGGCCGGGACGGCGCTGGCGCTGGCGGCGGGCCGCGGCGTCGGCCGGTGGCTGTCGCGGCTGCGGCGATGAAGCGCCCGGCGGCGATCGCGGCGGGGCTGGCGCTGCTGGCGGCCGGCGCGGGCGCGCAGGCGCACGTCGGCAGCTTCGACGCCGTCGAGGACGGCATGGCCGGCCCCTATCACGTTCTGGTCACGATCCGTCCGCCCGACGTCATCCCGGGCATCGCCCGCATCGAGGTGCGCGCGTTCGACGCAGGCGTTCGCGGCGTGCAGGTCGTCCCGCTGCCGATGGCGGGACCGGGCGCCAGCTCGCCCCCGGTCGCCGACGTGGCAGTGCCCAGCCCGGACGACCCACGGTCCTACGGCAGCTCGCTCTGGTTGATGCGGCCCGGCTCGTGGAAGATCCGTGTCACCGTCGACGGCGCGCGCGGGCGGGGCGAGCTGTCCGTCCCGATCCCGGCCCTGGCGCGCGCCACGCGGCCGATGCCCGGCTATCTGGGGGGGCTGCTGGTGGGCGTGATGATCCTCCTGGTGGCCGCCGCGATCGCGATCGCGGGCGCCAGCGTCCGCGAATCGGACCTGCAGCCCGGCGCCCACCCGGATCGCCGCCGCCTGGTCCGCGGCCGGCGCGCCATGGCGGTCACGGGCGCGGTGCTCGTCCTGGCGCTGTGGGGCGGGCGGCGCTGGTGGCGCGACGAGGCGGTGGCCTACCGCAAGCTCGTCTACAAGCCGCTCGACGTCAGCGTCAGCCAGCCGGCGTCGGATCGGCTCTCGCTGTCGCTGGTCGATCCGGGCTGGCTGAAATGGCGCCGCACCGGCGACCTCATCCCCGATCACGGGCACCTCATGCACCTGTTCCTGGTGCGGACGCCGGGGCTGGACGCGATCGCGCACCTGCACCCGCGCCGCGCCGCGGACGGGACGTTCGCGCAGGCGGTCCCGCGGCTGCCGTCGGGGACCTACCGCCTGTACGGCGACATCGTGCACGCGAACGGCATCGACGAGACGGTCACCACCGGCGTGACGCTCGCCGGAGCGGGGGCCGCCATTGCGGCCGAGGACGCTCGATTCGATCCCGACGACGCGGCGGCGGTGTTGCCGGTCGCGGCGAACGCGCAGGCGCCGGCGTTCGCCTTCGGCGACGGCTCGGGCCGCCTGCAGTGGCTGGACGCGCGGGTCGCGCGCGCCGGACAGACCGTCGTGCTGGAGATGGAGGCCGACGGCGCGGACGGGCGGCCGCTGCCGGGCGTGGAGCCTTACATGGGCATGGCCGGCCACGCGATGATCGTCGCGCGGGATGGATCCGTCTTCGCCCACGTCCACCCGACCGGATCCGTTCCGATGGCGGCGATGGCGCTGGTCGACGGCGCGACCGCGGTGGACCACTCGGCCCACCATGGGATGGTCTTCCCGCCGCGCATCCGCTTCCCCTGCGTCTTCCCGCGGGCCGGTGCCTACCGCGTGTTCGTGCAGGTGAAGATCGCCGGAAAGGTCGAGACCGCCGTGTGGGACGTCGAGGTCGCCGGCTGAGCCTCGGCCAGGCCAACGGCAGGAGCCCCAGAGCGCGGCCAGCTGGGCGGCGTCCGCGCTCGTCGGGGCCGTCGACAGATTGCCGGGGTTCATCACCGAGATCCGGGTGGAGGGGGCGATGTGGACGAGCCCCATCGCGTGTCCGATCTCGTGCGCCATGACCACGGCCAGCGAGGCCCCGGTGAGGTCGTCGTTCAGGAAGATCTGCGCGGACTGGGCGTCGTAAAGACCGTGGTCGGGCGCGGCCGCGCGTTGAAAATGAAGCGGCACGGCCGGAACGCCGGCCGGGGCGGGCGCGGCGGTCAGCTGTGTCGCGGCCGATTCGTTCCAGAGCTCGACCGCGCGACGCAATCCCTCCTGCTGCGCCGCGGTTGCGGAGGGGTCCAGGGCCAGCGCCAGCGGCGCGCACGCATCGAAGGTGATGGCGTCGCCGCCGGCGGCGGGCGCGTCGGCGCACCCGAGGCCGCCGATGGCCGCCGTCGCAAGCGCGAGCACGATGAAGCTGGACCTACGGGGCTGCAGAGCCCGACATCATAGATGAAGGCCGGACCGGATCCGCGCGGAAAGCAAAGCTCGTCCGGGCGATTTCCGACGAGAAAGCGGAGCCGCAGGATGCGCCGCCGGCCCACGCGGCGCCCTCGGCCGGCGCCTTGTCCTCTGCGCGTCAATGGACAGATCTAGGTGTGACAACGGGAGAGCTCACCGCAGAGCGACCCCGGACGGTTGGTCGGGGTTGGCTGGGAGGAGGCGATCATGAAGATGCTGAGGCTGTTGGGTGTATCGGGTGTGTTGCTGTGGGGCGCGGGGGTTGCGCGCGCCGAGACCGGGCCCAGCCCGGAAACGAACGGGGCGGTGACCACGCCCAGCGGAGTGGAGACGCCGCCGCCGGCGACCTATGACAATGGGACGCCGGCCACGGCGCCGACGGCCGTGCCGGCGACGACGCCGACGGCCGGGTCCGGCGTCGCGCAAGACATGGCGCTGCCGCCGCCGCCAAGTCCGTCGACGACCGATACGACGGTGCCGATGCAGCAGTCGAATCAGGGGCTGACGCCCGCCGTCCCCGTGGTGCCGGTCGTGCCGGTGACCCCGGTGGAGCCGGTGGCCTATGACAGCGACACCGGCTATCGCGACCACGGCATCGTGTCGCGCGTCGGCGTGGGCCTGCTGCTGGGCGGCGGTTACACGCAGTTCACGAACAGCGGCATCCGGAACAACACCGGCGACGGTGGCTACTGGAACGTGCGCGTCGTCGAGGGGACGCGGCAGTACGTGGGGTTCGAGGCGGCCTACGTGGGTGACGCCCGCGGCATGACCGGCCTCGGCTTCTCGAACAACGCGCGTCTCATCTCGAACGGCGTCGAGGGCGTGCTGCGCCTCAACGTGCCGATCGTGCGGGGACACTCGCTGGTCGAGCCGTTCGGGTTCGTCGGCGTGGGCTGGCAGCACTACCAGATCACGAACAACAGCACCGCGCTGGCGGACGTGACGTCGAAGGACGACGTCATGACGTTGCCGTTCGGCGGTGGTCTGGAGTTCGCGTACCACGGGTTCATGGCGGACGCGCGGTTCACGTACCGCGAGACGTACTACAACAACCTGCTGGGCCCGCAGGGCGGCGACCTCAACAACTGGAACGTCGGCGGCCAGGTCGGCTTCGAGTTCTGAGCGCCGGACGACGAGCAGAGCAACCGCGAGGCACCATCACGCCCCTTCCGCCGCCCGGCGGGAGGGGCGTTTCCTTTGCTATGGTTGCCCGACGTGGACAGCCGTGGATCCGGACCGCCGCGCCGACTGAACGTGGTCGCGACGCCGACCGCCAAGGATCCCGTCTGCGGCATGACGGTCTCGGTCGATGCGCCCGAGCGCGCCACCTTCGAGGGGCGCACCTACGTCTTCTGCTGCCCGGGCTGCCGCGCCAGGTTCGAGAAGGACCCGCGCGCCGCTCTCGATCCCACGCCCGACCCCGCCACCGCGCGCGCGAGCCACGCGCCCGCTCCGGCTCCAGACTCCGCCGGCGCGCCGGGTGGCTGGACCTGCCCGATGCATCCCGAGGTGATTCGCGATCGGCCGGGGGCCTGCCCGCTCTGCGGCATGGCCCTGGAGCCGCGCCACCCGGGTGCCGGCGGCGACGCGCCCAACCCCGAGCTGGCCGACATGACCCGGCGGTTCTGGATCGGCGCCGCGCTCTCGGCCCCGCTGATGGTCGTCGGGATGCTTCCGCTGGGCGGGTTGGGGCCGTGGGTGGCCTTCGCGCTGGCCACGCCCGTGGTCGTCTGGGGCGGGTACCCGTTCTTCGCGCGCGCTGCCGCCTCCCTCGCCAACCGCCACGCCAACATGTTCACGCTGATCGGCCTGGGTGTCGCGGTGTCGTATCTCACCAGCGTGGTCGCGCTGCTGGCGCCGAACCTGTTCGCGGCGCCCGCGGGCGGCGGGCATCCGCCGCTGTACTTCGAGCCGGCGGCGGTCATCGTCACGCTGGTCGCGCTGGGCCAGGTCCTGGAGCTGCGCGCCCGCCACCGCACGGGCGCAGCCATCCGCGCGCTGCTGGACCTGGCCCCCCCGCGCGCGCGCCGGCTGGGCCCGGCGGGTGAGGAGGAGATCGCGCTGGCCGAGGTGCGCCCGGGCGACCACCTGCGCGTCAGGCCCGGCGAGAAGGTCCCCGTCGACGGCCGCGTCCTCGAAGGGGGGAGCGCCGTCGACGAATCGATGCTGACCGGCGAGCCGCTGCCGGTCGCGAAGGCGGCCGGCGACCGGTTGGTGGGCGGCACCGTGAACGGGACGGGCGCGCTGGTGATGGCCGCCGAACGCGTCGGTGGCGACACGGTCCTGGCCCGCATCGTCAAGCTGGTGGGTGACGCCCAGCGCACGCGGGCGCCCTTGCAGAGTCTGGCCGACGCGGTGTCCGCCTGGTTCGTGCCGGGGGTCGTCGCCGTGGCTGCCGTCGCGTTCGCCGTGTGGGCGGCCGCCGGCGCGCCGCCACGGCTGCCGCACGCGCTGCTGGCGGCGGTGTCGGTGCTGATCATCGCGTGTCCCTGCGCGCTGGGGCTGGCGACGCCCATGTCGGTCATGGTGGCCACCGGGCGCGCGGCGGCGGCGGGTGTGTTGTTCCGCGACGCCGAGGCGCTGCAGGCGCTGCAGGACGTCGACACGCTGCTGGTCGACAAGACCGGAACGCTGACGGAGGGGCGCCCGCGCCTGGCCTGGGTCGCCGCGACGGCCGGGCACGCGGAGGCCGACGTGCTGCGGCTGGCCGCGTCGCTGGAGCGCGCCAGCGAGCACCCGCTGGCGCCGGCGATCGTGGCCGGGTCGGCGGCGCGGGGGGCGGCGGCGGGTGGCGCCACGGACGTCCAGGCGCTGGCCGGGCGCGGGTTGCGGGGGCGGGTGGAAGGGCGGGCCGTGGCGGTCGGCAATCAGCGCCTGCTGGCGGAGCTGGGCGTCGACGCCGGGGCGGTCTCGGCCCTGCTGGTCCAGCAGCAGCCCGGGCAGACGGTGGTCTTCGTGGCGGTCGACGGCGGGCTGGCGGGCGCCCTGGCCGTCGCCGACGCCGTGAAGCCCGGCGCGCGCGAGATCCTGGCCGCCCTGCGCGCGGACGGGCTGCGCGTCGTCATGCTGACCGGCGACGCGCGCGCGACCGCGACCGGCGTGGGTCAGGCGGTCGGCATCGACGACGTCATCGCCGAGGTCCTGCCCGACGACAAGGCGGCCGCCGTGGCGCGGCTGCAGGCGCAGGGGCGGAAGGTCGCGATGGCCGGGGACGGCATCAACGACGCGCCGGCGCTGGCCAAGGCCGACGTCGGCATCGCGATGGGGACGGGCGCCGACGTGGCGCTGGAGAGCGCCGCGATCACGCTGCTGCACGGCGACCTGAGCGGCATCCTCCGGGCGCGACGGCTGTCGCGCGCGACGGTGGCGAACATCAAACAGAATCTCTTCTTCGCGTTCATCTACAACGTGCTCGGCGTGCCGATCGCGGCCGGCGCCCTGGTCCCGCTCTTCGGCTGGCAGCCGTCGCCGGAGCTGGCGGCCGCGGCGATGGCGGCCAGCTCGGTCTCGGTGATCGGCAACGCGCTTCGCCTGCGCCGCGTCCGGCTGGACGCTGGCGCCGCGGTCAGGGCAGCTCGTACGTGACGGTGAACGTCCACTCGACGGCGGTTGCCTTGCCGTTCACTTCCCCGGGCTTGAACTTGAAGTGGCGCAGCGCGCTCTTGACGGCGGCGGCGCCCAGGCCGTAGCCGGGGTCCTTCAGCACGACGGCGCGCCGCACGCGCCCGCTGGCGTCGATGACGATCTTCAGCGTGACGCTCCCCTCGAAGCCCGCGTCGAGCGCCTCCTTCGGGTACTCGGACTGGGGGATGTCGACGTCCAGCGGCTCGGGCTGCACGGTGAGCACGGCGGCGTGCGCGACCGGCCCCACGTCGTCGGCGGCCGGCGCCTGCGCGCGTGGTCCGGGGCGCCCGGCCAGGCTGTTGCCCACGGGCGCCGCGAAGGCGCCGCCCACGCTGGTCGACGACAGCGACAGCCCCAGCCTCACCGGCCCGGGGGTCGCCGCCGGCGTCGTCGTCGGTGGCGGTGTCTCGGGGGGCGGCGTGGGGGGCGGCGTCTCGGGCGGCGGGGGCTGGTTGATGGCGACCCGTCGCGCTGGCCGCATCCGCACGGGCGGCTCGGGCGCTTTCGGCGGCTCGGGCGGCTGCGGCTTCGGCTCCAGCGGCTTGGGCTTGATGGTCTCGACGATCTGCACGTCTACGCGCTCGGGCGCGCGGGGTCGCGCGGGCAGCTTCCACGCCCACACGAAGATCCCGAGGTGAACCACCGCCGACAGCGTGTACGCCACGGGCGGTGAAATGCGCTTCATCGTTCTTTTTCGATGTTGATGGCGAACTTGGAGACGCCTTCGCCCTTGATGAGGTCCAGCACGCGGACGACCGAACCGTGCAGCGCGTTCTTGTCGGCGCTGATGATGGCGCGGGCGTCCTTGTCCTTGGCCAGGGCTGCGCGCGCGTCGTCGCGCAGCCCGGTCTCGTCGCGCTTCTTGCCGTCGACGTAGATGTCGCCGTCCTTGGTCAGGATGATCGCCAGCGTCGTGCCGGTCGACTCGCCCGCGTTCGCCGCGCGAGGCAGGTCGATGTGAATCGCCTGCCGGACGATGTAGGTGGCCGTCACCATGAAGATGATGAGCAGCACCAGCGTGATGTCGACCAGCGGCGTGACGTTGATGCCGCTGATCATCCCTCCCTCCTCGCCGTCGCCGTCGTTGTCGGATACGGAAGCCATCAGGCCGCCTCGTGGCCGGCGCCGCGCGCGCGCAATCGCGCCTCCAGCAAATCGCCGAAGTAGGCGGCGCGCTGGGAGGACCGCCGCAGCGCCCGCTGGAAGACGTTGTAGGCCACGACCGCCGGCAGCGCGACAAGCAGGCCGACCGCGGTGGCAATCAGCGCCTCCGAGATGCCCGCCATGACGGAGCTGGCGCCGGCGGCGCTGGGATTGCGCGCCAGGTCGCCGAAGGCCCGGATGATCCCCAGGACGGTCCCGAAGAGGCCGATGAAGGGCGCGTTGTTGCCCAGCGTCGCCAGAAAAGCCAGCCGCGCCTCGTACTGGAGGCGCGCTCGCTTGATCTCGGCGTCGACCACCTTCGCCACCGTGTCGGGGCCCCGGTCGGCTTGCTCCAGCGCCGCGCTGACCACGTCGGCCTCGATGCCGTGGCGGTCGGCGACCGCGCCGCGCGCCTCGGCCAGGTCGCCGCCCAGCAGCGCGCGCCCGAGCTTGTCCGGAGAGGGGAGGCGCCGGCCCAGGTAGAACGCAGCGCGCTCGATCATGATGCCGACGGAGATCACCGACAGCGCGATGAGCAGCCAAAGGACCCAGGCGGCGCCCAGGTTCACGATGGCGAGCAGCTTCTGGATAATCATGGGTTCGGTTTCCTTTCGCTGGTCTGCCCGGGAGTCATTGGAAATCCTGCGCGATCCACCACTCGCCGTCACGGCGATCGCGCGCGACGCCGTAAATCGTGAACGGCGCGGAGGGGCGTTCGAAGTGGGTGAAGGTCCGGCTGCTGACGCTGCCGTCCGAGCCGTTGGAGGGGGCCGAGAACCCGGACAGCGACCCGCCCGTCATGTACCAGATGACGCTGGCCTGCTCGGGAATGTTGGGCGGATCGCCGGGCTGATCGATCTGCGGCCCGTCCAGCCCGCACACGTAATAGTCCTGCTCGTGGACGATGTTCAGGCAGACGACCTGCGATCCGTCGGGGAAGGTGGGCACGGGGATCGCCTTGGTGCCGCCCGCGCAGGCGCCGTTCGTGCAGGTGCCGCCGTCGCCGCAATCGGCGCCCGTCACGCAGGGGGTGGCCAGCGGCTCACCGTCGCAGGCATTCAGCGTCGACGGCGACAGGTTGAAGCCGGCGATCGCCGGGTTCGCGTTGCGCGGGTAATACTGAAGGTTGGGGTCGCCCAGCTGCGCGATTTCTTTCCAGGGCGAGAGGCGCATGTTCTTGGCGGCGGCGAACACGGCGCCGGTGGCGGTGTCCTCGGCGATGACCAGCAGGGGGATCTGCGTGTACAGCGCGCACTCGGCGTTGACATGCGCCAGGGCACGGTCGATGAGCTCTTGCAGCAGCGGGCGAACGTCCTCGGGGATGACGTAGTCGACGTCGATGCCCGTCCCCAGCTTGAGGACCCCGGTGTTCGGATCGTCGGCCAGGGGGATGACGGCCCGGGGATCGCGCAGGTAGGCGTCGTCCGTGCAGGGCTGCGTCTGACCCGGAATGGGCACGCAGGCGAGCCAGGTCACCGTCACCGTCGACAACCCGCCCGGGTTCGCGACCAGGGCCCGCAGGTGCACGGTGTCGCCCACGTCGGCGTCGGTCCAGTCCGTCACCATCTGCGGGTCGTCGACGTGCGTCGAGACGCCCAGGATGCGCAGGCTGTTCACGATCTGGTCGTTGCGGTCGAACCCCGACACGCACCCGAGCAGCCCGGCGACGGCAACCGCCAGGCAGATCGACGTCGCGTGTCGGCGCCCGCGCGCCATCAGAACTCCGCCCGCAGCCCGATGGTCGGGAAGATCGGAAGCCCCGTCAGCGTCGCGTACCCGTTGCAGTTGTAGTTCGGGAAGATCGCCTCCGGGTTCTGGCGGTTGGTGACGTTCTGCACGTCCAGATATCCCGTGAAGATCCAGTTGTCGTAGACGAACCGGCGATCGATGCGAACGTCCGCCTGGAAGAACGGCGGCGCCCGATCCGAGTTGGGGTTTCCCGTGATGCAGACGTAGCTGCCGCTGTTGGCGTTGAAGATCCCGTTCACGTACGGCGTGAACGGGTCGCCGCTGACGTAGCGCACGCGCGTCCCGAACGTCCAGTTGTGCTCGGTCTGGTACGAGGCGATCACGGTCAAGATGTGGGTCTGGTCGAAGTCGAAGAGGTGCCAGCCATACTGGTACGTCGGCTCCGACGGGTCATCCAGCCGGGTCGACCGCGATAAGGTGTACGCGATCCATCCATAAAAGCCCTTCACGATCTGGCGGCGGAGCAGCAGCTCGAGACCATACGAGCGCCCCTTGCCGAGGTTCGACGTGTAGAGCGGGGCGCCCATCGGATCGGTGAGCCGCGTCGGCGTTTCCAGCCGCCACATGTACTTGTCGTACAGGCTCAGCTCGAGGTCCAACTGGTACGGGAGCTTCTGGTTGATGCCCACGCTGTACTGCAGCGACCGCTGGTACGTCAGGTTCGGGTTGCCGAACAGCGACGGGATCAGGTCCTGCGGCTGCGGCGCCTGCGAGTAGAGGCCCACCGCGCCCTTGAGGACGGTGCTGGGCGAGATCGTATAGAAACCGGACAGCCGGGGGTCGAACCACCACGCGTGTCCGTTCTGGATGTCGCTGCTGGCGTCGAACCGCACGCCCGGCTGCAGCCGGAGGCGCGGGGTGGGAAGCCAGGTCAGCGTCGCGAAGAAGCCGGGCTGCGCCCAGTTGGTGGTCGCCGAGGAGTTCTGGGACGGGTTCGCGTTGAGGCCGCCGGTCCCGAAGGCGCTGTTGGCTTGCGCCTGCGTGAGCCGGGGCAGGGAGATGTCATAGGTCAGGTGGCGCAGCGACGAGTCGGTCCCCATCTCCAGCGACACCTTCTCCGAGGGGCGCCAGCTCAGCGTGTCGCGCAGGCTGACCGTCCAGAGCGTGCCGTCCAGCTTCACGGCGTTGACCACCTCGTTGGCGGTGTCCGTGTAGCCGAGCGACAGAATCGCGTCGTTGCGCCAGCTGTGCGCGAACCCGCGCTGCCAGCGCGCGGCCAGCCGGTGGAACTGGATCTCGGAGTCGAAGGAGATCTTCCGCGCGGTGTTCTCGTCCAGGATGTTCAGCGCGTCGCTGGAGCCGTACCAGAAGAGAGTCCCCTGGCCGCCCCACAGCGCGTGCACGTACTTGGCCTGGTAGTCCCAGAAGACGGGCGCCACGGTGAGGCCGCTCGGAAGCGCCAGCTTCAGCACCTCGTCGACCCAGCTGCGGCGGACCGACACGAAGAAGCTGCCGTTGCCGACGGGCCCTTCGACCATCGCCGCTCCGTCATAGAGGTCGACGTGCCCGGCGCCGTGCCATTCGTGCTTTGGATCACGGGTGCGGACGTCGATCGTGCCGCCCATCGCGTTGCCGTAGTTGGTCGCGAAGTTTCCCGGGTAGAAGTCCAGGCCCGAGATGACGTCCGAGTTCACGACCGCGGTCAGCGCGCCGAAGTGGAAGATGAGCGGGATCTCGACCCCGTCCATGTAGACCTTGGTGTCCTGGGGCGCCGAGCCGCGCACGATGAGCAGCCCCAGGCCGAAGGGGGCGCGGGCGACGCCGGGGAAGTCTTGCAAGACCTTCAGCACGTCGCCCTGCGTGCCCGGGATCGTCGCGATCTCCTGGGCGGTGATCTCGTGGACGGCGACCTCCTTGCGTTCGCGCTGGCCGCGGACCACCGCCTCGAACTGGCCGTACCGGCGGCGGTTCATCCGGTACTCGACCTCCTTGACCTTGCCCGGCTCGATGACCTCGTCGACGGCCAGGTCGTGGTGCGCGGAGGAGACCAGCTGAACCTTCACGGGGCCGACCGGCAGCCCGCGCAGCGTGAACCGGCCGTCGTCGTTGGTCTCCGTCGTGACGCCGCCGGCTTCGATGCTGGCCGCCACCACGGGCGAGCGGGTCCCGCGCTCGACCACCCGGCCGATCAGCGACACGGGGCTCTCGGTGGCGCTGGGCGGGGGCGGCGGCTGCTTGTGCAGCACGAACTCGTACCGGTATTCGATCTCGACGGCGGTCGGCTTGCCGTTG
This sequence comes from uncultured Myxococcales bacterium, assembly GCA_964546845.1. Taxonomy (GTDB): domain Bacteria; phylum Myxococcota_A; class Polyangia; order Fen-1088; family Fen-1088; genus JADGRB01. The sequence continues at coordinate 8,162 of CAZJMY010000528.1, read as the reverse complement.
ATGACGGCGGGCGAAAACTGGAACTGCTTGACTGCCTGCTCGGCCGCCGCCGCGAACTTCGGGTGGGGGCCCGGATCCAGGACCTTGATCGCGCCGACCTTGCCCGTCTCGTCGATGACGATCGAGAAGGTCACCGACCCGGCGACCCCGGCCGCCTCCGCTTCAGGCGGGTAAACGGCCGGAACGAAATGGGTCAGCGCCGGCGGCGTGACGACCGGCTGCCCGCCGTCCACCGGGGCAGTGGGCGGGGCGGCGTCCGCGACCCCGCCGTCGCCGCCGGGCGGGCCGCCGCCGAAGAACTGCGCCGGGGGCTGCGCTTGCGCCTGGAGCAGGCACACCACCAGCGCGGCACCTCGTGAGCCCATCGTCGGCAGGACAATGGACTACCGCGACGCGAGAAGCGATGCCAAGCAAGATGCGACGCACGGCGCGATTTCTTCAGCCCCGCGCCGGGCGACCATTTTTCCGATGTATTTGCCCCACGTGGGGTATAAGGGGCCGCACTGCATCGCGGGTGGGTTTCCCCGCGTTAACCCCTCGTAGCAAAAGGAGCAGCCGCATGACTCGGCAAGCTTACGCAGGTACCCGTCCGCGAATCGCTTATCTGGCCGTCCTCTCGGCCGCCGGCCTTCTGGCCTGTGCGTCCCCGGCGTCGAACAACACCGGTACGGGCGGCAGCTCCGCCACCGGCGGCAACGGCAGCGGAAACGGCGGCAGCAACGCGCGCGGCGGTTCGACGGGCTCCGGTGGTTCCAACAACACCGGCTCCGGCGGGTCGAACAACACCGGCTCGGGTGGCTCGAACAACACGGGCACGGGCGGGTCGAACACCGGGACCGGCGGTTCCGTGACGACCGGCACGGGCGGCTCGAACACGACCGGGACGGGCGGCACCCACACGGGCGGCACCACCGGCAGCGGCGGCTCCAACACGACGGGCGCGGGCGGCAGCGCCACCGGCGGCGCGGCCGGCAGCGGTCCGGGCGGCAGCAGCGGCTGCTCGAACAGCGACATGAACACGATCAACGAGGACGCCTCGGGTTACGTCTGCAACAACAAGTGGGGCATCCAGGGCGCCTGGTATTGCTACAGCGACGGCTCTGACTCGGGCAACAGCTGCAAGGGCAGCGACGGCAAGGGCACCGGCGCCATCCCGTGGAACTCGTCGTCGAACGCCATGTGTCTCAGCGGGACCATGGGGACGGGCAGCGGCAAGTACGCCGGCATCGGGTTCAAGGTGAACTCGGGCAAGCCGGGCAGCACCGCCGCGCCGGGCACGTGGGACGCCAGCAAGATCGTCGGCTTCGCGATCACGTTGACCTCCGGCGCCAGCAGCAAGGGCAGCGGGGGCATGGTGCTCAACCTCGAATACCCGACGTCGAGCAACCTCGACCCGCAAACCCAGGATGCGCCCGGCGTGACCCTGCCGGGCGTGGGCTCGACGGAGAAGACGTACAACGTCCTCTTCTCGGACGCGGTCCTCGCCAACAACAAGAACCACAGCACGTCGGTCGACCCGACCAAGCTGACGGACGTGAAGCTGGCGTTCTTCCCGGACAGCGTGACGCACGCCTACGACTTCTGCATCAAGAGCATCGTTCCGCTGGCGACGGCGCCGAGCCCGGTGGTCGCCACCGGCGCGTACGGGCCGACCTGGAACAACCAGCTGCCGCAAGCGGTCAACGGCGTCAACGGCTATGCCGTGCAGAGCGCGCCGTTCCCGACGAACGGCAACCCGATGACGATGCAGGTGACCGCCACCGCGACGGGCGTGGGCTTCTCGTACATGGCGGGCGGCGGCTTCCAGGCCCCGAACAACGGGCCCGGATCCTTCCCGGCCATCATCAGCGGGTGGGGCCCGGGTCACGACGGCATCCAGTTCTACGGGCCGTACAAGGGCGGCAAGAAGATCAGCCAGCTCCAGACGGTGAAGAGCAACTGGAGCTTCACGATGGGCAGCACCGGCGACGCCGTCTACGACGTGTGGTTCAGCAACGCGTCCACGCAGCCGCCCGCGGTCCCGGGCATCGAGCTGATGATCTGGATCGGGAACACCGGGAAGATGCCGCTCGGCAGCGTGGCCAGCCCCGGCACGCCGGTTTCGGGGCGGACGCCGTACGTCGGGACGAACGGAACGGGTGAGCAGGTCGTCAGCTACTGGGTGGCGGCGCCGGGAACGACCAGCGTGTCGAACTTCGACCTGCTGCCGTACTTCCAGGACGCGGCCTCGCACGGGTACGCCGGCCTGAAGAACGACTCGGTCCTCCTGGGCATCCAGACCGGGTTCGAGGTCTACAGCGGCAACTGGACCACGACGGACTACAACATCACCATTCAGTGATCGCGCCCGCCTGACAGGTGGGCAAAAAGGCAGGCCGTCCTCCCCGACGCTTCTCGACGGGGAGGACGGTTCTCCGCCGATGATTCGGGCCGAACATAGGAGTGTCGCGATGCGGAAGCAGCTTCCCTGCGCAGGTCGTTCGCTGGTCGGTATCGTCTTGCTCGTCGGATCAGCTGCCTGCTCGAGCAGCGCGAGCCACCCGGGGGGCGGCACCGACGGCGGCAAGAAGGACTCGTCGACGTCGCCGACCGACGGTGCGCAGAACTGCAAGGCGGGCACCCCGAGCTCGTACGTCCTCCTCGACGACATGGAGACGACGACCCACGGTCCCATCCAGCTGACGGCGGGCATCAATCCGCCGCTGACGGCGGGCTACTGGTACAACAGCGGCGCGAGCTACATGGCCGACGCCGGGTCGGGCGGCGACACGTCCAGCCCACCGCAAGGGTCGTTCATGTTCACGGCGCTGCAGCCGGCGACGACCACCTTGAATTGCAAGCCGAGCGCGCACGCGGCACGCCAGTCCTGCGTGCTGAACGGCCTTTACGACACGTGCGGCGTCGGCTTCGAGTTCGCGCAGCAGCCCGTCGGCGACGCTGCGGCGCCCGTCGCGACCGGCGGGGCGTCGGGCAACACCGATGGCGGTCCGCCGATCCCGCGGGTCACCGTCCCGTTCGACATCAGCCGCTACAAGTCGATGAAGTTCTGGGGCAAGACGACGACGCCCGACCCGAACACCGGCTCGCTGCTGGTGAAGGTTCAATTCCCCGACACCGACACCGACCCGCGCGGCGAGGTCTGCAACGGCGCCGGGCCGAACACGTCGAAGTGCTACAACAGCTACGCCGCGTTCTTCAAGTTCACGACGGAGTGGCAAGAGTTCACCGTCCTGCTGGACGCGGGCGGTGACGGCGGCGCGGCCCCCGATGGGGGAATCGCCATCGACCCGACCTGGGGCTACCAGGCCGCAAAGTGGCTCCCGACGCAGGTCTACGGCGTCAACTGGCAGGCCCAGCGGAACACCCCGCCGGACGCCGGCGCGCCCCTCATGACCGACATCTGGGTCGACGACGTCTATTTCATCCAGTGATCGCCGGGGCCGCGGCGGGCGCGCCGTCAGGACCACGTGAAGTCGTAGCGGAGGTAGAGCTCGTCGCCCCAGCGTTCCATCGACGCCAGCTTGGGGTCGGGGATCTGGTCGGGCGAGAACCCGGGGCCGTCGGCGAGGGTGGGGGCTCGGGCGCCGCCCAGGATGCGCGGCACCAGGGTCACGTACAGCTCGTCGACGGCGCGGGCCGCGAAGAGCTGGGCCACCAGGTTGCCGCCGCCTTCGCACAGCAGCGTGGCGACACCGCGGTTCGCCAGCCAGACGAGCAAGTCCTGTACGTCGACGCGCTCGCCGCCCAGCTCGGCCAGCTCGGCGACGGCGCCCAGGCGCTCGCGCTCGAGCGCGGGCATGGCCTTGGCGTGCGCGACGACCGACTGGCCGCCCCGCGCGGGGTCGAACATCCGCATGTCCGGCGTGATGCCGGCGCCCGTGCTGGTCAGGACGATGCGCATCGGCTCGGCGAGGCCGGCCGCGCGCCGGCGGTCCCGCTCGTCGGGCGGGATGGCCAGGTCCGGGTTGTCGGCGCGCAGGTTGGACGCGCCGATCAGGATCGCGTCCGCGGTCGCGCGCAGCGCCACCATGCGACGGAAATCCTCCCGCGCGCGCGACATCATGAACTTGCCCTGCCGCAGCCCGGGCGCGGGGTTGATCTTCCCGTCGATCGAGGTCGCGAAATTCACCAGCACGCGCGGGCGTGCCGGTCGCTCAGCCGGATGGTCAGCCGCCATGCGGCCATTGTGGCATCAGGGCGGCGCGCCGTCAGAGCTTGACGTGGCCGGTGTGGCGCTCGTCGCCGTCCGACTCGGGGCGGGTCTTCGTGACGTACGCCTTGGCCATCTCGAAGAGGTACTTGAGCCCGGTCGCGCCGGCGGCGTCCCAGTAGTCCGCCTCCCGCGGTTCGAACACCAGCAGGCACAGCGACGGGTCGGTCGGCCCCTGCGGGAACCAGACCCGCCACGCCTCCGACCAGAGCTGCTCGATGAGCGCCCGGTCTCGCTGCACGTGGGCCTCGCCGGTCAGCGACACGTACTTGCCGCTCCCCTGAAGGATCACGGCGACGTGCGGGTCCTTCTCCAGCTCGTGCACTTTCCCCGACTCGATGGCCGTCGAGAAGTACAGCGTCCCATCCGCGCTCTTCTCGGCGATGCTCAGGGGCCGGGCGCGCAGCGTGCCCTCCACCGTGCGGGTGACCAGCATCGCCGTGTCGAACCCGGCGATCAGCTTGCGGACGTGTTCGCGCTTGTCGGCTTCGGAGACGGTGGTTGCCATGGCACAACCAAAGGTAGTGGCGGGCGCGCGTCCGCCAAGCCCCCGGGCCCCGGCCGTGCTAGGGATCGGGGATGTGCCGCAGCATCAAGACGCTGTTCAACTTCGAGCCCCCGGCCACCGACGAGGAGATCCGCGCCGCTTCGCTGCAATTCGTGCGGAAACTCTCGGGTTTCACGGCCCCTTCCAAGGCCAACCAGGCGGCCTTCGACCGGGCGGTCCACGACGTGTTTCACGTCGCGCGCCACCTGATCGACGACCTGGTCACGACGTCGTCCCCGCGTGACCGCGCGGTCGAGGCGGCCCGCGCCAAGGAGCGCTCGGCCGCCCGTTTCGGGCGCGGCTCTACGCAGCGCGCATGAAGGTGCCGGCCTCGAGCCGGTCCAGCGCGCGTGAGGTGAGCAGCAGCCCCAGCAGGCTGGTCAGCGCCGTCGACAGCGCGAACCCGTAGCCGTAAAACGGCGGCCCGGCGTGCTGGGTCGCCACGGTCAGCGCCGCGTTGAGAGCGGCGAACAGGCCCGCCAGCATCAACGCCGTCCTCCGCTGGTCCAGGTAGAAAAGGACGTTGAACACCGCCAGCACCAGGACCTGCAGCGCGACGCCGGCCAGGTCGACCGAGAACAGCTGCAGGTAAAGCGGTGAGATCCCCAGCGCGTCCAGCAGGCGGGGCGCGGCCAGCAGCAGGATCAGCACCGTCACCCCCTGCACCTTGAAGATGTCGGAGATCCCGCTCTTGACCGCCAGGGTCAAGCGATCGCGGCGGCGGCGGATGTCGGCCAGCGTCTCGCCGTCGCGAACGCCGGCGAAGAACCCCTCGTACTCCTCGGCGAACGCCGTCTCGACCCGGACCAGGAAGACGGCCATGCCAGGAACGATCGACAGGTAGGCCAGGAAGATCGGGATGTCGTAGATGACCGACGCCCGCAGCGGCCCCAGCACCGGCTCCGACGTCGACGGCGTGAACCAGAAGAGCAGCTTGTCGATCCAGATGCCCAGGTTGTAGAGCAACCCCGTCGCCGCCAGCCCCAGGTACGCGCGCTTGCGATCGAGGAATTCGAACGCCACGATCGCCTTAGTCGGAAAGCGCCGCGCGACGAGCCCCACCATCGCCACCAGCAGCACGACCTGGCCGGCCAGGAACCCGCCGAGCAGGCCGGGCAGTCCCCAGGGGCGCAGCAGCAGCGCGCCGCCGACCGAGATCGAGTACCCGACCAGGAACCCGGTCACCACCCCCCGGTAGTCGCGCAGCGTCGACAGCAGCACGACCGCGATCCAGGACGCCGACAGCACGATGAACGCGACGACCGTCAGCAAGCGAACCGCCGGCGAGCCGGCCAGGATGAACAGCAAGGGAACCGCCAGCGCGCCGGCGCCCAGGGCGACGACGGTCAGCGCGCCGAAGAGGTTGGGCAGCACGCGGCTCTCCGCGCCGCGGTAGATGCAGTCCGCGATGAACCGCGCGAACATCAGCTGCAGGCCGCCGGTCACGATCAGCGACGCCGCCATCAGGTACGTGACCGTCACCAGGAACTGCCGGACCTCGGCCGCCGGGACCGGCCCGACGCTGAGGAGGCCGATCCCCATGACGCCCAGGATCGACAGCACCCAGGGGCCGGAGCTGATGACACCCGCGTACGCGTAGGCCCGGACGAGCCCCCACAGCGTCTGCCGATCGAGCAGCCTACGAAGCTCGAAGCCGATGCCGGCCATGCGTCTCTCCCAGGGCTGTTTGGTAAATGTCGTCGTACGCGGCCAGCATGCGCGCGCGCCCGTAAAGTGCGTTCACGCGCGCGGTCGCCACCCGCCGCACCTCGCCCCAGCGAACCGGATCGCGCAGCAGCTCGACGATCGCGCGCGCCGTCTCCAGCGGCGAGGCGATGGCCGTGACGATCCCGGCGTGGCCGGGCACGTCGCCGGCGCGGCCGTGCCCCTCGATGAGCTCGCGGCACGACCCGACGTCCGTGGCGACGACCGGTACGCCGCTGGCGAACGCCTCCAGCACGAACAGGGGCAGCGCCTCGCTGATCGAGGTCAACACGGCGACGCCCAGCTGCGGCAGCACCTCTTCCGCGGGCCGGTACCCGAGGAACCGGACCGCGCCGTCCAGGCCCAGCGTGCTGGCGAGCGCGCGGCATTCCTGGGCGTACCGGCTGTCTTCCTCTTCCGGGCCCACGATCCAGGCCTGCGCGCCCGGGATGGCGCCGACGACCTCGCGCATCGCGCGTACGAACGTCTTGATGTCCTTGATGGGGACGATTCGCCCGATGAGCCCGATGACCGGCGGCGGCGCGGCCTGGTCTTCACGGCGCACGGCCGCGAACCGGTCGACGTCGATCCCGTTCGGCACGACGCGCGTGCGCGCCGGGTCGGCGCCGTCGGCGATCTGGCGGGCGCGGTTCCCTTCGTACAGCGACACGATCGGATCCGCCGCCGCGTAGGCCATGCGTCCCAGGGCCTCGAAGAACTGGATCCAGAGGCGGCGCAGGCTGCCGAAGCCGGCCTGCGACACGTGGGCGGGCCCGTCGTTGATCCAGGCGGCGTGCGCCAGATCGATCGTCCGCTCCTTCGTGTAGATGCCGTGCTCGGTCAGGACCAGCGGCGTCCCGCGGCCGTGGTGGACCAGGGCGCCCAGCGCGCCGGCGTATCCCGTCGAAACCGCGTGCAGCGTCCGGAACCGGGGCAGCGCCCGCGCGATCGCCGCCACCTTGAACAGCGGCACGTGCATCGTGCGCAGCGTCCAGAAGTAGTCGATGAACGACGTCTCGTCGTGGTGGGCGTCGTATTCGGCGCAAAGCTCGGCGAAGACGCGATCGTCGTGCAGGAACTCGTGCAGCGACAGCCCGCCGTCGCCGTCGAGGGCCAGCAGCGTGTCGATGACGTCGGGCGCGGGCGCGGTCCCGGCCCGCATCGCCTCGTGCAGGCGCGCGAGCGCGGCCAGGTGCCCGCCGACGTCGGACGGGCGGCGGCGCCGGCGCGGCGGGGGCGCCGGGCGCAGGGGCGCCATCAGGTGGTGAACCTCGACGTGGACCACGTTGCGAGGCAATCGGTACTTCACGGCGCCGTACGTCTCCGGCGTGGCGCCCAGGAAGCAGATCCCGAACGTCAGCTCCGGAAAGCCGGTGATGATGTCGTGGACCCAGGTCGAGACGCCGCCGCTGACGTAGGGGTAGGTCCCTTCCAGCAAGAGGCCCACGTCGGCCACGCCGTCAGGCCCCAGGCGCGGGAAGACCGCCGCGTCGCCGGGCGCGGCGGTCAAGATCGCTCCCCTGCTTGCCCGTCGGCGGGCGCGCCGCGCCGGCCGGCCTGGAACGCCGCTTCGGCCAGATGCGGCGCGAGCGCGGCCGCCGGCGCGCCCAGGCGTCCGCCCTCCTCGAACGCCGCGCGGGCGGCCGCCGCGTCACCCTGCCGCAGCAGCAGGCCGACGTCCGCCTCGCCGTCCGGTCCCAG
>CAZJMY010000527.1:0-8261 GCA_964546845.1 uncultured Myxococcales bacterium | reverse complement strand
GCGACCGGCCCGTCGGTGTGGAAGCCGTACCCGTCAGGGCCCCGGTGGACCATGGCGGCAGCGAACCGCTCGACCGCGTCCAGGGGCGCGGGAGCCTCGGGGGCGGCGCTCAGCGCGCCGGCGATGCCACACATCGTCGAGCTCCCGTCATCGCGTTCCTCATGTCGACAGCCGTCATCATGTCGCCTGCCGGGGCGCGGATCCACCGCCGCCCGCCAGCGCGCCGAACGAGGCCGTCACGTGCTCCGCGACCCGCAGCGCGTTGGCCGTGATGGTCAGACTGGGGTTCACCCCGCCCGAGGTCGGCATGAACGAGCCGTCGACGACGAACAGGTTGGGGACCGCCCAGAACCGGCAGTGGCGATCCAGCGCGGACGCCGTGGGGTCCAGGCCGAACCGGGCCGTCCCGACCGCGTGCGAGAAGCTGTCGATGAGGCGCACCTTGCCGGCGACCCCGCCGGCGGCGCGCAACACGCGCCGGGCCAGCTCCACCAGACGGTCCCGGCGCGCGACGTCGCCCGCCGTGTAGCGGTGGCGGACGGCGGCGATCGGCAGCTGCCACCGGTCGACCTCGGCCGTCAGCGCCAGGCGGTTGTCGGCCTGCGGTTCGTCCTCGGCCACGCAGAGCAGGGTCTGGATGTGGGCGGCGCCCAGGTAGGCCGCCCAGCGGAAGCCGCGCGGACCCAGCGCCCGGACCACGTCGGGCGGCGGCATGCACATGTCCTGGATGACGCCCAGCGCGGTGCCGTCGGTGGCGCGGACCGACTCGTAGAAGTCGGTGATGCACACCTGTTTGTGATTCACCGATTCGGGGTTCGTGCGGAACGGGAACAGGAAGCCCAGCATCGCGTTGCAGTGGCGCATCAGGTAGCGCCCCAGCGCCCCGGAGGCGTCCATCTTGTCCAGCCCCGAGCGCAACAGCAGCGCCGGCGTGGCCAGCGCGCCGCCCGACACCACGAACAGCTTGGCGCGCACGGTGAGGCGCCGCTCGGTGTCGCGGTCGATGACGTGCAGGGCCGCGACCCGCCCGTCGCGCAGGACCAGGCGGGAGGCGATCGTGCGCGCCAGGATCGACAGCCGCGACGGATCGGCCTTGGCCAGCGCGGTCTGGGCGATGTCGTTCTTGGCGCCGATGCGGCAAGGGAAGCCGTCGCACGTGAAGCAGTTGACGCACTTGGGCTCGCGCGGACCGGCGTGGTTGATGGCCACCGGGATCTGGAACGGGTGCCAGCCCAGCTTCTCGGCGGCGGCGAAGATGCGACGCGCGGGCGCCGTCAAGGGCGGCGGCGGGAACGGGTACGGCGACGAGCGTGCCGGCTCGACGGGGTCCGTGCCCGCGCGGCCGTGGATCTCCAGCAGCTGCTCGGCCGCCGCGTAGTGGCGCTCGAGATCGCGGTAGCCGATCGGCCAGCGGCCAAAGTCGCTCTCGCGCAGCCGCAGGGCCGCCCCGCCGAAGAAGATCGAGTTGCCGCCGACGGCCTCGTTGGGGAACGCGCGCGCGCCGGCACCGTCGGGCCGCTGGTCGACGTCGACGGGGCTGTCGCCGCGATAGCGCCCGTCCAGCAGGATGGCGCGGCCGTTCCAGTCGGTCTCGTCGCGGTGGGCCCACCCGCCGCGTTCGACGAGCAGGACGTTCAACCCGGCGCGCGACAGCGCGTAGGCCATCGTACCGCCGCCGAAGCCGGAGCCGACGATCACGACGTCGAACAGCGTCCCCTCGAGATCGGCCGGCGGTGAGGCGGCGGCGGTCATGCGACGGCCTTCTCGGCCAGCAGCTGGTCGTACACCGCCACCATCTGGTCGATGACGAAGCTGTCCGTCGGCGCGAACCGCTCGACGACGCGCGTGCGCCCGCGCCGCCCCATCTCGGCCAGCGTGTCGGCGGGCGTCGCGACGGCGTCGGCCAGCGCCGCCATCAGCGCGGCCTGGTTGCCGGTCGGGATCTCCCAGCCCGTCACGCCCGGCTGCACGATGCCGTCGACGTTGGCGGCGTGGGACAGCAGCGCCGGCAGCCCGCAGGCCGCGCCCTCCAGCGCGGCGTTGGCCAGCCCCTCGTACAGCGAGGGCATCACCAGCAGGTCGCTGGCCCAGTAAAGCGAGCGGATGTCCTTCACGGCCCCCAGAAAACGCACGCGGGCGGCGACCTTTCGCGGCGCCGCGAGCCGCCGCACCAGCCAGCTGGTCGCGCGGTCGCGCTCGCGCCCGGCGAACAGGACGACGGTGTCGGCCGGCCACAGCCCGCGCCGCAAGAGGCGCCGCATCGCCAGCAGCACGCCGATCTGGTGCTTCTGAAGGCCCACCCGCCCGGGCAGCAGCAGCGCCCGCGTCGACGGCCCCAGCTCCCAGCGGGCGCGCGCGGCCGCCCGCTCGCCGGCGGTCGGCGGGCGGAACTGCTCCACGTCCAGAATGTTGGTGATGACGCGAATCTTGTCGTCGGGGACGCCCGCCCACTCGGTCAGCTCGTAGCGCACCCCCTCGGAGTTGGTGAGGATGAGGCGGCTGAAGCGCGACATGAAGCGCTCGATGAGCAGGTAGCGCAGCTCCATCATGCGGTTGCGGCAGGCCGTGATGGTGATGGGGACCCCGGCCCGCGCCGCCGCCAGCCGCGCCCAGAAGTTCGATTTGTCGCGGTAGGAATGCACGATGGCCGGCTTCTCGCGGCGCAGGATCTCGGTCAGCCGGTCCAGCGCCTCCAGCCCCATGCGACGGACGCCCAGCGCGTGCGCCGGCTGCCCCGGCGGGCAGCGCGCGTCGAAGAAGATGTCGTCCGCGTGGTACACGCACAGCACCGGCTCGAACCGCGCCGGCAGCCGGTTGATGAGGGCCAGGATCTGCCCCTCCGGCCCCCCCTGCTGGAGGTTGGGGATGAAATAAAATATTTTCGTGCGCGCCATGCGAGGGAACGGTCGGACCCGGGCGCCGGAAGGGCCGGGGCAACGCGAAGCGGGCGGATTGTAGCGCCCTCATGGCGGGGATCTCGCTCTGCTTTGTCGGATGTGGCGCCATGAACGCGCGCCACGCGCGGATCTTCAAGCGGTTACGGCCGGGTTCGGCCTTCGCCGTCGCCAGCCGCACCCCGGAGAAAGCTCGCGCTTTTGGTGGGCGGCTGGGCGCCAGGGACTGCTTCGGCAGCTACGAGGCGGCGCTGGCCTCCGGGTACGACGGGCTGGTCATCGGGACCCCGCCACGCGGGCACGCCGCGTTGATCGAGGCGGCGCTGGCCGCCGGCAAGCACCTCCTGATCGAAAAGCCGGTCGTCGCGCGCTTCGACGAGCTGGAGCGGCTCTGGCCGGCCCTGAAGCGGCACGATCGGACGGTGATGGTCGCCGAGAATCTGCACTACGCCCCCTTCCACCGCCGGTTGAAAGAGCGGCTGCGCGACCCGGGTCTGGGGCGGCCGCTGATCCTGGACCTGATCCGGCTCGGGCGATCGCGCCCCACCGGGTGGCGCGCGGACGCGGCCGAGATGCCGCTGGGCGCGTTGCACGAGGGGGGCGTCCACTGGATCCGCCGCCTGCTGGACCTGGCGTCCGTCTTCGAGCCGAGCACCCCCGACCAGATCGTCGACGTGTCGGCGACGGGGCCGCTGCGTCCCGTCACGGCGACCCCCGGCGAGGACACGATGATGATCGTGGCGCGCCACCGGTCGGGGCTGACGTCCCGGCTGCTGCACACCTGGGCCGTCCCGTGGCGCTTCCCGCCGTTCGACGTGTCGAAGGTGCTGCTGGAGAACGGCGCGCTGTACTTCGACGCCCGCAGCCTCTACGCCCGCGCGTACGGCCCCGGCGGCCGCCGCTGGCTGTGGCCGAACATTCGCGACGGGGGTGGCTACGGGGCGATGTGGGCCGACTTCCTCGCCGCCGCCGAGACGGGCCGCCCCCCCGCGCTGGCGCTGGAGGACATCTTCGCGGACTTCGCGTACATGGACGCCGCCTACCGCTCGAAGGCCAGCGGGCGCCCGGAGGTCCCGAAGCGCCCACCCGTCGTTCCCTGAGCTCGACTGAGCCCGTCAGCCGTCGAGGGGCAGCGTCGCGAAAAACGCCCGCAGCTGGTCCATGATGCGCGCCGAATCGAACCCCCAGAGCCGCCCCATCTCGGCGGCCACCTGGGACAGGGACCGCGCCCCGTCGATCAGCGACAGGACGCTGCCGGCGAACACCGACTTCTGGCCGAAGGCGACCAGCTGCGGCGTCAGCGGAATGGGCAAGCTGGGGTCGGCGATCCAGGCGGGCGTGTCGTCCGTCCCGACGAACGGCGGCGCCTCACCCGTCTTGCGCGCGCCGAACCAGAACACGGTCTCGATGCGGCGCGACCCGCTCACCGGGGAGTCGAAGTAGGGGACGTCCTCGCGGCCCCGCTTGCCCAGCTCGAAGGCGCTGGACGCCACCAGGTCCCAGATCTCCTCGATGGTGTAGTTCTGGGCCAGGCTCTCCTTGAACCGCAGCGGTCCCAGGTTCACCCAGAGCCCGCCCGGCCTCAGTACGCGGTTGACCGCGGCGGCCGTCTCCCGGAAGTCCCGGCCGGTGGCGTCGACGAACCAGGCGGTCAGCACCGTGTCCAGCGATCCGGGCGCGAACGGCGGGCGCAAGGCGTCCGCGAACGCAAAGGAGAACCCATCGCGCACCGGCATCGGGCAGCGCAGGTCGCGCTGGATGACGACGTCGGACTCGCCGTGCGGCGCGACGGGGAACTCGGGCATCGTGACGGTTTCGCCGCGGACCAGGCGCTCGCCGACCAGCACGGGCAGCGGGTTCAGGTCCAGGGCCCACGTCTCGGCGGGCGCCAGCGACTGATGGACGTCCAGCGCCAGGCGCCCGGTCCCCGCCCCGTAGACGGCCAGGCGCCCGAGCGGCTGGTCCACGGCGTTCGCGACCAGCGCCCGCGTCAGCTCGGCCTCCTTGTTCCCCCACACCCAGTCCCGGAACAGGTTCTCCGAGAACTCCAGCAGCGGGTTGGCGCCGGGCTCGGGCCGCGTGGGCAGCAGCTGGGGCTGGCCCTGCCGCACGTCCTCGAACAGCGCCTCCACCCGCGCGCGCTGGTCCTCGCAGGCGGCGATGACGCGGTCGATCCGCGCGCGCGTGCGCGGCGTCAGCTGGGCGGCGCCGGCGTCCGCCTCGGCCCGCCAGCGCGCCAGCGTCGCGCGCGTGTCGGCCACGAACTCCGCCAGCCGGTTCAACCACTGCGCGTGCCACAGCGGCGGATCGGGGACCAGGCAGGGGACGGTTCCGACGAACGGGTACCGCGTCTGGCAGGCCGCGCATCGCAACGAGTTGGCCACCACGTCCAGCGTGCCCGCGCCGCAGCGCACGCAGGCGAGTCCGGCGGCCATGGCGGGCGTGAAAGGCATCTGGCCCGTTCAGCCTACACGCCGCCCCGGGCTATCGAAAGTTGAAGGTGACCACGATCCGCTGCGGGTGCGCGGTCGGGTGCATGCTGGCGTGGTAGTGCCGGCCGTCGAAGAACACCATGCGCCCCTTCTTGGGCGCGATGCGGGCCAGCTCCGTGAACTTGCCCTGATTGGCGTAGGTCACCGACTGCTCGAGGCCGACCTTGTCGCACGTCTCGTTGAACACGACGGTGTCGCCGTCCGAATCGTTGACGTAATAGAGGCCGACCAGGTGCGGGTCGTAAAAGTCGACGTGCGGGTTGTGATACGGAACGTCCAGAGGGTTCTCGGGGAACATCCCCAATCGCACCCGGATGAGATCGTTCAACTTCAGCTTGGCCTTGTCCAGCGACACGAACAGCAACGGCACCAGCAGCGCGTTGATGGCGGACTGGACCGGCGCCGGCGACGCGGCGTCGAACGCCATGTGAAAGAACCCGGAGTAGTTGCGCGCGAAGGCCAGTCCGGGCCGGGCGGTCTCTTTATGGAAGTACCAGCCCAGCGCGGACGTCTCCGCTTCCAGCTGGTCCTGATAGGGCCGGGGAATGACGTCTTCGAGCTGGATCAGCTGCATCGCTCAATCGTGAGCGCCCAGCGCAATCCAGTCGAGAATCTTCGTGCGGTCCGCGTCCGAGAGCACGGCGGACGTCCCGCCCTGGCCGTTGGCGTTGGGCATCGGATCGCCGCAGGGCTTGGTGTTCCCGACGGTCACGCCCGCCGGACACGAGGCGTTCACGCAGGCGACGCCCGTCGCGCCCGAGATCTTGTACGCCAGAAAGCTGTTGCCGACGTGCCCGGGGTCGACGCGCTTCATCGCGGGGGCGTTGACCGACGCCGCCAGCAAGGCGGTCTTCACGGCCGCCGGCTGGTCGACGAACGAGAGCGTCGCCGTGGCGGCCATGTTGATGGCGACCGCCGGGCTGCCATGGCACAGGATCGTCTGCCCGCACCCAGGCGCCGGCTTCCCGGCCGCCCCGGGGTCCGTCTTGCTCAAGATTGGGTAAATGTCGGTCGCGAACGACGGCGCCGTGCTGGTCGTGGCCACGTAGTTCATCAGCGAGCCGCAGATCCCCGTCGGGCCCGCGCCCGTGCCACCGGTCCCGCCGCCCGGGCTTCCGCCCGTGCCGCCTGTGGCCGTCATCATGTCACTGCTGGAACAGGAGATCGCAAACGTCGACAACAGCGCCAGGCAGACGCCCGCGCACACCGAACCGGTCCTCATCGAAACTCCTTGATGGTCTGAGCTGCTGGCGACGGCTACGTCGACACGATGCCGGGCAGCGGACCCGTGTACTGCGTCTTGTCGCCGAGGCTGTTCATGGTCACGCCGAAGACCGGCGCCAGGGCCAGCCAGACGTCGTTGAAGGGGCGGTTGCCGGTACCGCCGGTCTGCGTCCCCAGCGACCCGTCGGTGACCTTCAGGTACGTGCCGCCCTTCACCTTGGTGTTCTTGCCCCCGAAGATCAGCAGCGGGATGTTCTGCTGGTTGTGGTCGTAGGCGCGCGCGACCTCGGTGAAGTACACGATGACCGTGTTGTCGATCAGCATGTTGCCGTCGATGTCGGGCGTGGTGGCGTACTCCTGCAGCACCGTCGACGTCGCCTGCGAGTAGAACTGGTCGACCTGGTTCAGCCAGGCGTTGGTCGCCGCGTCGCCCGCGTGGCTGGGCGGGTGGTGCGGCGTGGACTGGAGGTTCCCGGCGATCGTCGCGTTCTGGAAGGTCCCCGGGAACACGACCCAGTTGGTCCCCGCCGACCACATGAAGGTCGACACGCGGCACAGATCGCACAGGAAGGCGGCCTTGATCAGCCGCAGCTGGGCCTGCCCCAGGTCCAGGTGCGGGTGGCTGTTCGTCTGGCCGGGCACGTAGTAGTCGACGCCCCCGAGATCGCTGTAGACGGTCCCGGACCCCTGCTTGCCGCTGCTGGTGTTCGAGAAGTTCGGCGGCGCCGTGGGCTTCGTGCAGACCCCGTTCTGGGTCGTCGTCCCGTACATGGCCTGAAGGCTCTTCTCGAGCTCGTTGATCGCCTCGGCGTGCGCCGACAGGCGGTCCTTCTCGCTGGCGGGGACCAGCGTCTGCATGCGGGCCAGATCGCCCTTGAGGTAGGTGATGACGCTTTCCTTCTGCGCCAGCACCTGCGCCCCGTTCATCCCGGTCGGCAGCGCGCCGCCGAAGATCCGGTTGTAGACGTTCAGCGGTGACGTGTCCGGGAACAGCGGCTGCCGCGCCTGGTCGGGGTCGCTGACGCCGCTCTTCGGCGCCAGGTACGACAGGACGCGCGGCGCCTTCTCGTCGCGGTCGGACCGGACGTCCGCCGCCAGCTGCAACGACTGGAACGGCGTCGGGCTGCCGAAGTTCGACCCACCGAGCACGGGCGACTTCTGCAGGAAGATCTGATCGATCGACGGCCCACCGGCGCAGTGGTCCTGCTGGCCGACGCTGCCCAGCGTCGGCACGCCGGTCATGAGGGCGACCATGCCGCCCTCGTGCGTGTTCTGGCCGCCGTGGTTGCCGGTCGAGTCCTTGCCCGACGTGGCCGTCACGCAGTTCACGCCGTCGACCATGACCATGTACTTCTGCAGGGGCGCGAACGGCGCGCTCTCCACCGGGAGGGTGAAGTTGGTGGTCGTCGCGCTGGCGTTTGGCCGCCAGTTGGCGAGACCGGGCGCCGTCCCCAGCGGGTGGTGGATGATGAGGAACCGCAACGGCGCGGCGGCGCCGGCCGCGCGGGCTTCGATCGACCGCAGCAACGGCAGCATCACGGCCGCCGAACCGGCGCCCAGACCGCGAAGGAATGACCGGCGAGCGAACTTGTAGGAAATCACTTCGTACCTCCCGTGCGTGCGCGCATGAAGCTGGCCAGGAGCACATTCT
>CAZJMY010000526.1:0-3480 GCA_964546845.1 uncultured Myxococcales bacterium | reverse complement strand
TCGCAGGCTTTCCAGGAGTCGCCCAAGTCGCACGCGCCGGCCATCGTGCTGTCGCTGACGCCGCACCTGGCGGCCTGGGGCAAGCTGCAGATCGACAACGCGCTGCACGCGGCGGGCACCAACGCCGCGGCCGTCGGCCTGGCGAAGATGGGCAACGAAGGGATCCTGTACCGCGGCCTCGAGGTGATGGGCGGCGGCGCCATCCTGGGCGGTCTGGTCCTGGGCGCCATCGCGGCGTTCATCATCGACCGCGAGTTCGTCAAGGCCGGCACCTTCGCCTGCGCGGGCGCGCTGCTGACCTTCCTGGGCTTCATGCACGGCGAGAAGATCGGCGTCGCCGAATCACCGCTGATGGCGCTCAGCTACCTGCTGGTCGGCGGCGTCCTCTTCGTCTGCTCGCGCCTGGCGGTCACCGTTCCCGCCACCAGCCACGAGGTGCATCCCGCCATCGCCGTCGCGGACTGACGGCTCGTTCGGGCTGGCACGCCCCCGCGTGCCGGCCGAGTTGTCGCCGGGTTATCATGGGGGGCGGAGGCACTCATAATGCTAAAGCCCTCTTTCGCATCGACTGGTCTAGCTTTCGTTTGTCTGACGTTGCTGAACGCGTCGTGTGGCGGCGGACGCGCGACGCCCGCCCCAGGTGGAGGCGGACAGCCCACGGCAGCGACCGGCGGCGCGGGCGGGGTGAGCGGTGGCGCCCCGGGCTCGGGCGGTGGCGCCCTTTTGGACACCAGCGGGACCTCGGTGTTGGTCACCGACCCGCCCGCGCACGTCGCCGCGCTGGCCGCGGCACGTGCCGACCTGGCGTCCGATCGCCCGGCTGACGCAACGGCGTTTCAATCCCGCTGGAAGACGCGCTATCTCGCCACCCTCCCCTACGATCCGCTGTCGGCAGCGGGCCTGGATCGGTTGACCGCCTCGCGGCTCGGGGTCAGCTCCGCCGAGCAGCAGGCGCTGGCCCAGAAGGGGTTCGTCGTCTCCGCGCGGCAGACGTTCCCGACCTTCTTCTACGGGTACAAGGCCATCTACGCCGATCACCTCCCGCTGTTCGTCTCCGTCGACTCCGTCATGCACGCGGTCCACCGCTCTTACGACGCGGCCCTGGCCGGCGTCGAGAACGGCTTCATGTTGACCGCGCTGAAGAATTTGCTGGCCGGCATGCACGCCGATCTCGCGTCGGGGCGCGGCAGCGACCTGCCGCCCGAGGTGACCGCCGACGTCGATCTCTACCTGACGGTCGCGCGCCAGCTACTGGGCGATACGACGGCCGTCCCGGTCGCCGGCGCGAACCCCACGACCGTCTCGACGCTGGTCACGGCGGCGAAGGCGGGCGCGGGGATTCAGCCCGTGGTGCTGTTCGGCCAGGAGCGGGACGTGGATTTCTCGCAGTTCCAGCCGCGCGGGCACTACGCGGGCGACTCCCGCCTGGAGGCGTACTTCCGCGCGATGATCTGGCTGGGCCGGACCGATTTCCGATTCTTGCAGTTCGACACCGGCGCGCCGGCCGCGGCGCCGCGGTTCTTCCGGCGTCAATTCCTGGCCGCGCTCCTGCTGGGCGAGCTCGCCGAGGACGGCGGGCGGTTGGCCGCCTGGGAGCAGATGGACTCCGTGTTGCGCGGCTTCGTCGGCGAATCGGACAACATGACCGTGGCCGACTTCTCGGCCCTGCGCGCCACGACGGGCGCGGCGACGTCCGCCGACCTGGCGGGCCTGTCCGACGACGTGCTCGCGCAGGCGTTGCTGGACGGCGGGTTCGGAATCCAGCGCATCGCGAGCCAGATCCTGCTGGTCCCGCCGGAAGGGGCGAACGCGCCGCTCGACCGGGTGTTTCTGTTCTTCGGCCAGCGGTTCGTCGTCGACAGCCAGGTCTTCTCGGACGTGGTCTTCGATCGCGTGATGGGAACGCCGAAGCGCATGCTGCCGAACCCGCTGGACGTCGCCTTCGCGGCGCTCGGGAACGACGCCGCCGCGCCGCTGCTCGCGACCGAGCTGAGCACCTACCCCAATTACCCGGGCGCGCTGCACGACGCGCGGCGGTTGGTCGACCAGCACGGAGACGACTTCTGGGGCGCCAGCCTGTACGGCGCGTGGCTGGGCGCGCTGCGCGGGCTGTCGATCCCCGACGGCGACCCGACCGCCGCGGCCGGGTTGCCGTCGGTCATGCAGACCGAGCCCTGGGCCCGGCGCGTGGTCAGCACGCAGCTCGCGTCGTGGGCAGAGCTACGCCACGACACCCTGCTCTACGCGAAGCAGTCGTACACCGCCATTCCGCTGTGCGATTTCCCGGACGCCTACGTGGACCCCTATCCGGAGGCGTGGGCCGGCATCGTCCGGCTCGCGAAGCTGGGGCAAGCGATTGGCAGCGTGCTCCCAATCAGCGCGGGGCCCTCGACCGTCACGGATTACTTCGCGCGCGTGGAGAGCGCCGCCACCACGCTGGGCGCCATGGCCCAGGCCGAACGCGCCGGACAACCGCTGAGCGCGGATCAGCTGGCGTTCATCAACCAGGCCGTCGACGAGGTGACGTCCAGCGGCGGCTGCGTGAAAACCGTGACCCCGACCGGCTGGTACCCGCAGCTGTTCCTGACCGCGAGCGACGCGCAGAAGACCGACCCGACGATCGCCGACGTCCACACCGACCCGGCGGACGGCAAGATCCTGCACGTCGCGACCGGGCTGCCGCGGCTCATGTACGTCACCGTCGACGGCTGCAACGGCCCGCGCGCCTACGCGGGCGTCGTGTCGTCGTACTTCGAACAGACGACCGACGGCTTGCAGCGCCTCACCGACACGGCTTGGTCCAGCCAGGTCATGGCGTCGCCGCCCCCGCCGGACGTGCCCTGGGTGACCGACCTCGTCGCCCCCTGAGCGACGTCAGGGACAGGCCGGCGTCACGTCGACGCCGGCCGCGGTCAGTTGCTCGGAGGCGGGGACGCCCCCGTCGGCCGTGTAGTTGACGGTCACGTCGACGTCCAGCACGCTGGGGCCGCCCCCCTGGACCGCCACCTGGGTGACGCTTCCACCCACCGTCGGCGGTCCAGACAGATTGACGGCGCGCGACGGGCAGCTCGCCGCCGGACCCACCGACACGCCTTCCAGACCGAGTCCCGTGGGCAGGGTCAAGAACGACGCGGGCGAATGGCCGGGAGAGTCGAGGACGAGGCCGAAGCAGAGATTTCGCGCCACGTCCCGCTTGGCCACGACGTAGCGATCGACGCCGCCGATGAAGCGGCACCCGAGATAGCTGGCGGTCCCCCCGGCGCCGCCGGCGCCGCAGCTGGCGGCCTCGTCGAAGGCCGGCGCCACACAGGGACAGCAGCCGACGGAGACCGGCGTCGCGCCGCACGCGGTGACGCAGCGGACGGCGCGCAGGCACTCGGCGTGCTCGCAGCTCGCGGCACCGCCGGCCCCTCCCCCGCCACGACCCGCCGACGCCGCGCCACCTGCTCCCGCCGCGCCGTGGCCGCCCGTCGCGAGGCC
>CAZJMY010000525.1:0-6940 GCA_964546845.1 uncultured Myxococcales bacterium | reverse complement strand
CGCGCCGCACAAGCTGTGGGTCTCCGGCCACGACGCCAACATCGAGCTGGGGCTGGCGCCCAACTTCCGCGTGCGCGTCTCGAGCAAGGTCGAGATCTACGGCCAGGTGCTGGCGCGGCGCGGGCGCATCGACGCGTTCGGGCGGCGCTTCGATCTGAAGAACGACACGACCCTGGAGTTCGGCGGCCCGCCCGACCGGCCGATCCTGGACGTGACCGCCCAGTACCAGAACGACGTCGAGAACGTCACCGTGCTGCTGACCGCCAAGGGCCCGCTCGAGCACCTGGCGATCGACGTGACGTCGCCGAACCGCCCGGAGCTCAGTCGCTCGCAGCTCTTCACGCTGATCATCACTGGCCACCTGCAGTTCGGCGAAGGCAGCGGCGGCTCGAGCGGATCCGCCGCCGCCAACGAGGCTTCCGCGCTGATCGCCGGCGCCATCGCCGGCGGCCTGCAGAAGACGCTGGCCAAGCGCCTGCCGCTGGATGTGCTGACCATCGACCCCGGGAGCAGCGGCGGCGGCCTGACGGGCACCCAGTTCGAGGCTGGCCGCTACGTCACCGACCGCCTGTACGTCGGATACGTCGGACGCATCGGGGCCGATCCGACTCAGCTGCAGAACCGAAACGCGGTGCACGTCGAGTACCAGCTGGGGGCGCGCTGGCAGTTCGCCGGCGAATACGGAGACGTCGGCACCGGCTCGGCCGACATCATGTGGAAGAAGAGCTACTGAGCCCTTTTCCGGCGTCAGTGGTAAAAACGCGGCCATCAGATGGCCCGCATCCTGGTGATCGAGGACGAGAAGGACCTGCAGGAGGTTCTGGCGTACAACCTGCGCCAGGCCGGCCACACGCCGATCCTGGTCGGCGGCGGCCGCGATGCCGTAGCTGCCGTGACCGAGCATCGTCCCGACCTGGTCCTGCTGGATCTGATGCTGCCGGACGTCTCGGGGATCGAGATCTGCCGCCGCGTGAAGGGCGCGCCGGCGACGAAGGACATCCCGATCGTGATGGTCACGGCCAAGGGCGACGAGGTCGACCGCGTGGTCGGGTTCGAGCTGGGCGCCGACGACTACGTGGTGAAGCCGTACAGCCTGCGCGAGCTGCTGCTGCGCATCGAGGCCGTGCTCCGGCGAACCGCGCCGCCCCCGGCGGGGGGCGCGAACGGCGTGATGGTCTTCGGCAAGCTGCGCGTCGATCGCGACGCCCACCGCGTGTGGGTCGAAGACCGTGAGATCACGCTGACGGCGCTGGAGCTGCGGCTGCTCTCGACGTTGCTGGAGCGGCGCGGCCGGGTCCAGTCGCGCCCCGCCCTGCTGGACGACGTCTGGGGAATGAGCGGCGACGTGACGACCCGGACGGTCGACACGCACGTCAAGCGCCTGCGCGAGAAGCTGGGCGCCGCGGGCGCCTACATCGAGACGGTGCGCGGCGTCGGGTATCGGTTCACGCCGGCCAGCGATCACGCGGCGGCGATCGGGGGCGGCGGCGGCGACGGCGACGGCGGCGCATGAAGCTGAACCTCCGCAGCAAGCTCTTTGCGGTCTCCCTGTCCATCATCGGCTTCTCGATCCTGGCCGCCGAGCTCTCCCTGCATCCGGCGATCGAAAACAACCTGCAGGACCGGATCCGCTCCGATCTCTTCGCGCGCCTGGCCATCATCGAGCTGACGGCGCGCACCCAGACGGATCGCGATCGCGCGCACTGGGACGCGCTGGCCGATCAGCTGAGCTTCGCGGGGCGCGTGACGTTCATCGACGCCACCGGAGAGCTTTTGGGCGATTCGCAGGTCCCGCTGGCGGAGCTGGCCCAGGTGGAGAACCATCGCGACCGACCCGAGGTCGCGGCGGCCCTGGCCGGGCATCCGGGGTCCGCCACCCGCAACAGCGGCACCGTCCATCAGCGCCTGATGTACGCGGCGATTCCGCTGGCCTTGCCGGGTGGCGCCCGCGGGGCGGCGCGGCTGGCGGTTCCGCTGGACGACGTCGACGCCGCCGTGCAGAAAGTCCAGCACATCCTGGCCGTCGCCCTGCTGCTGGCGCTGGTCGTCGCCGCGATCATCTCGATGTCGGCCGCGCACATCCTCTCGGGCGCGCTGGCGCGGATGACGGAGGCCGCCCGGCGCATGGCGGCCGGCGATCTGGACGTGCGCACGCGGCCGACGGGCCGCGACGAGATTGCGTCGCTGGGACGGGCGCTGGACGTGATGGCCGGTAACCTGGCGTCCACGCTGGCGGCGCTGCGGTCCGAGCGCGATCTGCTGGGCGTCATCCTGCAATCCATGCAGGAGAGCGTGCTGGTGCTGGATCCGCAGAACCGGATGCTGCTGGTGAACCCGGCGCTGCGGGCCACGTTCGCGCTGGGGCCGGACGCCGAAGGGCGCGCGGCGCTGGAGCTGATCCGCAACGCCGACTTGCACGCGATCCTGGACCGCGCGCGGTCGGGCGGCGGAGCCGCGACCGGCGAGATCGAGGTGACCGGGCCGAAGCCGCGCCGGCTGCTGGTGCACGCGGCGGCCCTGCCGGCGATCGACCGCAAGCCACAGGGCATCCTGGCGGTGTTCGTCGACGTCAGCGAGATCCGCCGCCTGGAGACGCTGCGAAAGGACTTCGTCGCCAACGTCTCGCACGAGCTGCGCACGCCCATCACCGCGGTCAGGTCGGCGGTCGATACCTTGCGGCTCACGTTGTCGGACGATCCCGACGCCTCCGGGCGGTTCGTCGACATCATCGATCGCAACGCGCAGCGCCTGGGCTCGCTGGTCGAGGATCTGCTGGATCTGTCGCGAATCGAATCCAAGGAATACCGGCCCGAGGCCACGCCCGTGCCGGTGCGGGCCGTCTCCGAGCAGGTCGCCGCGCTGCTGCGTCCGCGCATCGAGGAGAAAACCTTCGAAGTGCGAAACGAGATCCCGGCGGACCTGTCGCCGGCGCGCGCGGACCGCAAGGGGCTCGAGCAGGTGTTCACGAACCTGCTGGACAACGCGGTGAAGTACTGCAGCCCCGGCACGCGGGTGACCCTGCGCGCGCGGCGAGCCGGCAGCCAGCTGCGCGTCGAGGTCGCCGACACGGGACCGGGCATCGAACCGCGCCACCTGCCCCGCCTGTTCGAGCGGTTCTATCGCGTCGACAGCGGCCGCTCGCGCGAGATGGGTGGCACGGGCCTGGGCCTGTCCATCGTCAAGCACCTGGTCGAGGCCATGGGCGGGACGATTGGCGTCGACAGCACGCCCGGCAAGGGATCGACCTTCTGGTTCACCCTGCCCGTCTTCGAGCCGCGCGCCGAGACCCGCTGATTTGCTACGCAATCGGGCTTGTCACTGACTTGTAACAATCCCGTATCTGAACTGTGGCAACGTTCCCGGCTCCTGGACCATGTCGGCCGCCAAGCGCACCTTTCACCGCGTCGTCCGGGCCTGGATCAATGGCGTGGGCCCCGCCCCCGAGGTGCTGCGCCAGTGCGAGACTTGCGGCGAGAAGGCCTGGGCCCCGCTGGACGCTGCGATTCGCCGGTCGACGCCGGACGCCCGGCTGCCGAACGGGGCGCGCGCCGACCTGTTGTTGACCGACGCCGACGGCGGCATCCGCCTGGTCGCTCAGCTCGACGGCAGCAGCCGCTTGCCCAACCGGGTCGACGCGCGATCGGGACTGCCGCTGGTCGTCGTCCGCCGCGCCAGCGCCACGGAAAATCCGCTGCGGTGGCGCACGACGCGCGAGCACAACCTGCCGGGGTTTCGTTGCCGCTGCGCGGGCGCGCGCTCGCTGCACGTCGACGATGACTTCTCGCTGCGGGCGATCGGGTGCCCGATTCACCTGCGCCACGACGGGACCCAGCACTTCGCGCGCGTCATCGAGGACTGCGGCCGCTGCGCGTTCTTCGTGGGCATCGGCTACACGGGCAGCGATCGCCGGCGCATCGAGCTGAAGTGCGGATTCGGCGTGCCGCATCCCGAGCGACGGGCGCCCGCGATCGTCCCCGCCAGCGAGCTCCTGCCGCGCCTTCAAATCGTGGCGCGATCGTAACCGCCTCCCGGCCTCTCGTCAGCCATCATGGCTGCACACGAGGAGGGAGACGCGGATGTTCGATTTCGACGTGCGCGAGAATGGGCTAGACGCCGAGGCAGCGCGCGCCCGGCTGGTGGGTGAGGCGTTCGCGCTCAGCACGCTGCGGTTGGACGTTCCCGTCGGGGAGATCCCGCGCGGGCCGGCGCTGACGCTGTCGCCGGAGACGGGAGTCGCGGCGGCGATGGCGGCCATGCGGCGGCGCGGGGCGCGCGCCGCGATCGTCGTGCAGAACCACCGCCCCGTCGGGGTGGTCACCGACCGCGACATCCTGAACGCCTGCGGAAACCGCGACGACCTGCAGGTGATCGCGGTCGGCACGATCATGGCCGCCTGCGACGAGCCGGTGCGGGACACCGACACGGTGGCGGGGGCGTTGCGCGCGCTGTGCGCCAGCCGCACCTGGCACCTTCCGCTGGTGTGCCGGCGCGGCCTGTTCCTGGGCGCGCTCGACATCACGGACGTGTCGCTGTGGTTACGCGACCGGATGACGTTGATCTCGGTCGACGCCGCCTTCGCCGGCGCCAGCAGCTAGACCAACTCAGGCCTGGGCGCCGTCGTGCTCGCCCAGCGCGCGACGGCAGTGCGCGATCCGCTCGTCCACGCGGCGGCGCTCGTCGGGTCCCAGCGCCGGCGCGCAGTTGTGCAGGATGCTGCGCGACAGCTCGAGACAATCGCGCCATTCGCCGCGCGCGTAGTGGATCTCCGCGTATCGGTTCCACACGCGGAACTGGTCGCGCAGCCGGACCCAGTCGGGCGGCAGCTTCATCTCGACGGGCGTCGCCCGCCGGAGCACGGCGCCGATGCGCAAGGTCAGCTCCTGCATGCTGAAGGGCTTCACGACGTAGTCATCGGCGCCGACCGCCAGTCCGCGCACGCGCGCGTCCGGCGCGGATCGCGCGGTCAGGAAGATGATGGGAACCTCCTTGGTTCGCGCCCCGGCCCGCAACCGGCGGCAGACCTCGACGCCGTCGATGTCGGGCAGCATCTGGTCCAGCAGCACCAGGTCCGGGACCTGGCGTTCGACCTCCGCCAGCGCGGCGCCGCCGGTCAACGCGGGCACCGGATCGTACCCGGCCAGTCGCAAACCTTCTCGAACGGCCTCGTTGATATCCGGATCGTCGTCCACCACCAACACACGAAACATCGTTGACAGCCTAGCCCACGAGCATCAGGCCGACCGGTTACGTTCCAGTGACGGCCCGCGGCAAACAGCCGTAACGAAATCGTCACCGGGGTGTCAACGATTCCACGCGGTCGCAACACTTCATTTTGGGCGCCCGTTCCGCGTTGCTCGCTCACCCGCAACGCGATACGGGTCCTGGCGCACACAACGCACTCATTCGGAGGATTTCATGAACCGCCCTAACCGCTTTGCAGCGTGCGGCTTCGGTGCGGCAGCCCTGCTGCTCGCATCCGCCGCCCATGCACAGACCACCCAGGTGATGTGCAACGACACCACCATGATCCCGAACCCGATCATCCTGACGGGCTCCAGCGCCTTCGAGGCGACGGTCAAGCAGTTCGCGGCCAAGCTCCTGGCCGAGACCACGCCGACGAGCATCATCTATCAGGTGCCCGGGTCCTGCTCGGGTGTCGCGAACTTCTCGGCGCCGCTCACCGGAACGGCCCACTACTACACGCTCGATACGACCAAGACGCCCGCGGCGCTGGTCCAGAACACCTGTACCTTCGGCACCGGACAGATGGCCGACGTCGCCATCTCCGACGTGTTCTACGACTCGTGCACGAACGTTCCTCAGCCGATCCCGGCGACCTTGAAGGATTTCCCGGGGCCGGTTCAGGCCATGCTCTTCGTCGTCCCGAAGGCCAACACGTCCACGCAGTACCTGACGGCCGCCGAGGCTGCGGACCTCTACGGCTGCGGGGCGACCGCCGCCATCGCCGGCTTCACCGAGGCGGGCGGCATCTTCTGTCGCGACCCGAACTCGGGAACGCAGATCACCATCGCCAAGAACATCCAGGTCGCCGCCTCGGCCCTGATCTCGCCGGTCTGCGTGCCGTCGACGAACGGCACGTCCGGCGTCATCACGGGTGTCGAGGGCTACAGCAACCCGCAGGCGGCGATCGGCTTCATCAGCGCCGACGCGTTCGACGCCGTGGGCAGCACGCCCCAGACGACGCCGCGCACGCAGATGTCCGAGCTGGCCTTCCAGTGGTACGGGCAGACCAAGGCGTACTACGCCGACTCCGACCCCTCGGCCTATGACCGCCGCAACGTGCGCGACGGCCACTACGCCATCTGGGGCTACGAGCACATGCTGGCGACCGTCGACGGGTCCGGCAACATCACGAACCCGAAGGCCGCCAATTTCATCGGCTGGATCAACGGGACGAAGGTCGACCCGAGCTTCGATCCGGTCGTCGTCGAGGCGGGCGCCGGCACGATCCCGACCTGCGCGATGAAGGTGCAGCGCTACACCGACGGCGGGCCGCTGGACTACTACACGCCGGCCGATCCCTGTGGTTGCGCGTTCGAGGCGGCCGTGACGAAGACGACGCCGGCCAACTGCGCTGCCTGCACGGGCACCGGCGCCAGCACCTGCACCGGCGGCAAGACCTGCCACCACGGCTTCTGCGAGTGAAAGGGACAGACCAATGCGTAACTCGATGAAAAAGTATCTCGTTCTGATTGCGCTCGGGGGGATGCCCCTCCTGGCCTGCTCCTCGTCTTCGAACAGCAGCGGCACCGGCGGCTCGGGTGGGCAGCATCTGACTGGTAAGGGCGGCTCGGGTGGTGGCGGCGCGACCGGAGTGGCAGGCGCCGCTGGCGGCGCTGCCGGGTCGACCGTGACGGGGATCGGCGGCGGTACGGCCGGTGCCGCTGGTGGCGCGGCCGGAGCGGCGGGCGGCGCGGCC
>CAZJMY010000524.1:0-5716 GCA_964546845.1 uncultured Myxococcales bacterium | reverse complement strand
GGCGTGGCACGTCCCGTTTCTGTTCGAGGCCGCCATGCGCAGCGAGCCGCTGCACGCCGTGCAGCACCTCATGTTCTTCGCGACGGCGGCGCTCTTCTGGTGGTCGTTGCTGGCCGGCCGCTACGGGCGCGCCGGTTACGGGGTCGCGGTGCTCTTCGTTTTCGCGACCGGCCTGCACACGGGCCTGCTGGGCGTGCTGCTGACGTTCGCCCGCCACCCCTGGTACCCGATCTACGACGCGCGCGTGCGCGGCCTGGGCGGCGATCCGCTGGCCGACCAGACGCTGGCGGGCCTCATCATGTGGATCCCCGCGGGGGCGATCTTGTTCGTCTTTGGGTTGGCGCTGCTGGCCGCCTGGGTGGCTGAGGCAGAGCGGCGGGCGCGTCGGGCGGAGGCGCCGCCGGACGCCACGCCCCGCGAAGACCACGCGCCAGCGTGACGCCCACGCGCCGGCGAATGCGCTCGAAGATCACCCGTCGCGCTCAGCTCACAGGCAGACGGGCCCCTCCGAGGACTGCCCCAGCGAGAACCCCGCCGGGCAGCTGCCGTCCGTGGGCGTGGGGACGCAGACCGCGCTCTCGGTCGGCAGGTAGTAGAGCCGCGTGCCTGCAGCGCACCCGCCGTCCGTCGGCACCGGAACACAGGTGGTCGAGCCCTTGGCGGTCTCGTAGCTGACGAGGCCCGCGCCACAACCGCCGCCCCCTCCTGCCGGCGGCTGGGCGACGGGGACGCAGCTGGCGCCCTCGCTGGTCAGATAGCTCACGTACCCGGCGGGGCAGCTGCCACCGTCGCTGGCGCCGCCGTCCGGATGCGAGCCGGTCGGCACGCAGACCGCGCCCTCGCTGGTGAGGTAGCTGCTGTACCCCTCGGGGCAGCTGCCGCACGGCTTGGGCTCGACGGTCACGGTGTTGCTGGACGCCTTCGAGGGCGAGGCGTGCACGAAGGTGATGCTGGCGCCGCCGAAGCCGTTCGAGCCGAACACGCCGGCCGCCACCCAGACCTCGTAGACGACGCGATAGTCCCATTTCGGCGTCGACGCGCTGGGCGTGTACAGCTTGTCGGTGGCGGGCGAATCGACGGTGCAGTCGCCGTTGCACGCCGCGCTCTTGCAGTAGCCGCAGCCGTTGAGGTCGCGGTCCAGCGAGGTGGTGGCGGCCAGGATGTACTTCGCGTCGCCGACCAGCATGCCCCCCTCGCCGCCGCTCACGCCCAGGCAGCCGTAGCCGCAGGCCGCCGACGAATCCGCCGTGATGTAGTCGAGGTTGAACTGCGACACCATCGTCTTGCCCGCGTCGAACAGCGAGAGCTGCGCGTGATCGCTGCCGACCAGGTCCTTGAACGTGTGACCGCGCGTCCCCCAGCCGATCGCGTTCACGCCGTACGTGTTGTCGACGAAGCTGGGGTCGAAGGTGATCCGGAAGTGGTAGTACTCCTGCCCGCCTGCGCTCTCGTGGATGTACTCGACGGTGGCTTCGGGGGTGGTGGTGATGGTCGTGGTGGTGGCGGCCGGCGTCCCGCCCGTCGGCGTCTTGCCGCCCGCGGCGCCGGACGTCGTCGACGTCGACGTCGGGTAGTAACAGATGTAGCCGGTGCTGACGTTCTTGGGATTGGCCGTGGCGCTGGTGGCGCAGGTCCCCGTCGCCGACGGGCACTCCTTCGCGCTGGCCGGCGTGCAGCCCGGCATCAGCGGCGTCGAGCCGGTGACGCCGCCGCCCGGATAGATCGTGCTGAGGGTGCCCGAGGTCGGGATCCCGATCGGGATGGCGCCGCCGGTCCCCATGTTCATCCCCATCGGCATCCCGCCCGGCGTCATGCCGCCGCCCTTCGCGCCACCGGCGCCCGGCATGCCCGTCGTCGTTCCGGGGCTGCCGGGGCTGCCAGGCCCGCCGGGCGTTCCGGGCTTCGGCTTGCCGCCGGGCGCGGGCGTGCCGCCGCAGGCGAGGCCGGCCACACACAAGCTCACCACGGACAGCGTCGACCAGACCGGACGGGAGATGGCGGGTTTCATGGAGTCCTCTCGAGTTGGGGAAACGCGGCGCCGATGCCGATCGAGGCGCAGCCGACGGAGACGCGAAGCTGGGCGCCCGGCGCGCCGACGGCCGCGCAGCTGGCCGGGCACAGCTCGATGCCGGCGGGGTTGGACGGGTCGTCGTAGTGCCAGCCGCCGCTCTGCGCGTCGCAGGCGCCCGGTGTCTTCACGTACCGCAGCGTCGTGAAGGCGCAGGACCGATCCGCGTAGACCAGGTTGACGGTGCCCGGGTCGACGATGCCGCCGTTCGCGGCCTTCGGCAGCGCCATCGCGCAGGGGATCATCGCGTCCTGGCGAATGGCGCCCAGCGCCTGCAGCACGCCCGCCGTGCCCGCGCTCTCGACGAGATAGGCGTGGGCCGTTCCACCGGCGGCGGCGATCTGATTCAGGTTGTCCAGTGACGGGCCGACGCCCAGCACGTAGGTGCGGATCGGGGTCGCCCCCGCGAAGCAGCTCTGCGCCGCCGACACGGCGTCGGCCAGCGTCGGGTCGCACCCGCCGGCGTGGGTCGTGAGCGGCGCCTGGGGAATACCGTCGGTGACCAGCAGGATCACCGCCGCATGGCCGGGCACGGCGGCTCGGTGCGCCGTGGTGTAGGTGCAGGCGCCGCGGATCGCCGCGCCCGTCGGGGTCTCGCCGGTCGGCTGCTGCGCGCCCAGCGAGGCCTGCAGCGCGGGCGCCGCGGCCGGCAGCGCGCCGATGGGCACCGCCGGCGTGGCGTAGTCCTTGGCGTCGCAGGACGTGCACGCGCACGACAGCGGCTGCGTCCCGAAGTAGCCGATGCCGACACCCACGCCCGCGCTGCCCGGATCTTCCAGGAACTGATCGACCGCCGCGCGCACGGCGTCGATGCGCATGACCTTGCCGTCGTCCATCGTGGCCATCGATCCGGACTCGTCGAACATGACGAAGACGTCCAGCGGCAGCGCCTGCCCCTGGTAGTAGGCCCCGCCGCACGCGGTGAAGTCCGGATTCGACGCCCAGTTGCACAGGCTGGGCGCGGCGTCCGCGCCGTCCCAGCTGCCCGTGCCCGACGCCGTGCCGCCGCCGCGAGAAGTGGCGCCGCCGGCGCCACTGGATGGGGATGCGCCGGCGGCGCCGGATAGGGCGCGCGTCGAGTCGGGCGTGCTCGACGACGAGAACGAACAGCCGACCGCAACCAGCGCGGCCAGTCCAATCCAGGAACGTGGGGGAGAAAATCGCGTCACGCGTACGCCGAACCTTCTTGCCCCTACAGTGCGAGCGCGCGCGCCGCCGGTTAGCTGGTTTTCGCACCGGCGGTTTCTTTATGATGGGCCGATGGGTGGTGCGTGCGTGGCGCTTCTGCTGGCGCTGCTGGCTGAAACCTCCGGACGGATCGTGGTCACGACGGCGGGCCCGCTGGACGCGCAACGGCTCTCGGACGCTCTGCACGTCTATCTGGACGAGTTCGGGATCGCGATCGACAGCGGCCCCGCCGCCGAGGGGCAGGACCTGCGCCAGCGCATGGCGGCTGCGCAGCGCCTGGGCGAGACGGTGCGGGCAGTGGCGGTGATCCGCGCCGAGGGCGACGGCCGCGACACGATCGAGATCGAGCTGGACGATCTGACCACGCACAAGACGCTGATCGCGTCGGTGCCCAAGCCGCCGCGCGACGCGGATCTGTACCGCACGCTCGCGCTGAAGATTCAGGCGCTGCTGCGCGCGACGCTGTCCGAAGCGCGCCAGACGCTGGATCCCCGCTCGGCGGCCGGGCGCCTGGCCGCCGCCGACGCGCGCGCGACGATGGACACGAGCCGATCGCTGGACGGCCGTCTGGCCCTGGAGGCGGGCTATCAGGCGCTGTCGCTGACGGCGGCGGGCGCGGTGCTGCAGGGGCTGTCCGCCGTGGCCTCCTGGCGCGTGGCGCGCCGGTTCGACGTCGCGCTGGGAACCGCGGCGCTGACGACCGTGCGCGTCTCGCGCGGCGGCGTCGACGCGGTCGCCGAGATCGTTCCGCTGTTCGCCGCCGCGCGCGCCCGCTGGGGCTGGCAGCGCGTCGAGATCCTGGCGGGGCCGGCGGCCGAGGCCGCGCTGGCCAGCGTCACGACGGTCAGCGCCACCGTGCCCGTGCGCTCGCCGCGCAACCTGATGTTCGCGCTGGGGATCGAGGGGGAGCTGCGGGTCGCCGTCGGCGGCCCCTTCGAGCTGTTCGCGCGGGGCGACGCGTTCGCCGTGCTGGACGCGCCCAGCTACGACGTCGGCGGAGCGTCAATCCTCGACACGTCGCGCCTTCACCTGGCCGGCAGCGCCGGGCTGGGAATCGTCTTTCCCTGATGAAATCCCGCCTTTCACAGCTAACCGGCGGGGTCGGCTCGTCCACAATAGGGGGAGTGCGGGCCGTGCCCGATCCTTTTCGCCCCGGAGCCCTGGACGTCGCCGCGCTGGTCGATCGCGCGCGGCGCCGTGACCCGGCCGCGTTCCGCGAGCTGTTTCGCGCCAACCTGGGCTTCGTCCACCGGGTGGTCACGCGCATCTACGGCCCCAGCCCGGAGGTCGAGGATCTGGTCCAGACCGCGTTCGTCGAGGCATTCCGTTCGCTGCCGGACTTCCGCGGCGACGCGCTGTTCTCGACCTGGCTGGCGCGCATCACCGTGCGGGTCGCGCTGCGCGCCGCCAAGAGCCGCCCGCGGCGCGCGCTGCCGCTGGACAGCGCCGAGGGGCACGCCATCGACGTCCCCAGCCCCGAGCGGGTGGCTGCCGCGCGCCAGGGGCTGGACGTGCTGACGCGCCTGCTCGACCAGCTGCGCCCCAAGCGGCGCGCCGCCTTCGTGCTGAACGTGCTGGAGGGATATTCGACCGACGAGGCGGCCGCGCTGCTGGGCGTGTCGACGACCGCCTTGAAGGTGCGCGTGCACGACGCGCGCCGGCAGATCGAGAAGGTCCTGAAGCATCACCCCGAGCTGATGGCGGCGCTGTCGCCGCAAACGGAGGGGTCATGACCCGGTGGCGCTGCCGGGAGGCCGAAGCCGGGTTCGTCGAGGATCTCGACGGGCGCCTGGATCCGGCCGCCAGCCTGCGCCTGCACGCCCACCTCGAGACCTGCGCCGCCTGCCGCGAGCGCGCCGACCTCTGGGAGTGGCTGGTCCCCGAGCTCCGTGCCGCCGAGCCTCCGCCCGTCGAGACGCTGGCCGCGCGCCGCATGCAGGTCGAGATCGAGCATCGGCTGGCGAGCGCCGGGACAGTGCCGGCGGGCGAGGAGCGGAGCGCGTGGCGACGCCTCTCTGCCGGGCTCGCGCTGCTGGGCGCGGCCGCCGCCATCGTCATCTGGGCGCGCACCGGCGGGCGGCACGCGCACGGGCCCGCGCGTCCTTCATACGCGACGATCGCGCAGATCCACGGGACGTTGACCTCCGGAGCGCGAAGCCTGGCCACCGCGGCGGACGTCCCGGTCGGCGACACGCTGGCGCTGGCGCCGGGGGGCGCGGCGACGCTGGCCCTGCCGCGCGGCACGACGGTGGAGGTGCAGGGGCCCGCGCACCTGGCGCTGACCGGCGAGGCCCGCGCCATCGCGATCCGGGTCGACGACGGCCAGGTGATCGCGTCCGTCGCGCACCGCCTGCCCGGCGAGACGTTCGCCGTCGTCACGCGCGACCTGCGCGTGATCGTGAAGGGGACGCGATTCGCGGTCACCGCCGGGCCGACCGGATCGCGGGTGGCGGTCACGGA
>CAZJMY010000523.1:0-1591 GCA_964546845.1 uncultured Myxococcales bacterium | reverse complement strand
GAGCTGAAGGTGGCCGAGGACGACCTGGGGAAGGTCATCGGCAAGCAGGGCCGCACCGCGAAGGCGCTGCGGACCATCCTGGCGGCTGCGTCGGTGAAGACGCGGCGCCGGGTCATGCTCGAGATCCTCGAATAGCGACGCAAGACCCGGGCAAGGGTGGCGAGACGCCGCCCGACACGCTGCCCATCGGCGTCCTGGGGCGACCACACGGCGTCGCGGGCGAGATCTTCCTGCGCCCGTACGACCACGGCGGTGACGCCGTCGAGGACCTGACCGAGATCCTGGTGGGCCGCGACGGCCGCTGGGCGGCGCGCCGGCTGATCGCGTGGCGGCGCGTGAACGAAGGCTACCTGGTGCGCCTCGACGGCGTGAAGGACCGAGAGACCGCCGCGGCCCTGACGCTGAGCGAGGTGCGCGCCTCCCGCGCCGCGTTGGCGCCGCTGGAGCCCGGCGAGTTCTACGTCGAGGACGTGCCCGGGCTCGCCGTCGAGGACGAAGGCGGCCGGTCGCTGGGCATCGTGCAGGGGACGTTCTGGAGTGGCGCGCACGACATCGCGACGGTGGTCGCCCCCGACGGGCGCGAACGTCTGATTCCGCTGGTGCCCGCGCACGTGGTGTCCGTCGACGTCCCGGGCCGTAAGATGCTGGTCCGGTGGGACGATGACGACGACCAGTGAAGAAACGCCCGGCGCCGCGTCGCTGACGTTCGAGATCGTCACGCTCTTCCCGGACGTGATGGCCGGGTTCCTCGCGACGACGGTGATCGGCCGCGCCCTCACCGCCGGCGTGCTGGCGGTCCACTGCACGAACCCCCGCGACCACGGCCTGGGCCGGTACCGGCAGGTCGACGACACGCCGTTCGGCGGCGGCCCGGGCATGATCCTGCGGGTCGAGCCGGTGGCGGCGGCGCTGGAGGCGGTCGCGGCCGCGCGCGGCCCCTCGCACCGCATCCTGTTGACCCCGCGCGGGCGGCTCTTCGACCAGGCGCGCGCCAGAGAGCTGGCCGGGCAGAGGCGGGTGACGCTGATCTGCGGTCGCTACGAGGGGATCGACGAACGGATCACCTCGATGGTCGACGAGGAGCTGCGCATCGGTGATTTCGTGCTGGCGGGCGGCGAGGTGGCCGCCGCCGCGATTGTCGAGGCGGTCGGGCGGCTGGTCCCCGGCGTGCTCGGCTGCGGCCAGTCGCCGGCCGACGAGTCGTTCTCGGCGGGACGCCTCGAGTACCCGCAGTGGACGCGCCCCGCGGTCTGGCGCGAGCAGGCGGTGCCCGAGGTGCTGCTGTCCGGCAACCACCGCCTGATCGACGAATGGCGGCGGGCCGAGGCCGCGCGCGCCACGCTGGCCCGGCGCCCCGACCTCATCGCGGCTCATCCGCTGTCCGACGAGGAACGGCGCCTCCTGGCGCAAAGCGGGGGCGAACCCCCTCACAGCACTTGACTCGAGCCCTTTACCCGTCTAGATATGCGGGCTTTCCCATGAGCCAGAACCCGCTTTTGCGTGAGATTGAGAGCAGCTACCGCCGAACCGACCTGCCCGAGCTGCGCTCGGGTGACAGCGTGCGCGTGCACACGCTGATCAAGGAAGGCGA
>CAZJMY010000522.1:0-10963 GCA_964546845.1 uncultured Myxococcales bacterium | reverse complement strand
TCCAACGGTCGCGCCCGACGCCCGAAGCCGAGCCCCTGCCCGCCGTCGATGACCTCGTGATCGTCGGCCCCTACCGGGGCCTCCGGGCTCGACTCTGACCCGCGATCTGTGGCATCAGATCGCCAGGTCTTCGATGCCCGTCACCTGGCCCCATGGTCCTGGCGAGACGTGGCCCCGTCCCCCTGGCGAGTGACATTGGTGCAGCTCACCAAAGTCGGATCGCATGCTTCGCGAGGCACCTGTGCGTCACTCGTAGCGCGAAAGAATGGGTGACCTCTCTTTCGCGTGCGGGCGTCTTCGCTGCATTCGCGCGGCTTCCAGACCATTGCCTGACTGCTCACGGGTCGGCTCCCGATGGTTCTGCATTCTTGCATCCAGAAACCGGCTTTCCCTTTTGACAACAGAGGACCGCCACAACAACGCAAGATAAAGGGCCGGAGCTTGCGCGGCCTAAGCGGGCGCGCTCTCTCGGAAAAGTGTAGAGATACCATCGCCAGCAGGGAGCCGCGCGCGGCCAACTAGCGATCGTTCCTGGGCTTTCCCGGTATCTCCGTAGACCAAAGAAGGCCTCCGCTCGACGGTGCACGCCCGCGGCGTCCGGATCCGCGAGGTGGGCGGCAACGAACGCGGGACCGGGCGCGAGAATATTGGTGCGCACTGACGCCTCGCCGCAGACGTGAGGAGGCATGTCACGGTTCCATGTGCCGAGCCGATAAGACGGCGAGAGCAGATCGGATCACCGACCCTCCGCTGACGCCTCTCGCGGAAGCGGCGAACGCTTGGACCATTTTGGGGTCCGTTTTTTTCGAGAGTCGGCAGAGCGGACCGACATTTCTCGAAGCGGGAGGAAGACAGACCATGCGCAGCCGCGTCAGGAGGCAGTCATATGTCGACAGAGACCTGGATCAGCGGGCGCGGGCTCACGCGACAGCGCATCGGGTGACCGACAGCTCAGTGACGGAGGCGGCGCTCATCAAATATCTCGAGGCCGGTGTCGACGAAGACCTCGTCGTCCGACGTTTGGATGCGGTCGTCCAAGCGGTCCAGCATCTCGAACACGACGTCGAGGTTCTCACCGGTGCGTTCGCGGTTTTCGCTCGCTTCAGCTTTTTTTCCGTCCCGCGGTTGACGCCCGACGACCACCAGCGCCTCGACGCGACGTACAAGCAGTTCCTGCGCACCGTCTCGATGCGCCTGCGCACCGGCGTCAGATTCGCCCGCGAGGTGCGGGACGTCGATGCGCCCCCTCCCTCTCGTCCAAATCCCACCCAAGGAAATGGCGGTGGGAAGGGAGACGGTTCGCAGTGAAACAGCAGAGCCGCGGAGAGGACGATCTATTTCGGCCGCGCTTTGGACGGCGACAGCGCGTCGACCGCGACCGGATGCCGACTCTGCGAGGCGGACTTCTGCGGTGGGGCGGATCGACTCAGGGGGGTCGGGTGGCGGTCCGAGAGCCGCGTGCAAACGCGCGACGCTGCGTGATCAAGGCGCGCTTCGTACCGGCGCGAACCCACGTCTCCAAAGCGAACCGCATGCACCTCGACTACCTCGAGCGTGACGGCGTCGAGCGCGATGGATCTCCCGGACGCCTTTACGGCGCCGACGAAGATTTCGAGCGCGATGAGTTTCGAGCGCCGATCGAAGGCGAGGAGCGGCAGTTTCGCTTCATCGTTTCCCCGGAGGACGGCGACGCTCTCGATCTGACCGCGTTCACGCGACGGTTCATGGCGCAGGTAGAACGGGATCTCGGTCGACGTCTCATCTGGGCAGCCGTGAACCACCACAACACCGACAACCCGCACATCCACATCGTGGTACGTGGAGTTGACCAGGACGGCGCGGACCTCCGAATCGACCGGAGATACATCAGCCAGGAGATCCGCTGGCGGGCACGGGAACTGGTCACGCGGGAGTTGGGGCCGCGTCCAGAGTTCGAATTCTCGAATCGGAAGATGTCGGGGGTCGAAGACGAGCGACTGACGGAAATCGACCGCTTGTTGGTTCGACGGATCGGTGCAGATCGCGTGGTTTCGCTCCCGGAGCTTCTTTCGGCGCCAGGTGACGAAGGCCGGCGTTGCATCGCTCGACTTCACACCCTCGGTCAATTTGGTCTCGCGCAAGAAGAACCGGCCGGGGTCTGGAAATTGTCCGAAGGGTGGACGGACTCACTCGCTCGGTTGGGTGCGCAGCGTGATCTCCTCGATCGTCTTCATCCGATTGTTGGGGAGAAAGCCGTCGACTACTCACGCCTGGATCCATCCAACCCCGTTCCTTCTTTCGAAGGGACCGTCGTGGGAATGGGCCTCGACAACGAACTTACTGGCCAGATGTTCGCGGCGGTCGAGACGAATGACGGACGCGGCTTTTACGTCCCCCTGCAGGCGGAGGTCGCGGCGGCGCTTCGCACCGGACAGACGGTTCGCGCCCAATTCCGCGCAGAGCCATGGTTGAAGCCATCTGACCGGATCATCGCGCGGTTCGCTCAGGAAAATGGTTGGTACTACGATCCGCCGCGTCACCAGAAAGCCCTCGAGACTTTGCCGGTTACGTCGCGAGAACCGAGCACGCCAACTGCAGCGGCCAGGATCAGCGCGAATATCCGGCGCCTCGAACGGCTCGCCGCCTACCACCTCGTGACGCGCATGCCCGATGGCCGCTGGAGGATTCCGCCCGATCTGCTCCCCACCCTCGAATCGCGCGAGAAGACTCACCCGCGCGCACGGCTCCGGGTCGAACCTCTTCATGCAGCTGAGAGGCACCCGGCGTTGGGGAACGGCGCAGATGATGAGCGGCTGATGCTCGGGCGATCGGCGGCCGAGCGGCTTCGGCTCACGTTCGTCCCTCATCCATCTCGATTCCGCGGTCGCCTGTTCCCCGCGCCACCCGGGCCTTCCGGGGCCGAATACGTACGGGTGGTCGACGACGGGCGTCGCGAATTCACGCTGGTCGCCAAGCCCAAAGACGCGGAGCGCTTGCGTGGCAGGGTCGTGATCGTGTCTCGCGACCACTACGGGCGGCTGTCGATTCGGACGACCCCGGAGATTTCTCGTTGAGCACAACCCAGATGAAAGGAAGTTCCATGGCGACGAACAAGCGAAGAGTCGGACGACCGAAAGCCTCTCCTCAGATGGGCCCGTTGGTCCTCAGTGACCGGCACAGCCGAACGAAAATCGAGATCGAGATCGGGGCTGATGCTGCCGAGGAGCTCGTCGGGTATGTCCGCTGGATTGAGCTTTCCGAAGGAATGCCCACGGACGAAGCACGGGCGGCCACGGTCGAATTCGCGCTGCGCCGGGTCTTCAAAGCTGATCGACTCTGGCAGGAGCACCGCGGTCGGTCCGAGAAGCGCGAGGTGCTGACGGGCTTGGGCACGACGGAATTGGCTTCCCCTTCCCTACCGCCCTCCCCCACCGCCATCCCACGACCCACACCTACCCTGCCCGCGCCGACGACCGCGCGGTGAGTCCGCGGGGCCGCTGAACTCAGGAGGTTCCGAACGTGGGCACAGATGTCTCCCGTCCATCGAAATGGCGCGACTCGCCGTACTTGAGCACCGCGGACGCGCAACAGCTGCTGGGGTACCAGACGCCGGGCGGCATCCGGATGGCGGTCTACCGCGGATGGCTGCAACCCGCCGGACGAGGTCCCCGCCGGACCTGGCTGTTCACCGCGGACGCCATTCACGCGTTCGTCGCGCTGCGCGCGCGTGCTAGCGTTCCGGACGGGTGTCGTCTGGTGCGCGACGAAAGGAAGGTTGGAGATGAAGCGCGCCACGACGAAGAAGGACCTGCACGGGATATCGGAGCTCGAGCAGGGGTTGTTTCTGATCCGAGTACAGGAGGTCCATCCGCGGACGGGAAGAATGGTCGACGTGAGGAGACGAGTTCGCTGCGAGACGGTGGAGGAGGCCGTAGCGGCGCAGGTGAAGCTCCGGGCCGAGTCCCTCGGCGACGGAGATCGCACCGGGCCGAAACGGGTTCGCCTTGGGGACTACGCCAGATCGTGGCTGAGTGGGCGGCTTCCAACACTGAAGCCATCCACCGCGACAAGGTACGCTGACACACTGGACCGGGTGATCTTGCCGGTGCTGGGTGACTTCTACCTCGACGCGCTCGCGCCCGAGGACGCGCTCCACTGGTTTCAAAGAGCGGCAGCGGGCAAGGCGGCTTCGACGGCGAATGGGTACTTGAGGGTCTTCAAGGTGCTCATGGCGGATGCGGCGGCGCAGTACAGGCTCGACGCAAATCCGGCCGCGCGGCTGCGGGCCATTCCCGAACGCGGCGAAGAGGAGCTGGACAGCGATGATCCGGTCAACCTCCTCACTGCGGACGAAATGGCCCGGTTCATGGCGGTGCTGAGGGAGGCGTTTCCGCAGTGGTACGCGCTGGCTTTCACGCAGTTCGCGACAGCCAGCCGGTTCAGTGAGGTGAGCGCGCTCAGGTGGGAGGACATCGACGAGGGACGCGGGATCATCCGCATCCGCCGGGGCAACTGGCGGACGCTGGTGTCGACCGCGAAGATCGACCGGCGGCGCCGCAACCCGGCGCTCACGGACGAGCTGCGCCAGGTGCTGGGCGAGTGGCGCGAGCGTCTGCGACGCTCTCATCGTCACGCGGACAGCGGCTGGGTCTTTCCGTCGAACGCGGGCAAGCCGCACCACAACGCATCGGGGATGGGGAAGGCGTTCGAAGCGTGCCTGAAGGAGATCGGGATCGAACGGCGGTTCTCGTCACACGGGCTCCGCCGAACCGCGAACGATCTCATCAGGCGGGTGGCGAGCGGCGAAGTGGCGCGGGCGATCACGGGGCATGTGACCGAGCGCATGACCGAGCACTACTCACACGTCGACGTGGGGGAGAAGAAGGCTGCGGTGGAAGGCATGCTGCGGCTGATGAAGGGCGGCGTATCCGGAGCGACCAGCAGTGGCAGTGGCCACGTCCAGGGCGGACCGAAACAGGCAGTCAGTTAGGCACTTTTCTAGGCACATGGCTCCCAAACAGGCACATTTGGACCGCGGCCAAGAAAAAAGCCGGTCGGAACCTTTGTGATTCCGCCGGCTTTCTTGTGGGCGTTGAAGGGATTGAACCTTCGACTTCCACCGTGTGAAGGTGGCACTCTTCCGCTGAGTTAAACGCCCGGGTGAGGATCTTTGGTAGCGCGCGGAGGGCGCGCTGTCAACCGGGCGAGGGCGTCAGCGGTGGCGGTCGGCGCCGCCGCCGAAGTGGGCGCCGCCCCCTCCGCCGAAGCTCGGGGCCGGATGGAAGCCGCCACCACCGACCGGGGCGTGGAAGCCGCCGCCCGCGGGAGCCTGGAAGCCGCCACCCGCCGGGGCGTGGAAGCCGCCGCCGGACGGTGAATGAAAGCCACCGCCCGCGGGAGCTCCGCCGCCGAACGACCGCGCGCCCCCGCCCGCAGGCGCGCCGCCGCCGTTGCCATGGAAGGCACCGTTGCTGGGCGGCGGGGTGAAGGCATGCGGCGCCGGGGTGAACGAACGCATCGCCTGGGGCTGGTAGGCCGGGTGCGCGGGCTGCGCGTACGACTGCGCTGCCGGCGGCTGGTACCCAGGGCGCATGGGTTGCCCGAAGTTGCGCGCCGCCTGCGGCTGGTACCCCGGCTGCGCGGTCGCGCGTGCCGGTGGCTGGTATCCCGGATGCGGTACGAACGACAGGTTGGCGCCCGCCGAGGCGTGCCCCGCGAAGCCCGTCCCCGGGCGTCCATAAACCGGCGCGCCCGACGACGGCACGGGGCGCGCGGAGCCGAAGGTCGTCGCCGGCGCGCTCACCGGGCGCGCGAACGACACGGACCGACCGCCGTAAGGCGCGCTCTGCCCGAAGCTGGCGCGCGCCGACGGCA
The DNA here is from genome assembly GCA_964546845.1 of uncultured Myxococcales bacterium. Classification (GTDB taxonomy): domain Bacteria; phylum Myxococcota_A; class Polyangia; order Fen-1088; family Fen-1088; genus JADGRB01. Next base: position 5,110 of record CAZJMY010000522.1, on the reverse strand, counting down.
CCGGCATCCCGGCCCGCCAGCCGCGCGTCAGCGGATCGTGCTGCGCCTCCGACCGAAGCACCCATGGGCGGGAATAGACGGGCATCCCGGCGTGCGGGTAGACGGTCGTCCGCGGCAGCGCGCTCGGCGCGACGCGCGCCAGCGGCACCTCCGGCGCGACCGCCGCGCGGACGGGCCCGGCGTTGATGTGAACGCGGTAGCGGCCGTGGGTCAGCAAGCGGTCACTCGACACCACGGTCGTGTGCGCGAAGAGGCGCGGCAGGTAGTGCGGCGCGATGAACTGCAACCGCGGCGCACCCAGGCTGGACGCTCGCGTGAAGCACCACGGCGAGCCGGCGCGCGTCCACGAAGCCAGCCGCACACCCCGCGGCGGCAGCGGCGTCCAGCCCACGTACCCGCTGCCGGTCCGCCACGCCACCCACGACGGCCCCCACATCGTGCCCGGCACCCACGCCCAGCGCCCGGCACGCATCGCCCACCGGCCGTAATGGAACGGCGCCCAACCCCAGTTCCAGTCCGAGGCCCAGGTCCAGCCGTACTCTGAACGGATCCAGTGCCCGCCCGTCCCGTACGGGACGAAGTCGGCGCCGACGACGTTCGCCGCCGGGACCCACACCTGCCCGTACGCATCGTCGTTCTCCCACGTCCCATACGGCGACAGCGCGTCCTGGAACTCGGTGTACGCCTGCGGGTCGTAGCCGTCGTCGTAGCTCTGCGCGATCTCGTCGTCCGGCCCCAGGTCGGGGGGAACCTCCGCCTCGGGGTCGGGCTCGGCCAGGCGCGGATCGTTCGGATCGATGAACTGCGCGTCCACGGTCTGCGGGTCCACCGCGTTCGGGCCGTACGGGATGACGACCGGGCTGCCTTGGCCGGGGGGCATCATCTGAGCCCCGGCCGGCCCCGCCACGAGTCCGGCCAGGCTGAGAACGGAGGCGAGCATTCCGCGCTTCATGGTCTTCACGCTCCTGCCAGTCGACAAGTGCATCTTCCGGGCCGGCGCGCGATGACGCAGCCGCGCCCGCATTCCGCGGGGTTGCCCGATCAGGCGCCGACCCGACGCCGCCGCTGTGTAGGAAAAATGTCCGCCCGGCTGTGCGGGCGCACGTTCCCGCCACGCTGCCCGATGGTCATCGCCGGCGTCGCCGCGCGATGGCAGCCAGCTCTTCGACGATGTCGTTCGTGGCGCCGGGGCGCGCCAGCCGCCCCATCGCCTCGGCCATCGCTCGCTGCCGATCGGGGGTCTGCAGGATCTCGTCGACCAGGTCGCCCAGCCGCGTGGCCGACGCGTCAGGCTGGGGAATCACGACCGCCGCGCCCGCCTGGGCGAACGACATCGCGTTCACCATCTGGTGGTTGTCGGCCGCCGTCGGCAGCGGGATCAAGATGGCGGGCCTCCGCATGATCGCCAGCTCAGCCAGCGTCAGCGCCCCGGCCCGCGCCACGACCAGCGACGCCTCTGCCAGCGCAGCCGGCATGTCGTCGATGAAATCCCGCACCTGCACGCGCGTCTCGTACCCGAACGCCGCGTAGTGGACCTGCATCCGATCGTGTTCGTCCGCGCCGGTCTGGTGCACGATCCGCGGCAACCGCCCGCGCGCATCCAGGACCCGCACCATCCCGGACGCCAGCTCGTTGACCGCGTGCGAGCCCTGGCTGCCGCCCAGAATGAGAATCGAGCCACCGCCCGGCCGATCCGCCAGCGCGGCCGCACGCTCGATCAGGCTGCGCCGAACGGGATTGCCCGTGAATCGGACCTTGCGCCGGGCGAACGCGCGCGCCGCCTCGTCGAAGGCGACGAAGACCCGCTTGGCGAAGCGCCCCAGCACCCGATTCGTGAAGCCGGGGACGCTGTTCTGTTCCTGAACAGCTGTTGGGTATCCGGACAGCGCCGCCGCGAACACCAGCGGGCCCGACGCGTATCCGCCGACCCCGAGCACGACGTCCGGGCGGTGCTGCTTGAGGATGCGCCGCGACGCCAGGAAGGCCCCGGGCAGCCGGCCGACGCCACGCACCAGCGCGCCCAGCCCCATTCGCTTCAGCCCGCTCACCCGCACCAGCTCCAGCGGGTAGCCCGCCTTCGGCACGAGGCGCGTCTCCAACCCGCGCTCGGTGCCGACGAACACGACCTCGCCGCCGGCTGCCTTCACGGCGTCGGCGACGGCGATGCCGGGATAGAGATGTCCGCCGGTTCCACCACCCGCGATCAACACCCGCAGCCCCGCGGCGTCGCTCATGAAGGCGGTGGCGCCTCGGGCGGGCTCGCCGGTCGGGGCTTGGGGCCGACCTCGACCACCAGGCGCGGTCCGTTGTCCAGGCGGCGGTTGGCGCCCTTGCCGGCCAGGCGCCCGCGCGCCAGCCACTCGCGCGGCTCCGGGTTGCGCGCCGAGATGTTGGCGAGGATGCCGGCCATGAAGAGGCTCATCACCAGCGACGTCCCGCCGTAGCTGATGAAGGGCAGCGGCAGCCCCTTCGTCGGCAGCGAGCCCAGGACGACGCCGATGTTCACCAGCGCCTGCAGCCCGAACATCGTGCTGATGCCGAACGCCAGGTAGGCGCCGAACACGTCGCGCGCGCGCATGGCCGCCCGAAGGCCGCGCCACACCAGCACGACGAACAGCGCGATGACGAAGATGACGCCCAGCAGGCCCAGCTCCTCGCCGACGATCGACAGGATGAAGTCGGTGTGCGCCTCGGGCAGGAAGAACAGCTTCTGCCGCCCGTCGCCGAGCCCCAGGCCGGTCACGCCCCCCGAGCCGACGCTGATCAGCGACTCCGTGATCTGGTAGCCGACGTCGCGGCGAAACGCCCACGGGTCCAGGAACGCCAGCATCCGGCGCATCCGGAACGGCGTCGACACGATGAACTTCCACCCCGCCGGCGCGGCGACCAGCACCGCCAGAATCAAATAGCTGGTGCGCGTCCCCGCGATGAAGAGCAGCCCCAGCGCGACCGCGCCGAAGATGGCCGCCGTGCCGAGGTCGGGCTGCTTCAACAGAAGGCCCATCATCACGCCGGTCACCAGCAACGGCGGCAGGAAGCCGACCGAGAAGACCCGCACCTTCTCGGCCTTGCGCGCCAGCAGCGACGCCAGGTACACGCACAGCGCCAGCTTGCCGAGCTCGCTGGGCTGGAACGACAGCGGCCCCAGCCGGAACCAGCGGATGGCGCCGCCCGCGCGCGAGCCGACCTTCAGCACCGCCGCCAGCGTGACGATCGCGACGAACAGCAACGGGTAGGCGACGCGCCGGTAGACGCTGTAGTCGATGCGCACCGCCAGCGACAGCGCGCCAAGGCCCAGCAGCGCGTAGACCAGCTCGCGCTTGAAGAAGTAGAACGCGTCGCCGTACTTCTTGGCCGCGAAGACCGCGCCCGACGAGAACACCATCACCATCCCGAAGGCGACCAGCAGCAGGACGGCCCCGACCAGGACGCGGTCGACGCCGACCTGGCTGGGGCGGATCATCGCCGCGCCCGGCTTGGGCTCGTCGGGCGCGAGCCAGGCGGCGATGCGGGCGCGCAGCGACTCCCACAGCTCGCGCGCGCCGGCGGCGGCGCGGTCGATGGCCGTCGGCTCGGGGACCTTCGGGACGCGCACGGGGACGGCCGCGACCCGGGCGGGACGCGCGGGACGGGCGGCGCGCGCGGCAGGCGCAGGGGCGCGGCGGCTCACGAGGCTTTCGCCTCCGCCGCCAGCCGGCCGACCGCGGCCCGAAACACCTCGGCTCGATGCGCGTAGTCGCGGAACATGTCGAAGCTGGAGCAGGCGGGCGACAGCACCACGGCGTCGCCGGGCCTGGCGTGACGGCGCGCCGCCGTGACGGCCGCCTCCAGCGTGGGCGCGCGGTCAACGGTGACCCGCCCCTGGAACGCGGCCTGGATCTTGTCCGCCGCCTCGCCGATCAACACGGCGCCCCGGCCGACCCGCGCCATCACGTCCGCCAGCGGCCCGTAGTCGCCGCCCTTGTCGCGGCCGCCGGCAATCAGCACCACCGGCCGCGGGAAGCCGTCGAGCGCCGCGACGACCGCGCCGACGTTCGTCCCCTTCGAGTCGTCGTAATAGGCCACGCCGTCCACCTCGGCCACCAGCTCCATCCGGTGCGCGAGCGGACGGAAGGCGAGCAGCCCGACCCGCGCCGCCTCGGGCGAGGCGCCCGCCAGCCGGGCGGCCAGCAGCGACGCCAGCGCGTTGGCCTGATTGTGGCGCTGCCCGGCGAGCCACGGCAGGTCTGCCCGGTAGCTCTCGACGGCCTGTCCCGGCAGGCGAACGAGCAGCTGCCCCGCCGCGAGCCAGGCCCCCTCGTCCAGCGCCCGCGCGATCGAAAACGACAGCCGCCGGCTGCGCGCGGCGGCCGCCGCACGCATCGCGATCGGGTCGTCGGCGTTGACGACCGCGAAGTCACCGGCCGTCTGGGCCGCGAAGATCCGGGCCTTGGCCGCCGCGTAGCCGTCCATCCCGTCGTAGCGATCCAGGTGGTCGGGGGTGATGTTCAGCAGCACGGCCACGCGCGGGCGGAAGCTCTCGACCGTCTCCAGCTGGAAGCTGGACGCCTCGACGACGCAGAACCCGCCCTCGCCCGCCGCCGGCGTGCCGACCGCCTCGGCCAGCGGCTCGCCCAGGTTGCCGCCCACGAAGGTGGGGCGGCCGGTCGCGCGCAGCATCTCGCCGATCAGCGTCGTCGTCGTCGATTTGCCGTTGGTGCCGGTGATGGCAACGATGGGCGCGGTCACGAACCGGCTGGCCAGCTCCAGCTCTCCCGTGATCGCCACGCCGGCCGCCCGAGCCGCCGCCAGCTCGGGGATCTCCGGCACGCCCGGGGACAGCACGATCAGGTCGGCGCCCACGAACGTCTCCCGCCGGTGTCCGCCCAGCTCACGCGCGACGGCCGCCGGCAGCGCCGCGACCGCGGCAGCCAGGTCGGCGGCGGTGCGCTTGTCGGTCACGGTGACCCGGGCGCCGTTCGCCGCACATAGCTGCGCCGCCGCGATCCCGGATCGCCCGAGACCGACGACCAGCACGCGCTTGTTGGCGAGATCCAGCGTCATCTGACCTTGAGGGTCGTGATGAGCCCCAGGATCGCGCAAGCGAACGAGACAATCCAAAAACGCACCA
>CAZJMY010000521.1:0-9765 GCA_964546845.1 uncultured Myxococcales bacterium | reverse complement strand
CGCCGTGCTGGTTGTCGCGCGGCGGGGGCGCGCCCCTCGGCGGCGTGGCGCGACGCTGGCCTGGGCGGCGGCGGCCGGCGTGGGCCTGCTGGGGGCCGTCCTCGCGGGGCCGCTGGCCCGCCTGCTGGGTGGGCGGCGCGCCGTCGCCGTTCGCGCCCGCGTCCCCGGCCCGGCCTTCGTCATCGCCGCGCCGCTGGCGGTCCTGGCCGCGGCCGCCGTCATCTTCGCCGCTGTCGCACGGACGCGGGCGCCCCTGCACGGGCTCGCGCTGATCGAGCGCAGCGCCTGGTCGGCCCTGGCGGCGTTCCTGCTGCCTGGCCTGCTGGGCCGGGCGGCGGACGCTCCTGGCAATCCTGCCTGGCGGCGGTGGGCCGTGGCGGCCTCCGCCGTTTATGGCTTGCTGGCGCTGGTCGCCGTCCGCGTGTTCTGGGAGGACGATCTGCGCTTCGCCCCCTGGACCGATCTGCTGGTCGGCGCCGCGATCGTGACGGTCGGCGCCGTGCTGGTTGTCGCGCGGCGGGGGCGCGCCCCTCGGCGGCGTGGCGCGACGCTGGCCTGGGCGGCGGCGGCCGGCCTCGTGGCGCTCCTCGCGCTGTTCCGCGCCGCGGAGGTGGAAGGGGCCCGCAAGGCCGGCAGCGCGCGGGCCGCGCTGGTCGGTCCCGTGCTGGAGGTCGGGCAAGCGCTGCTGGACGGCGACGGCGACGGCTACGCGCGAGCCCTGGGCGGCGGGGACTGCGACGACGGCGATCCCGACGTCCACCCCGGCGCCGCCGATCTTCCGGGCGACGGCATCGACGCCGATTGCGACGGGCAGGACGCCTCCCAGGCGCTGCCGCCGCCGGCGACGATGTCGGCGCTGCCGGCGACCGTGCCCGCCGACCTGAACCTGCTCCTGGTCACCATCGATACGCTGCGCGCCGACCACCTGGGCTGCTACGGGTACGGGCGGCCGACCTCGCCGGCCATCGACGGGCTGGCGGCGGCGGGCGCGCTCTTCGAGAACGGGTGGGCGCACGCGCCGTCGACGCGCTACTCGATGCCCGCGATCGCGACCGGTCGCTGGCCGTCCGCCATCACCTGGGACGAATCGATCTGGTGGCCCCGCATGGGGCGGGACATGCGAACCACGGCCGAGGCGCTGCACGACGACGGTTACTTCACGGCCGGCATGTTCAGCTTCAACTACTTCGCCATCGGCGACCGCCGCGGCTTCGAGCGCGGCATGGACCTCTACCGATCGGACCGCGCCGTGCTGCACGTCCCCGTGAACGGGCCGATGGAGTCGCGCGGCTCCTCGTCGCGCGAGATGACCGACGACGCCATCGCGTTCGTCGACGCGCACCGGGACCACAAGTTCTTCCTGTGGCTGCACTACTACGACCCTCACCTTTCGTACGAACCGCACGCCGAGGTCCCGTCGTTCGGGAGCGCGCGCGTCGACCTTTACGACGGCGAGATCCGCTACACGGATCTGCACTTCGGGCGTCTCCTCGAGCATCTGCGCCAGACCGGCCTCTGGGACCGCACGGTGATCGTGCTGACCGGCGACCACGGCGAGGGGTTCGGCGAGCACGGCGTGACCGAGCACGGCTTCGACCTCTACACGGCCCAGACCAAGGTCCCATTCATCGTGCGCGTCCCCGGGCTGCCGCCACGGCGCGTGACGGCGCCTGCTAGCCACGTCGACATCGCGCCGACGCTGGTCAACCTGGCGCGCGGACCCGCCGAGCCCAGCTTCATCGGACGCTCGCTGATTCCGGACCTCGCCGGCCCGCCGGCGGCGGATAGCGACACGCGCGCCGTGTTCCAGGAGGTGACGTCCGAGCGCGGGAAGAAGCGCGCCTTCGTGACCAGCCAGCGGCACCTCATCTGGAACGAGAGCCCGACCGGGACGACCGAGTGCTACGACCGGCCGCGCGATCCCGCCGAAACGCGCGACGTCTGGGACCCGGCCGGCGACGCCGCCTGCGTGAAGCTGGCGGGCGATCTGAAGCGGCTGGTCGCCGGGCTCGCGTTCCCGGCGTCGGCCGTTCAGCGGCTGGCGGCCGACGTCACGCCGCCGGGCGGAGCGCCCGCCGCGCCCGCGCATTCGGGCGAGGTGCGGGTCGGCGACCTGGCCGTCGTGCGGGGCTACGATCTGACGGCCGACGTGGTCCAGCCCGGCGGCACGATCGACGCCGCGATCTACTGGGCGCCCAGCAGGCGCTTGCCGGCGCGCACGCGCCTGGTCTATCGCCTCACGGGGACGGGCTGGCAGCGCGAGCTGCCGCACGTGCCGGTGGCGGGGCTCATGCCGCTCGGCCACTGGCGGGCCGGCCAGCAGCTGCGCGATCGGGTGTCGATTCCAGTCCCCGCCGGCGCCGTCCCGGGGCCGTGCGCGGTCGAGGCGCTGCTGATCGACGGGGACGCCGTGCGGGGGCAAGCGCGCATTCTTCAGCTGACGGTGGCACGTTGAGCGCGCTGGTCTGGCCGTCCGGCCGGGCGCGCCTCGCGCTGGGCGGGGCCGCCGCCGTCGCGCTGCTGGCGGTCCTCGAGACGGTGGTGGCGCTGGTGGCACCGGCGCGCGCGCCGACCGAGGCGGACTGGGACGCGGCGGCGGCCGCGGTCCGGCAAGGATTCCGACCCGGCGACCTGATCGTCGCGGCGCCGCGGTGGGCCGACCCCATCCTGCGCGTCCACCTGGGCGACTTGATCCCGCCGGAGATGGCGGCCCGCATGGACGACGCGCGGTATCCGCGCGTGTGGGAGATCGGTCAGCGCGGCGCGCGCAGCCCGGAGGGGATGCGGGGCGAGGTTCGCGCGGACCGCGCCTTCGGTCGCCTCCGCGTACGGTTGATCGAGCGGCAGGCGCCCGTCGTGACCTACGACTTCGCGGCCCACGCGGCCGACGCGCGGGTCGCCGTCCAGCCCGGCGGGGCAGGGGGACCCGGCCTGCAGCGCAAGATCGTCGAGGTCGATCAGCGGCTGCGGCTGGCGCTGATGACCGAACCGCTGGCGGGCAGGACCGTTTCGGTCGAGTTCCCGGCGGTGCCGCTGGGACGCGAGCTGGCGATCGCGACCGGCCTGCACGACACCTGGATGCGCAAGGCGGCGACCGGCACCGTCCAGGGGCAGCTCGTCATCGGCGAGCGCCACGTGCCGCTGCCCGAGACCAGCAATGCCAGCGGCTGGACCGAGACGCGCGTCGACACGTCGGCCGAGCAGGGGCGGACGATGCCCGTGCGCCTGGAGATCTCCTCGGCCGCGCCGCTCGATCGCTTCTTCGCGTTCGCGGCGGAGGCGCGCCGGTGAGGCGGCTGGGCGCGCGAGGAACCGACCGCCTGATCGCAGCCTTGCTGGCGCTGGGCGCGATCGCCTGGCTGCTGTCTGTCGAGGGCGGGCAGGGCATCGGGCGCGACGAGGCGCAGTACATGCGCGCGGGCGAGCGCTACTGGGGCTGGTTCGAGGAGCTGGGCGACAACCTGGCCCACGGCCACCTGGGACAATCCTTCTCGACGTCCGGCATCGATCGGTACTGGTTCGACAACGCGCCGGATCACCCGGTCGTCATGAAGGTGCTGTTCGGCCTCTCGTGGCGGGCTTTCCACCGCTGCCACTGCACGGGCCCGACGCGCGGCCTGCACCCCATCCCCGTGCCGGGCCGTCACATCACGTTGCCGCTGTTCGCCCGCGAATCGACGGCCTTCCGCTTTCCGGCGATCCTCATGGCGGCGTGGCTGGTCGCCATGGTGTTCCGGTTCGCGCGGCAATGGGTGCCGCGCGCGCCGGCGGTCGCGGCCGCGGTGCTGACGCTGGCGCAGCCACACCTCTTCTTCCACGCGCAGATCGCCTGCTTCGACGTGCCGATCGCGGTCATGGCGTTCGCCGTGGGGTTCGCCTACTGGAGGTCCCTGCGGGACCCGCGCTGGGGCGTCGTGACGGGCGTGCTGTTCGGCCTGTCGTTAGGGGTCAAGCACAACGCGTGGTTGATGCCGTTCTTCCTGGTCGCGCACCACGCGTGGATGCGCCGCGGGGACTGGCGCGCGCGGCGCCTGCCGCGCGTGCCGCTGGCGTTCGTGTCGATGCTGGTGCTGGGGCCGGTCCTCTTCTTTCTGCACTGGCCCTGGCTGTGGGCGGCGCCGACCGCGCGGGCGCGCGCGTACGTGCTGCGGCACCTCGAGCACGAGCACTACAACTTCGAGTACCTGGGCCGGAACTTCAACCAGCCGCCGACCACCGCCCGGCGCAAGTGGCTGCGCGCGACGGCACCGTTCGTCGAGACCGGGTTGACGGTGCCGGTCACGACGCTGGCGCTGGCGGCCATTGGGGCGGGCGTCTTGGCCCGCCGGCGGCGCGGCGAGCCCGTCCAGCCGGCGGGCGAGAGCGAGGCGGCCGTCACCGATCGTCCGGACTGGCTACGGCCGGGCGCCGACGTCGATCGCGCGCCGGGCGCGTTCGTGCTGCTGCAGACGTTCGGGCCGCTGGCCGTGCTGGCCGTGCCGTCGACGCCCGTGTTCGGGGGCGTGAAGCACTTCCTGGCGGCCATGCCGTACATCGCGCTTTCAGCGGGCGTCGGGCTCGCCGCGTTGGCGCGGGCTGCGGCCGCCGCCTGGCCCGCCGCGGGCGCCGTGCGGGCGCCCGGCGATCGCGCGCGGCGCGCGGTGCCGGCGGGTGTCGCCGTGCTGACCGCGCTGGTGTGCCTGCCGGCCGTCACAGAGACTCAGCGGTCCCACCCCGACGGGCTCGGCCACTACAACCTGCTGGCGGGCGGCTTCGCGGGAGGCGCGTCGCTGGGGATGAACCGGCAGTTCTGGGGGTACGCGGTGCTGCCCATGCTGCCGGACCTCGACGCGCGCGTGCCCGAAAACCGCGCGCTCTACTGGCATGACGTGCTCCCCGACGCGATCTCGATGTACAAACGCGACGGGCGGCTGTCGCTGGGCGTCGGTGACACGGGCTTCGGCGAGGAGGGCATCCGCCGCTCGCAGCTCGGGATCCTCTTCTATGAAAAGCACTGGGCCAAGTACGAGGCGTGGTTCTGGGAGACCTACGGGACCACGCGCCCGGCTTACGTCCGGGCGCGCGAAGGCGTCCCCATGGTGACCCTCTACGACCGGCGGCCGGCAGCCCGGGGGACGCGCTGATGGAAGCGAACGCGGCGCGCCTGAGCCGCTGGCTTCGCGGCTGGCGCGCGCCGGTGGTGCTGTACCTGGCGTTCGCCGGCGCGTACCTCGGCGCCTCGGGCGCCCGGCTGCGCATGCACTCGCCCTACAACCACTACGTCTACCTGGCGGATGGCTGGCTGCACGGGCGCCTGACCCTGGCCGGCCCGCCGCCCAACGAGAACGACTGGGCGAAGATCGACGTCCTTCGACTCAAGGACGGCCGGGAGGTGCGCGGCATCTACGGCGGCCGCACGGGCGGGCCCGGCGACCGCCTGTACCCCTTGCGCGGCGAGCCCGAGACCATCGCCGCCTCCGACATCGCCGCGCGGTCGACGGTGCGGCTCGTGTCGTTCCCGCCGTTCCCGGCGGTCGTGATGGCGCCGCTGGTCGCGATCTGGGGCCTGCAGCTCAACGACGTGCTGTTCACGGCGCTGTGGGCGGCGCTGAACCCGATGCTGCTGTTCCTGCTGCTGCGCGACTTGCGGGCCCGCGGTCTGTCCAGCCGCAGCGCCGCCGACGATCTGTGGCTGACCGCGATGTTCGGCGTGGGCTCGGTCTACTACTTCTGCTCGGTCATCGGCCAGGTCTGGTTCACGGCCGAGATCATCGGCGTCACGATCTCGATCGCGTACGTCTGGGCGTCGATCGGCGCGCGCCGACCCGTGCTGGCCGGCGCCTGCGTCGCGCTGGGGTTCGCCACGCGCCCGCCCTGGCTGGTGCTGCCGTTGTTCCTGTTCGAAGCCTGGCGGGCGGCGGGGGGCCGCGAGGGGTGGCGGACGCCTGGCGGGCGGCGGGCGCTGACCTCGCTGTTGCTGCGGTTCGGCGCGCCCATTGTCGTCGGGGGGGCGGCGCTGGCCGTCTACAACTACGCGCGGTTCGAGAACCCCTTCGAGTTCGGCCACCGCTTCATGCCCGTGCAGTGGCAGGAGCGGATGTTCCGCTTCGGGCTGTTCAACTACCACTTCCTGTCCCGCAACCTGGCGGCCGCGCTGGTGCTGCTGCCGCGGATCATGACGCGCTGGCCGTACGTGAAGGTGAGCCAGCACGGCATGAGCCTGCTCGTGACCTCACCCAACCTGGCGTACACGGTCATGCCGCAGGAGCCGAGCCCGCTGACCAAGCCGCTGTGGCTGACCATCGCCGCCGTCGCGATCCCGTCGCTGCTGTATCAGAACTCGGGCTACGTGCAGTGGGGCTACCGCTTCAGCCTGGACTACATGGTCTACTTCATGGTCCTGCTGGCCATCGGCAACCGCCCGCTGACGCGCCTGTTCAAGGGGCTGGTGGTCTTCGCCGTCGCCGTGAACCTGCTGCTGGCGATCGGCTTCGATCGCTATCCGCAGTTCTCGTACGACGACAGCTTCTTCCCGAACGGCAACAACTGACGACCGTGCCGGCGCCGCCGGTTCAGCGGTGGCCGCCGTGGAAGTGGAAGCCGCCTCCTCCGCCGCCGTGCCAGCTGCCTCCGCCGCCGCGAAACCCTCCGCCGCCGTGAAAGGTTCCGAACCCGCCATGCGCCCCTGAGTAGGGGACGGCGCCGCCGTGCCAGCCGCCCTGGTATCCGGGGCCGCCGCGGTAGACGGGGCCGCCCCGATATCCAGGCGCGCCGCGATAGACGCCCGGGGCGCCGCCACGCCAGGCGCCAGCGGCACCGGGCGCCGCCCGCCAGCCAGCCCCGGCATAGGCCGGCACCCGCGTGATCGGCGGCGCCGCGCGGAAGCCGCCGCGGTAGTAGCGCCCCCCCGCGTAGTAGTGCGGGTAGTAGCTGCGGTAGTAAAACGAATAGAACGGCCAGTACGCCCAGAAGAACGCATCGTAGGGCCCGTTCCAGTAGTACCAGGAGCCGACCACCGTGAAGTTGGGCGACCACGGCCGCCACCAGTGGTTGTGGGGGCCGACCATGAAGCACCAGCCGCCGCCGTAGCCGTCGGCGATGGGATGCGCCCCGTAGTAACTGTAGAGCTGGCCCGTGTAGCCGAAGTCGTGCGGGTCGCCCACGAAGTAGTAGCAACCGTCGCGGTACGAGAAGAGGCGCAGGTCGAACGGCGCGTACTCGTGCACGTGGGGCGTCGCCGTCGCCTCCCAGCCTCCGCCGGGCGCGGGGTGCGGGCCGCCGAAGCAATAGCCGCCGCCCTGCACCGGGATCGCGGCGCCCTGGACGGTCGGCGGGATCGGGTACTCCTGACCCGGCGGTCCCTGGTCGGGCGCCCCGACCGGCGGCGCGGCGTTCGGCGGCGGCCCACTCGGCGGCGCGGCCTGACCCTGGGGCGGACCCATGTCCATGTCCGGCGGCGGCGACAGGTCCTGGTCGGAGGGCTGGGCCGGCGGGGCGCCGGGGGTCGGAGCCGGGGGGGGAGGGAGGGCACCCGGCTCGGTGCCGGGCAGCTGGGGCTGCGTCTGCGCGCGGGCGGCCCCGCCGGACAGCGCCCCGACGGCGAGCAGGCCGATGACGGAGAGCGTCTTGCTGAGACTCATGGCCGATGTGTCAAGAAGCAATCGGCGGGCCCACAACCCGCGCCGAGAACGGCGTCCAGAATACCGCATTTGCCGATCGGGCGCCGACGCGAGCGTGCCGCCCGTTCACAGCGTGAGGTTGCGAGGGGGGCTGTTTCGGCCTACCTTTCGCCGACATGTCGATCGAGGCCCAGCTGAACGACCTCCTCAAGGAGTCCATGCGGACCAAGGACGGCCGCACGGCCGACTGCATCCGGATGATCAAGACCAAGCACATGGAGCGCCGCACCGCGGCTGGCTTCAAGGGGCCGCTCGACGACGCGCTCTGGCTGGACGTGATCGCGACCTACCAGAAGCAGCTCCGCAAGTCGCGCGAGGAGTACGCCGCGATCGGCGCCCGCGGCGCCGAGGCCATCCCCCAGATCGACTTCGAGATCGCGTTTTGCGCCAAGTTCCTGCCCAAGGCCGCCTCGGACGACGAGGTGCGCGCGCTGGTGCGCGAGGCGCTGGTTCGCATGGGCGTCTCCGACCCGAAGCAATCCGGCCGAGTCGTGGGCGAGATCATGAAGGCCAACAAGGGAAAGCTCGAGCCGGCCGCCGTGAAGCGGATCGTCGAAGAAGAGCTGACGCCGCCCAAGACGTAGAGCCTGCGCGGGACTGGCCGCCGCGGTCAGCGGCGAGCCGTGCCCGCCTCCCGGTCGGGGTGGTCCGCAATCCACCCGGCGACGGCCGCCTGCCGGCCAGCGAGGTCGGGGAACGTGCCGTAGCCGTCGCGCGCCTCGCGCGCCAGCTCCAGGGCGTGGGCATGGTCCGACGAGCTGAGCCAGATCGCGCGCGCCAGCGCAAAGGCGGTCTCCTCGCGCGCGCCCGCGTCCGTGAGCTGCGTCGATCGGATCTCCCACGCGCGTTCCAGCAGGTCGCGGGCCGCCGCGGCGTCGCCCCGCGCCAGCGCCAGCTCGCCGCGGACGGTCATCGGCTCGACGAGGAAGGGGTGGTCGTGGCCCAGCGCTCCCTCGAACGCGGCCCCTGCCGCCTCCGCGTCGCCGGCGGCGTCTCCGGCGCGGCCGGCCGCCAGGAGGGCGCGGGCGCGGGCCAGATGCGCGGCCCCGACCTCGTAGCTGTCCGGCGGGAAGAGGGCGGCCAGCGTGTCGAGGGCGCGAGCGGCGGCGGACAGCGCGGCGGGGGCGTCGTCCAGCATGTCGGCCGCCCGCGACAGATGAATGAGCGAGGCGCCGAGGTCGGGATGCGCGTCGCCGGCGGCCGTCTCGCGGGCCGCGACGGCCATCGCGAAGTCGCCGCGGGCCTGCCGCCATTGCCCGCGCGCGGCGGCGACCGCGCCGCGCGCGTCCAGGAACCAGCCGCGCAGTCGACCCTCGTCGGGGCCGTGCACGTGCGCGAGCGCGATCTCGGTCAGGCCGAGCCAGCGATCGGCGTCGACGAAGCGATGCTGGACCTCCCCGCGGATCAGCGCCAGCTGGATGGCCGCCTCCGCGGCGGGCGCCTTCGGGCCAGCCGCCAGCGCCTCGCGGTATCCGTCCTCGAAGAGCGGCACGGCGGCGTCCGGGTCGAACGGCGATTGGATGCGCGCGCTCACGACCAGCGACTCCGCCAGCAGCGCGCGGTCCCCTGACCGGCGGACCTCCGCCAGCAACGCGCGCGCGGGCTCCAGCGACCGCGCGTCATGTCCGGCGGCGGCCTCGAACCGCACCGAGAGCAGCCGGTCGACCAGCGGCTCGAGCCGTGTGCCCTGGGGCACGATTTCCTGCAGCACCGCGGGATCCGCGCAGGCGTCCGGTGGCGGCAGCGCCGCCACGCCCGCCATGGCCCGGCGGGCGACCTGGGCGTCGGCCTCGGCGAGCACGCGCGACAGGGCGCCCAGCTCGCGCCGCCACCGGTCGAGGCAGGCGACCGCGAGCTCGGTGACGCGCTCGTCGTCTGCGCCGTGGGCGGCGCGCTGGTCGGCGGCGGCTTCGCAGCTCTCGCGCCACAGCGTTCCCCAGCGCTCCGCCGCCCGGTCCAGGGACGCGCTCACGCGTTGGAATCGCGCGGGGGCGTCGGGGACGTCGGCGGCGGCCGCGATGAACGCCTCCCGCGCGGCGGAGCGCCGCGGATCGCCGTCCGCGCCCCAGATGCCGGCCAGCCTGGCGGCCGGGTCGCACGCAGCCAC
>CAZJMY010000520.1:0-3075 GCA_964546845.1 uncultured Myxococcales bacterium | reverse complement strand
CCCCAGCAGCCACACCACCCGGGGCAGCCGCTTCAGCCCCTCGAGGGTGATCTGGGCGCGCGTGGTCGGGCGCGGGCGGGTCGATTCGCCCTCGGCGCGCGGGTCGACTTTGCTCGTCACCTTGGGACGCAGTATCGCATGGGTATCGCCCTGGCAACGCGCCCGCACAGCGTCTATCTTTCCGCGGCGTGAAGCGGAAGTGTCCGACCTGCGGGCGGTCATTCGAGCAATCCGAAGAGACGCTGCCCTTCCGACCGTTCTGTTCGGCCCGCTGCCGGGCCGCCGACCTGGGCAAGTGGCTCGACGGGGGCTATCGCATCGCCACCCCCATCACCGATGACGCCGAGCTGGACGACGGCGGCGGGGGCGACGGGGAATCCGGCGGCTCCAAGCTGCCGCAATGATCGCCCTGCCCGTCTGATCGGGTCAGTACCAGCCAACCGCGCGAGGCGGCAGACCGCTCTTCGGGTCCGGCGTGAACCCGGTCGTCGGCCGGGGCGCGCTCGTCACGTCGACCAGCTGGACCTTGGGCGCGCCCGGCAGCGCCTCCGGGACGAACAGCAGCTGGTTCGCGATGGCGGCGGAGCCGACCGAGGCCGCGACGGCCGTGATGACCGGCGTGACCGCCCCGGACGCAAAGTCGAACGCGAACACCGCGTCGGGTGCGATGCGCTGCGGATCGGTGGTGGCGGCGAACGCCCGGTTCGGCGAGGCGGCGGAAGGCGCGCTCAGCACCCAGGCCGCGCTGAGCGGGCGGCCGTTGAACGCCACCGACGAAACGACGTGGTCCAGGCGCGGCGGAGTCGCGCCCAGATCGACGACGGCGATCCCGGACTGAAGCGGTTGGTCCCGGCCGCCGGCTCCGCCCCCGCACGCCACCAGCAACATGTGCGAGGCGGCGAAGAAGGACATTCCCTCGCAATCGTAGAGGCCGGGCAGCGCGACGCTGGCCAGGACGGCGTCGCTGGCAGGATCGATGATGACGACGGCCCCGTCTCCGAACATCGCACGCGCGGCGTCGCTCTCGTTCAACGAGACGACCACCCGCCCATCCGCGATCAGCGCCCGGTCGGGGCGCGCCTGCACCTGGGCGCCCGCGCTCTTCGAGCCATAGGCGTCGAGGGCGATCCGCCCCAGATAGTTGCCGTTCGTGGGATCGATCGTGATCACGTCGTTGCCGGCCGCCGGCTGGCCGGCAGCGGCCGGGGTCGCCTGGTTGCGCGTCACGTAGGCCTTGCGATCGGACACGGTCACCACGTCGTGGGGGGCCGTGCCGGCGCCGCCCGGGATCGCGATCAGACGCGCGATGAAGCAGCCGGCCGGATCGACGAACGTCAGCATGCCGTTGCCACGGTCCACGAGCACGACGTCGCCGCCCCGCTGCGGTTGCGACGGCAGCACCACGTCTCCCGAGATGTTCTTCGAAATGCCGTTCGCCTGCGTCAGGGAATGGACGCAATCACCCATCACCGACGCGCCGGACGTGGCGAGCAGCGACAGGCTGGTCTTGTCGCCGTCGCTGTTCACCGAGACCAGCCCGTGTGGCGCCGGGGGCACCAGAACGGGTGGCCTCCCGCCAGAGCCGGCGCCGCCACCATTGCCGCCGGTGGCGACCACGCCGCCGCCGTCACCGGTGGTCGTGGGCTGGCCGGCCTGACCGCCCTGCGCCGTCTGTCCGCCGCTGCCGGAGCCGCCCGGACCGGTGGCCGGGCTGCCGGCTGCGGCGCCGCTGCCGCCCGAGGCTCCGCCGCTGCCGCCAGCCACGCCGCCATGGCCACCGCCGCCGGTCGAGGCGAACACGGGCGGGCTGCTTCGCACCGAGTCGGTGCAGCCCGTCACCAGACCAGCGAGGGCGAGCGCGCTCAGAACCGCCAGACCTCTCGAAGCCGAGCCAGACATCGTGATTCGGTTCATTATCGCGGGCGTCGCGGGCGGAGTCGAAAACTATCGTGACGTGCGCCGGCGGGCAGCCCTCGCGCGCGCGTCAGTCCTCGCGCTGGTCAGCCGGCTTCGCCGCGGCGACCGTCTCGTAGTAGCCGCGATAGGCGAGACGCGCGGCGGCAGCCTCGTCCGCGATCACCGTCGCGTGCGGGTGCAGCTGCAGGGCCGAGGCGGGCACCATCGCGGTCAGCGGCCCCTCCACGAGGCGCGCCACCGCGTCCGCCTTGGCGGCCCCCAGCGCCACCAGCACGCAGCGGCGCGCCGACAGGATCGTCGCGATGCCCACGGTCAGCGCGTGGCGTGGAACCGGATCGGCTCCGAACGAGGCCTGATTGGCGGCGCGCGTCTCGTCCGCCAGCGTCTTGACGCGGGTGCGCGACCCCAGCGACGAGGTCGGTTCATTGAACGCGATGTGCCCGTCGCGCCCGACGCCCAGCAACGCCAGGTCCAGCCCGCCCGCGGCGGCGATCCGGTCCTCGTAGCGGCGGCAGGCGTCGGCCAGGTCCGTGGCGGTGGCCTCGGGCGCGTGGGCCTGCTCGGCCGGCAGATCGACGTGCCGGTACAGGGCTTCGTGCAGCGCGCGCCGGAAGGACCCGGGGTGCTCCGGGGGCACCCCGACGTACTCGTCGAGGTTGAAGGCCGTCACCCGAGCGAACGAAAGCCCCTCTTCGCGGTGCTGGCGCACCAGCTCGGCGTAGATGTCGCGCGGGGTGGCTCCGGTCGGCAGCGCCAGGACCGCCTGCGGCTGGGCTCGCACCAGACGGGCGACGATGCGGGCCGCTCGCAGACAGGCCGCCTCGGGCGACGGCGACATCAGGATCTCCATGCGTCCGAGTGTAAACTCTTGCCGTGGCCTCTTCTCCGACGGATCAGGCGGCCGCCGCGGCGCGCGTGCTGCTGGCGGCCGAGTCGGTCGGCGTGCTGTCGACCTTGTCCGTGCGGCACGCGGGCGCGCCGTACGGCTCGATCACGCCGTACGCGCTGGCCAGCGACGGCGCGCCCCTGCTGCTTCTGTCCGGGCTGGCCGCCCACACCCACAACCTGCGCGCCGACCCGCGCGCCGGCCTGTTCGTGGGCGACCGATCGGCCGCCGCCGATCCGCAGGCGGGTGCCCGCATCTCCCTCATCGGGCGC
>CAZJMY010000519.1:0-1058 GCA_964546845.1 uncultured Myxococcales bacterium | reverse complement strand
TGTTGAGCGTCGGCTCTCAGTCAAGGGCGGAGGCGAGGGGCGCGGCCGTCGGCGCGCGTCGCTACGGCGGGTGGGGCTGCCAGCGCAAGACGCGGGCGGCGTTGTCGAAGTAGAGCTTGCGCAGCACATCCGCGGGGAGCCCGACGCCGTCGATCTTCCAGCGCCCCTGGATGGGGGTCGGGCTCTCGAGCTGGCGTTCGGGCGTCTCGAAGTAGCGCCAGGTCTGGGTGAAGAAGCGGACCTCGTCCGCGCGCGTCGGGGGTGTGGCGCCGTTCGACCCGTACATCATGTCTTCCTGCTCGGCGCCGATGCCCGTGTCGGTCCCGAAGAGCACGCGGTCCTGATACTTCGCGTAGAAGCGCCGCATCCGCTCCTGAGGGTGGCGGCCGATCTCGGGCACGCGCGCGGCCGTGTCGACCACCAGGTTGCGGTGCCGGTCCAGCATGCGCGCCACGTTGTCGGGATCTTCCGGGTCGTTGCCGAAGTGGACGCCGATGAAGGTCGTCTTGGGGTGGCGCGCTACCAGCCGCTCGAAGGCGTCGTACAGCTCTTGCCACGACGGCACGCCGGCGCCCGCGAACGACCATTCGGGATGGGCCTGCAGCTCGTCCCATCGCTCGTTGTCGGGCGTGGCCGGCTTCCAGAAGGCCTTCGGATCGCCGCAGTGGATCGCGACCGGCATGCCCAGCGCGCCGGCCCGCTCGAAGAGGGCGTCCAGGCCGTGGTCGTCGACGGCCAGCAGGTGGACGCCGTCGTGCGCGCGGTAACCCAGGCCCAGCCCCTTGGTGATCTTGAGGCCGATGGCACCCAGGCGGCGCGCCTCGCTCAGCTGCTCGGCCATCGCCGCGCCGTAGTCGGGGCGGCGGACCACCAGGCGGAAGTCGGGCGTCGTGAAGACGGCGATGCGACCGTGGCTCTCGGCCGCAGCGGCCAGCTGCCGCTCGAGGATGTGCTGAGGCGGCCCCGGGTGCATGCCCGACAGGTTCACCATCCCGTCGATCCCCCACTCGTCCATCAGCCGCACCGCGCGCGCCACGCCGTCGGGCGCGATGTGCGTG
>CAZJMY010000518.1:0-1182 GCA_964546845.1 uncultured Myxococcales bacterium | reverse complement strand
GTGTGGCGGAGCAGCTGAAGGAGCGATATCAGCCGCGGGTCCACCGGCTGGACATCGGCGAGGCGCCGCTGTTGCGCGGGTACGCGGCGCACGACGGAGAAAGCGATCGCTGGGTGTTGATGCTGCTGGCGCACCACCTGGTGATGGACCACGCGACGTTGGAGCGGGTGGTGGCGGAGACGGTTCTGCTGGAGACGGGGCGCGGCGATGAGCTGGGCGCGCCGGCGCCGTTCCGGGCGTTCGTGGCGGAGGCGCGTCTGGGCGTGAGCCGTGAGCAGCACGCGGCGTATTTCCGGGAGCGGCTGGGAGATCTGACGGAGTCGACGGCGCCTTACGGGCTGCTGGACGTGCAGGGTGATGGGAGGACGGTCGAGGAGGCGCGGCTGGAGCTGGCGGAGGAGCTGGCGGCGGACATCCGGAAGGAAGCACGGCGTCTGGGGGTGAGCGCGGCCAGCCTGATGCACCTGGCGTTCGGGATGGTGGTCAGCCGCGCGGCTGGCCGGCGCGAGGTGGCGTTCGGGACGGTGCTGTTCGGGCGCGTGCAAGTGGGTGCGCGCGCAAACGCGGCGCTGGGTCTGTACATCAACACGCTGCCTGTGCGTGTCAGCGTCGGGGCGGAGGGCGCGGAGAAGTCGCTGCTGGCCGTGCACGCGGATCTCGCGGCGCTGCTGGAGCACGAGCACGCGTCGTTGGTAGAGGCGCAGCGGGCGAGCGGCGTGACGGCGGGAACGCCGCTGTTCAGCGCGCTCCTCAACTATCGCCACAGCGCGGACGAAGCGGTGGCCGACGCAAATCCCGGCGCGAGCGAGGCGGAGGGCATCGAGGCTCTGTGGGGCGAGGAGCGGAGCAACTACCCGCTGACGCTGTCGGTGGACGATCTGGGGCGCGGGTTCGTGTTGACGGCGCAGGTGAGCGCGCCGGTGGCAGCGGCGCGGGTGTGCGCGATGATGGAGGCGGCGCTGCGGGGGGTGGTGGAGGCGCTGGAACGCGCGCCGGAGATGCCGGTGAGCGCGATCGACGTGCTGCCGGCTGGCGAGCGGCGGCAGGTGGTCGAGGGGTGGAACGCGACGACGCGGCCGTACCCGCGCGAGGCGTCGCTGGGGGGGCTGTTCGACGAGCACGCGGAGCGGGCGCCTGAGGCGGTGGCGGTGATCGAGGGCGAGAGCGAATTGAGCTACGGGG
>CAZJMY010000517.1:0-3181 GCA_964546845.1 uncultured Myxococcales bacterium | reverse complement strand
GTCGGGCGCCAGGCGCCGCTTGACGTCGCGGAAGTACTCGCGCGTGAACAGGTTCGACACGCCGGTCAGCCAGGGGTTGGACGGCTCGCTGACGATGACGTCGAACTTGTCCTTGCGCTGGGTCAGGAAGTTGCGCCCGTCACCGACCCGGGCCGTGACCTGCGGGTTCTGCAGCGGGCGGTGGTTGTCGTTCTCGAAGAAACGCGACGCGCGGTAGATCGCCGGCTCCAGCTCGACCACCTCCAGCGAGCCGATCGGGTACTGCGTGATCGCGCCAGCGGTGACGCCCGACCCGAAGCCGACCAGCGCCACCTTGGGCGGCGCCGGGTGGTCGTAGAACAGCAGCGGCAACAGGCCGACCATGATCTGCGTCGGCATGTCAGCGTCGTTCGAGGCGTCGACCTTGCCGTTGTTCTTCAGCGAGTAGGTCTTGGCGTCCCACTGGTCGACGGTGACGGTCGTGGCCACGCCGTCCTCGTAGAAGACCAGCTTGGGATCCTTCCAGACGTGCTTGCGGATCTTGCGGCTGATGTACTCGCGCGCGACTGACATGCGGAAGAAGCCCGACGAGAACGTGACCAGGTTCCAGCGCGGCAGCAGCAGGCCCAGCACGGCCAGCGCGACGGCGGCCGCGATGCCGGCCCGCCGCCTGCGCGCGGGCAGCTGGGGCGCGACCCCGAACAGCAGCGCCGCCAGCGCCAGGTCGATCGCCACGGCCACGTAGATCCCGCGCTGCAGGCCCAGCTTGGGCAGGACGACGAACCCCGACAGAAACGATCCCACGATCGCGCCCACGGTGTTCAGCGCGTACGCGTGCCCGACGTCGCGGCCCACCGACTCCAGCCCGCCCGCCGCGATCCGCATGGTCAGCGGGAAGACGCCGCCCATGAGGATCGTCGCCGGCAGCAGGATCATGCAGGCCATCACGAACTGACAGGCCAGGATCGTGTCGACCGCGAAGCTGGTCGACTGCAGCAGCCAGGTGAAGACGTACGGCATCCGGTCGGTGAAGAGGTACGTGGCGCCGACGGCGACCGCTGTCCCGAGGTGCAGCAGCGCCAGCCACCGGACCGGGTGCGGCGTGCGCTGGCTGGCCCGTCCGAACAGCGCGGCGCCGATGCCGAGGCCGATGAGGAACGCCAGCAGGATGAGCGTGAACGAAAAGATCGACGACCCGAGCAGCACGGCCAGCGCGCGCGTCCAGAGGACCTGCAGGGTCATCGCCGTCGCGCCCGACACGGCGAAGGCCCCCAGCGCGGCGCGCCGCGAACGGTCGTCGACGGCAGGCGGCGGGGGCAACACCGGCCCCTCCAGATTGGCGGCCGCGGCGGCCGCGTCCAGACGCTCGTCGATCGAGATGCCTTCGCCGCCGGCGTCCGGGGGCAAGACCCGGCGCGCGACCAGGATCGCCCCCGCCAGCACCAGGTCGAACGACGCCGCCGTGACGTTGGTCCAGCGCAGCCCCATGGTCGGCAGGAAGATGAACCCCGCGCAGAACGCCCCGGTCACGGCTCCGAACAGGTTCACGGAGTAGAGCGTCCCGATGCGCAGCCCGATGCGGCGCAGCTCCCAGGGGCGGGTGACGAAGTGACGGGCCAGAAACGGCAGCGTCGCGCCCATCAACGTCGTCGGCACCAGCAAGAGGCCCGCTGACGCGATGAATCGCAGCACCGACAGCAGCGCGTAGCGGTCACCGAACGCGCTCCACAGGGCCCGGTTCAACCCCGGGTAGGCCAGCATCACCAGCGGCACCAGCAGCGCGTAGAGGCCGATGCCGGCTTCGGCCAGGGCGTACGCCCGCACCGGGTTCTTGAGGCGATCGGCGTACCGGCCGGCCAGGTACGACCCCAGACCCAGGCCCCCCATGAAGGCGGTCAACACCGTCGAGACCGCCAGCGTGGTAGACCCGAAAACCAGGGTCAGCATCCGGGTCCAGAGCATCTCCAGAATCAACCCGGAGGCGCCCGACAGGAAGAAACAGGCCAGGACGACGACCCGCATGGGGCGGGCAATCTACCACCTTTGTGACGGCCCTCCCTTGACGCGACGGCCTGCGTCGTCTGGAGTGGTACCGCTTCAGGCAACCCGAACCGCGCGATGCCCATCAAACCACCCCACACGACGATGTACGGCGTCACCGCGGTCACCACGCTCGAGGGATTGCTGGCACCGGCGGAGTCGCGCGCGGCGGACGACACGGCGTTGATCGCCTCGGTCAAGCGGGGTGACCCCGGCAGCCGCGAGGCGCTCTACCACCGCTACAAGCGGCGCGTGTACGGGCTGGCGCTGCGGATCGTCGGGCCCAGCGACGCCGAAGAGGTCGCCCAAGAGGCGTTCATCCGCATCTTTCGCGGCCTGCCCAAGTTCCGCGGCGACGCGGCGCTGTCGACCTGGATCTACCGGCTGGCCGTCAACGCGGCGCTGTCGCATCGCAGCCGGCGCGCCGGTGCGCGCCTGCCCATCGACGACAACCAGTCCGAAGCGGGCGGCGTCGAGACGCAGCCGGCCGCCGAGCCCGCCGGCGGCGACGCCGTCCTGCGCGCGCGCCTGGAACGGGCGCTGGCCGAGCTGCCCGCTGGCTACCGCACCGTGGTCGTCCTGCACGACGTCGAGGGGCTGGAGCACGAAGAGATCGCCGCCATCCTCAAGTGCCACGTGGGGACGTCGAAATCGCAGCTCCACAAGGCGCGGGCGCGGTTGCGCGCGATCCTGCAGGCGGACGGCATCACGGCGACGGCACTGGAAAACGATTGAACCCACCCACATGACGGACCAGCAGTATCCCGTCTGCGCAACGTTCTCCGACGAAACGCTCTCCGCCTTCGCCGACGGCGATCTTCCACCTGCGGAGGCGGCCCGCGTGCGCGCGCACGTGGCGTCCTGCGCGGCGTGCACGGCCGCCGTCGGCCAGCTGGGGGCGCTGGCGGCCGCGGCGCGCCAGCTCGATCGCCCGGAGCCGCCCCCCACCCTGTGGCTGGCGGTCGAAGGGGCGCTGGAGAAGCACGAGCGCCCCTGGTGGATGTCCCTGCGGATCTTCGGGGTCGGCGCGCTGGCCGGCGCGGCGGCGGTCTCCATCGCGGCCCTGGGCCTGGCGTCGTGGCGCACGCACCGCGCCGAGCGCGCGCAGGGCGGGTCGACCGCGCTGGTCGCGGCGCCGGCGGCTGTCGCGGCGCGCGTCGCG
>CAZJMY010000516.1:0-9301 GCA_964546845.1 uncultured Myxococcales bacterium | reverse complement strand
CAAACAGGTCCTCGCGGTCGGGCCCGGATCTGCTCGGCACGCGCCGTAGACGCTGCGGAACTGCGCGCGGAGGGGACACCCACTCCTCCCGCTTCTCAACCCGCAGCTCGCTCCACCTTGAACGCTCGCTCCCAAGAATAGCGGGTTGAGTTGCCAGGTGCGTTGAGTCCCTCTCCGCAGAATTTCCACGCGAGCGTTGGCCAGATCTCGGCCCGACCGCGAGGACCTGTTCGAGCACGGGAGGGCACCACACGAGCCGCCCGCCCCTCGTCGAAGGCGAGCGGAGCCGGGTCCCATCGGTTGGACGTGAAGTTGGTCTAGTGGTGGTAGGGCTCGCCGCGGATGATGGTGAGCGCGCGGTAGATCTGCTCGCACAGGATCAAGCGGGCCAGGCGGTGCGGCAGCGTCAACGCCGACAATGACAGCCGGACGCCGGCGCGCGCCGACAGGGGCGCCGGAATCCCGTCGGCGCCCCCGATCACGAACGTCAGGGTCCGGGTCCCGCGCGTCATCCGGCGCTCCAGCTGGCGGGCGAGGAGCTCGGTGCTCCAGCTCTCGCCCGTGACCTCCAGCGCGATCACCTCGCCGCCCTCGGGCCAGCGCCGCGCGAGCGCCGCGTCGTCCTCGACCTCGACGATCTCCAGCGGCAGATGGTGGCGCGCGCGGGCGACGTAGTCGTCGATCAGCGTCGCCAGGTGGCGGTCGCGCAGCTTGCCGACCGCCAGGACGACGATCTTCACCCGGTCAGAGCGCGCCGTAAAGCGCGTCGGCCTGAGCCAGCGACGACTCCGGCGGCACCGCCAGCTTCACGCGCGGCGCCTCGATCCACAGGCTCTCGAGATCGTAGAACTCGCGGACCGGGTGATAGAAGACGTGAATCACGAACGCGCCGAAGTCGAGCAGCGTCCAGCGCCCGTTGCCCGAGCCCTCGCGTCCCAGCGCGTAGATGCCGCGCCCCTTCATGGTCTGCGAGACGCTCTCGGCGATCGCGTCGACCTGCCGGTCGCTGCGGCCGCTCACGATGCCGATGAAGTCGGTGTAGCTGCCCATGCCGGAGACGTCGATCAGCACGGGATCCAGCGCGCGCTTGTCGAGAGCGGCCTCCATCGCGGCCACGGCCAGGTCGCGTGTCGCCTGCAGGTCGGCTTCGTTGCGCGACGGCTTCGGCGCCTCGGCGGCCAGCCCACGCCGATTCAGCTTCAACTTGCTGGAACCCGACTTGCTGGAACCGGACTTGCTCGAACCAGACTTGGCCGCGCCAGATTTGCTGGCGGATTTGGAGGCCCCGCGGACCGGAATCCGCGCCGCTGCCAGGCGACTGCCCGCGCCGCGCTTCGTCTCTGCCTTGGCCTTCTTGACCTTCGCCCCGGTCGGGCGCTGCGTTTTTCTCACCTAGGGGCAATGTAGCAAAGCGCCGGGGCGACCGCCAGGTGCCGCTAGGGCGCCGGGGGATGCGGGGCCGGGGCGCGCGCGGCGGCCTCGACCGCCGCCTTGAGGTGCCGCTCGAAGGCGAGGATCAGCCGGGTCAGGTAGCTCTGGCCGGCGCGGCCCAGGCGCTCCTCGACGGCCGCGGACGCGCGATCCAGCCAGCGCGCTTCTTCCGCGTCCGGCTCGGCCAGGTCTCCCGGATCGGCCGTCCGGCCGCCCGTCTCGGACCAGCGCCGGGCCGCCCGCTCGATGCGCGCGCTCATCCAGCTGGGCGCCTCCAGCGCGGAACGCGCCAGCACGCGCCCGCCATCCTGGAAGGCGCCGATCAGCGCCGCCCGCTCGGACTCCGCCAGGGCGCCGAAGATCGCCCCGCGCAGCAACACCGCCTGGTTGCGGTCGATGGCGCCGCCCACGTGCAGCTTGCTGCAGTAGTGGTCGAACAACGTCCCCAGCTGGAAAGTGGTGACCATGTCCTCGGCGCGGCGCCCGATCGCCAGCAACGCGAGGAACTTCCGCCAGGCCAGCTTCAACGCCAGCAGCGTCGCCGCCGTCAGCGTGGCGTTGCGGACGGCGGTGCCTTCCCGCGGATCGCCCAGCAGCTCCGCCGGGGACTGACCGATGTCCACCTGCCGGCGCTCGGCCAGCTTGATCAGCATCCCGGCCTTGACGCGGCCGGCGAAGTAATCGTCCAGGACCGGGATCGGGATGACGCCCCCGACCGCCGTGGCGAGCAGCGACCGGCGCACGATGAGGCGCCGGTTCTCGCGCAAGTGGTCGATCGACGGCTGGGGCGCCGCCGGCGACACCAGCTCCGGCACCCCGGCCGGTCGGCTGTGGCCGTTGGCGCGGCCGCTGTCCTCTGGCCCGTCGGTCATGGCTGGCGCTCCTTCGGGGCGGCCGGCGCCCGGTGATTCGGCTCGGCCAGGCCGCGCAGCAGCTCGCGCGCCTCGGGCACCGTTCGCTGGCGCAGCACCAGCTCTTCGGCGGCCGGGCGCTGGACCGGGGGCGTCGAGGCGACGTCGGCCAGCGCCGTGTGCACCTCGATCGTTCCGGCCTCTTCACCCGAGTCGGCCTTGGACTGGAACCCCACGGTGAGGTCGATGGCCATCAGCGCGCCCGTGGCGTCGTCGATCACCGCCCGCCCCGCGACGGAGCCGACCGTCAGGCCCGCCCGCCAGGCCCGCAGCCCGTAGACGTGCGGGGCCGCAGCGGCGGACCCGGCATCGTTCAGCCCCAGCGTGTAGCGCGTGGCGGCCGCGCCGCCCACCAGTTCCGGTCCGGCGTTGTCGACCCGCAGCCGCGGCCCGGCAACCTCGAACGCGGCCCACGGCCCGCCCAGCGCCTGCTCGAGGAGGCGCGTCGGCTCCGGCTCTTCGGCCACCCGTCGGATCATCTTTCCATAGCGTAGCGCAACGGCCAGCTCGTGCCCGTAAAGGACGACGTCCCGCCCGCCGTCTCGGTCGTTGTCTTCGTGGACCTTGTAGTTGCCCGCCCGGTCCAGCCAGACGTCTGTGGTCGTCGTGACCGTGACGGGTGCGGTGCCCGGGCGCCCGGCGCTCATCTTCAGGATCGCGTGGTAGTGCGCCCCGCCCAGGTGGCGCAGGGCGGCCGCCATGACCGCGGGCTTCACCGCCTCGCCCACCGAGACCCGGTGCGGCCCCGTCTCCGGTGGGCGCGCATGGCAGCCGGCGGCCACCACCAGCAACAGCCCCAGCGGGCGGCACGAGGAACGATATTTTCCCTTCAAGGCCCCGCGAACCTTAGCATCGAGCCGCATGGATGATACGGCCGCCCTCCTGTCGTCGCCGCTGGCGACGGCGATGGCCGCGTTGTTCGGCGCCGTCTGGGGCAGCTTCTGCAACGTGGTCATCGCCCGGGTCCCGCGGCGCGAGTCCATCGTGCACCCCGGGTCACGCTGCCTCGCGTGCGGCGCGGCCATCCGGGCGTCCGACAACGTACCGATCCTGTCGTACCTGTGGCTGCGGGGGCGGTGCCGCGCCTGCGGGGCGCCCATCTCGGCGCGCTACCCGCTGGTCGAGGCGCTGGCGGCGCTGCTGGCGGCGGCGATCTGGTGGAAGTTCGTCGCCGCCGATCCGGGAGAGGCGGCCGGCGTTCGCGTGGCGCGCTTCGCCTGCTACTTCGCGTTTTCGGCCGTCATGCTCGTGCTGTCTTTCATCGACCTCGCAACGCGCCTGCTGCCGGACGTGATCACGTTGCCCGCCATCGCCGTCCTGTACCTGGCCGGTTTCGGGGCGCACGGCCCCGGCTGGCTCGACCGCCTGATCGGCGCGGCCGCCGGCTACCTGGTCTTCCGGCTGATCGCGGACTTCTACTACTACGTGCTCAAGCGCGAAGGGCTGGGTCTGGGAGACGGCAAGTTGCTGGCCGTCGTGGGCGCCGTGCTCGGCTGGAAGGCGCTGCCGTTCGTGGTCTTCGGGGCGGCCTTCACGGGCGCGGCGGTCAGCCTGCCGGTGGCGCTGATCTCCCGCCGCAAGACGCGGTCCGCAGAGCCGCTGCGCCACGTGCAGATCCCGTTCGGACCTTTCCTGGCGGCTGCGGCGGTCGCCTACCTGTTCGCCGGCTCCTGGCTGCAGGGATGGCTCGAGAGCGCGGCGGGCTGAGGGGCGTTCAGTCGCGGCGGCCGGCATCGGGCGGCGCGGCGGCGTCCGGAGACGAGGCGGCCGGAGGGACGGCCGGCGGCGCCGCGGGCACGCCGGCATCGGGCGGGGGCGTCGGCAGCGGCAGGCCCCAGATGATCCGGCGCTGCTTGTAGAGCGGCTCGCCGTACAGCAGCTCGGACAGGCAGGGGTGGTACGGCAGCTCGAACGTCTCGGTCCCGATCGTGAGCTCGGAGGTGCCGTCGGTGGTCACCCGCTTGGCGGCCGCCTTCTCGGACCAGCGCACCTCGAGTTCGATCTTGTCGGCCGTATCCAGCTTGTCGGGCAGCCGCCGCCAGTTCTCATGCAGCACGCGGCGCAGCGTCTTCAGCTGGAAGTCGTTCGAGAACTCGAACTTCTCCTTGCCACCGCGTATCTGCTTGCCGCCGCTTTCCCCCTCCAGGTCCAGGGCGCTGACGATGCGCGGGGCGGGCGACGTCTTGATCTCCAGGGCGTCGAAGTATTCCTGCAGCCCGCACATGTCGTCGAACCCGACCTGTCCCGGCGGCACGGTCGACAGGTCGCGCCGTATCGCGATCCCGCAACCCAGTCCCAGCACCAGGAGTGCCATTCCTGAAACCCACACCCGTCTATGACGCAGCATGCGCGTTGGCAGACTACGGCAGATCCGGGTGGCGACTAAAAATTTACGAACAAGAGGGTGGCGCTCACCCGTGTGCCGGCCCACAGTTTTCCGCCCCAGGCGAAATTTTGCAAAGCGGCGAGCAAAATCTTGCCTGAGGTGGCCAAAAGGGTTTGTCTCGGTCACCGGGCTACAGAGTCGTGACTACAAATAGCGACTGAATTTTGGCTCGTTTACGCGAAATTCTCGGCGGAACCACGTGCGGTTACACGGGGTTTGCAATCAGGATGCACTTGCCTACAGTGAACGTGCCGCAGCGAGCAAAGCGATGAAAATGCTTCGACATCCTCCGTCAAAAGAGCTCTGGAGATTCTGTATGGAGCGGTTGCGCGAGCTGCGCGGGCCCGACACCCGGGAACGTGACCTGGCGAACATCCTCGGATTCGAGCATTCCCGCGCCGTCCGCTGGAAAGAGGGGCAGATGTACGTCGATCGGGCCGAGTACCTGGTCCGGCTGGCGGATGCCCTGGACGTCGAGACGATGCTGCTGGTGGCCATGGCCTCCGGGACGCTGACGGTCGAGCAGGCGCACCGCCAGCTGGCCGGTTCCGCGAAACCCGAAGGGGACAAGAAGAAGCGGGGCGCCGGCCGCGCCGAGCCCCTGGAAGTCGCGAGCGACGCCTCGCTGTTCGCCCTGGACAGCGCCAAGTTCGAGGCAGGGGGGCGCGGCGTCGTGTTGCTGGTGTCCTCGAACGGTGAAGGGCGGGCCGAGCTGGGGCAGGCGCTGGGACGCCACCCGGACCTCGGCGGAATGGTCGCCACCGGCATGTCGATCGGGCTGTGCCTGGCCGAGCGCTACCGGCCCGAGTTGACGTTTCTGGACCTGGGGCTGGCGAACGTTCACGCCTTCGACGCGTGCCACGTCCTGTCCAGCCTGACCAGCCGGGCCGGCCGCCGGTCGCGCGTGGTGGCCGGGACCTCGACGATGACGGACGCGGTGGAAAAGCCGGCCCTGATGGCGGGCGCTGCGAACGTCACGCTGTTTCCGTTCAGCTCGAGCCTGTTCGACACGGAGCTCGATCGCCTGGAAGAGCGGCTCGGACCGCGCAAGGCCAGCCGCCGGTAGCGTCCCCCCCGTCCCCGTCGGATCGAGGGCGATCTGGTACCCTCCGCCCGGATGGTGCGGAACCCAAGGCCGGCGCTGCTGCGGCGCCACGCGGCCTGGCTGCTGGTCAGCGCCGCCTATCTGTTCGCCTCGCCGTACTTCGAGCCGCTGAACAACCCGAACGAGAACGTCCGCGTCTGGGCGACCCGCGCGGTGGCGGCGCATGGGGTCCTGGAGATCGACGACGTCGTTCGCGAGTGGGGGTACGTCAACGACAAGGCCAAGAACGAGAGGCACGTCTACTCCAGCAAGGCGCCCGGTGTGAGTCTCCTGGGCGTGCCGATCCTGGTCACCGAAATGAAGGTGGATCACTGGCTGGGCCGGCCGCCGCCCGGCAAGCGGGCGATCACGTTCTGGCTGCGGCTCTTCGCCGTGAAGCTGCCGATGTGCGCCTTTCTGTGGGCTTTCGCCCGCTACGCCGAGCGAGTGACGGGGTCGGCGTTCGGGCGCGATCTGGCTGTGGTGGCGCTGGGATTGGGGACGATGCTGTACCCGTACGGCGGGATGTTCGTCGGGCACGCGCTGGCCGCAGCGGCGGCGTTCGGCGCCTTCATGTTGATCGACGACCCGCGGGACGCGCCGCCGGTCCGGCTGCCCGCGCGCCTGGTCGCGGCCGGGGTGCTGGCGGGAGCCGCCGTCGTGCTGGAGTACCAGGTCTTGCTGGTCGCGCTGGCGCTGGCGGCGGCGGCGCTGATCTGGCACCGCGCGCGCGGGCTGTGGTTCATCGCGGGGACCGTGCCGCCGGCCATTGCGCTGGGCGCGTACCACCAGGCCTTGTTCGGCAAGCCTTGGGCCTTTCCCTACGCCAACATCGAGAACCCGGTGTTCGCGCAGACGGCGCACGCGGCCGGGTTTCACGGGCTGTCGTGGCCGCAGCTCGGCGCGTTCCCGGTCTTCCTGGCGTCACCGGCGTACGGGCTGTTCGCGTTCTCGCCGGTGCTGCTGCCCGGGCTGGCGGGCGCCCTCTGGCTGGCCAGGCGGGGGCCGGCGCGGCGCGAGGGCTACCTGGTGCTGGCGATCGCCGCCTCGATGTTCCTGTTCCTGGCGGGCATGAGCAACTGGCGGGCGGGGTGGTGCGTGGGCCCGCGCTACATCGCGGCGGTGGTGCCGTTCCTGTACCTCCCGATCCTGCGCCTGTGGGCCCCCATCGCGCGGCGCCGCTGGGCGACCGCGGGGCTGGTGGCCCTCACGATCGTGTCGGTGGTTCTGAACGTGGTGTCGGGGGCGGTCTACCCCCACTACCCGGAGGCGCTGCGCAATCCCGTCTTCCAGCTGGCGTTCCCGCTGGTGGAGCAGGGCTACACGCCCTA
Source organism: uncultured Myxococcales bacterium (assembly GCA_964546845.1). Taxonomy (GTDB): domain Bacteria; phylum Myxococcota_A; class Polyangia; order Fen-1088; family Fen-1088; genus JADGRB01. Next base: position 2,158 of record CAZJMY010000516.1, on the reverse strand, counting down.
CGGCGCGGGCTGGGTGCTGGGTCTGCGGGGCGTCGCGGCCCTGTCGCCGATCATCGCAGTCGTGGCGGGCGCGCTGGCTCTGGTCGCTGGGGGCGGGGACCCGTCCGACGGGCGCCGTCGCCTGACCCACGCGGGCGTCGCGACCGGCCTGGCGGCTGTCTTTCTGGTCGCGCTTGGGCAGTACGGCCGCACGCCGACGGCGGCCGAAGCCCGCGCTCAGGCGACCGTGCGGGCGTTGTGGGACCCCCGGGGTGGCATCCCGAATGCCCATCGGCCCCGGTGAGCGTGCTAAAAGCGCCCTGCCCCCGGACATGGACATCAGCGTCGTCCTCCCCATCCACAACGAGCGCGAGAACCTGGTTCCGCTGATCGACGAGATCGCGGCGGTTCTGCTGCCGACCGGCAAATCGTTCGAGATCATCGCCGTCGATGACGGCAGTCGCGACGAGAGCCCGGAGATCCTGCGGCAGCTCGCGTCCGAGCGGTCGTACGTGAAGGCCCTGCTGTTCCGGCGCAACGCCGGGCAGTCGGCGGCGTTCGACGCCGGGTTCCAGGCGGCCACGGGCGCGCTGATCGTCACGATGGACGCCGACCGCCAGAACGATCCGCGCGACATCCCCAAGCTGATCGCCAAGCTGGACGAGGGCTACGACATGGTCACGGGCTGGCGCCGCGACCGCAAGGACGGCTTCCTGCTGCGCAAGGTCCCGTCGCGGATCGCGAACGCTCTGATCCGCAAGGTGACCGGCGCGAAGATTCACGACCTCGGCTGCTCGCTGAAGATCTACCGCAAGGAGCTGACCGACCAGATGCGCCTCTGGGGCGAGATGCACCGGTTCATCTCGGTGCTGGCCGAGGGGCTGGGCGGGCGCGTCGGCGAGGTGGTCGTCAACCACCGGCCGCGCGTCGCCGGCAAGTCCAAGTACGGTCTGATGCGCACGGTGAAGGTCATGCTGGACATGACCACCATCTGGTTCATGCGCCGGTACCAGACCAAGCCGATCTACGTCTTCGGCGGGCTGGGGCTGCTGATGCTGTTCATCTCGGCGGCGATCTCGGCCTTCGTCGGCTACGAGAAGATCGCCTACAACATCTGGGTGCACCGCAACCCGCTGTTCCTGATCGCGGTGACGTCGGCGCTCATGGGCGTGCAGTCGATCGGCACCGGCATCCTGGCCGAGCTCATCGTGCGCACGCACTTCGAGTCGCAGCGCCACAGCTCGTACGGGATCGGCACGCGCGTCGGCTTCCCGCCCCCGTCCTGACGCATGTGCGGGTTTGCCGGGTTCATCGCGCGCGACGTCGACCCGGCGGCGCTGCCGCGCATGCTGGCCGCCATCGCGCATCGCGGGCCCGACGGTGAGGGGCGCTGGCAGCAGCAGGCCGGTCCGTGGCAGGTGGTGCTGGGGCACCGGCGGCTGGCGATCATCGACCTGGCGGGCGGCATTCAGCCGATGGCCAACGAGGACGGCCGCGTCGTCATCGTCTACAACGGCGAGCTGTACAACGATCCGCCGCTGCGCGCCGCGCTGGAGCAGCGGGGCCACGTCTTCCGCACGCGCAGCAGCGACACCGAGACGATCCTGCACCACCTCGAGGAGCACGGCGCCGCGGGCGTGTCCGCGCTGGACGGCATGTTCGGGTTCGCCGTGTGGGACGGGCGGTCCGGGCAGCTGACGCTGGCCCGCGACCGCTGCGGGATCAAGCCGCTCTACTACGCCGAGCTGCCGGGCGGCGGGCTGGTGTTCGGCTCCGAGCTGACGGCGGTGCTGGCTCACGGGGGCGTCGATCGCACGCTGAGCGCGGCCGGGCTGGGCTCGTACTTCTTCTCCGACTACGTCCATCCGCCGCACACCATCGTCGCGGCGGTGAAGAAGCTTCCGCCCGGGCACACGGTGACCTGGCGCGACGGGCGGCTGGAGGCGCCGCGCCCCTTCTGGCGCCTGCAGGTGGCCAGCGACGGCGTCGCGGCGGGTGACGACGCCGCGCGCGCCGAGCGCGTGTGGACGGCGATCGAGGCGTCGGTCGAGGCGCAGCTGGTCTCCGACGTGCCGGTGGGCATCTTCCTGAGCGGCGGCATCGACTCGTCGACGGTGGCCGCGGCGGCGGCGCGCACCTCGCGCCGGCGGATGACGGCGTTCGCGATCGGGTTCGAGGA
>CAZJMY010000515.1:0-1511 GCA_964546845.1 uncultured Myxococcales bacterium | reverse complement strand
TGGTGCGTTTTTGGATTGTCTCGTTCGCTTGCGCGATCCTGGGGCTCATCACGACCCTCAAGGTCAGATGACGCTGGATCTCGCCAACAAGCGCGTGCTGGTCGTCGGTCTCGGGCGATCCGGGATCGCGGCGGCGCAGCTGTGCGCGGCGAACGGCGCCCGGGTCACCGTGACCGACAAGCGCACCGCCGCCGACCTGGCTGCCGCGGTCGCGGCGTTGCCGGCGGCCGTCGCGCGCGAGCTGGGCGGCCACCGGCGGGAGACGTTCGTGGGCGCGGACCGGATCGTGCTGTCCCCGGGCGTGCCGGAGATCCCCGAGCTGGCCGCGGCGCGGGCGGCCGGCGTGGCGATCACGGGCGAGCTGGAGCTGGCCAGCCGGTTCGTGACGGCGCCCGTCGTCGCCATCACCGGCACCAACGGCAAGTCGACGACGACCACGCTGATCGGCGAGATGCTGCGCGCGACCGGCCGGCCCACGTTCGTGGGGGGCAACCTGGGCGAGCCGCTGGCGGAGGCCGTGGGGACGCCCGCGGCGGGCGAGGGCGGTTTCTGCGTCGTCGAGGCGTCCAGCTTCCAGCTAGAGACGGTCGAGACCTTCCGCCCGCGCGTGGCCGTGCTGCTGAACATCACCCCCGACCATCTGGATCGCTACGACGGGATGGACGGCTACGCGGCGGCGAAGGCGCGGATCTTCGCGGCCCAGGCGGCGGCCGACTTCGCGGTCGTCAACGCCGACGATCCGGTCGCGGCCGGGGCGGTGGCGGCGGCGCCCAGCCGGCGGCTGTCGTTTTCGATCGCGCGGCCGCTGGACGAAGGGGCCTGGCTGGCGCCGGGGCAGCTGCTGGTTCGCTTGCCGGGTCAGGCCGTGGAGAGCTATCGGGCGGACCTGCCGTGGCTCGCCGGGCAGCGCCACAACCAGGCCAACGCGCTGGCGTCGCTGCTGGCCGCCCGGCTGGCGGGCGCCTCGCCCGAGGCGGCGCGGGCCGGCCTGCTCGCCTTCCGTCCGCTCGCCCACCGGATGGAGCTGGTGGCCGAGGTGGACGGCGTCGCCTACTACGACGACTCGAAGGGGACGAACGTCGGCGCGGTGGTCGCGGCGCTGGACGGCTTCCCGCGTCCCGTGGTGCTGATCGCCGGTGGCCGTGACAAGGGCGGCGACTACGCGCCGCTGGCCGACGTGATGGCACGGGTCGGCCGGGGCGCCGTGCTGATCGGCGAGGCGGCGGACAAGATCCAGGCCGCCTTCCAGGGGCGCGTCACAGTCGATCGTGCCCCCACGCTGGAGGCGGCCGTCACGGCGGCGCACCGGCACGCGCGGCGTGGCGACGCGGTGGTGCTGTCGCCGGCTTGCTCCAGCTTCGACATGTTCCGCGACTACGCGCATCGGGCCGAGGTGTTTCGGGCCGCGGTCGGGCGTCTGGCGGCGGAGGCGAAGGCCTCGTGAGCCGCCGCGCCCCCGCGCCTGCCGCGCGCGCCGCCCGCTCCGCGCGTCCCGCCCGGGTCGCGGCCGT
>CAZJMY010000514.1:0-6004 GCA_964546845.1 uncultured Myxococcales bacterium | reverse complement strand
GAAGAAGAAGTCCTCCGCCTCGTCGCGGGGCAGCAGCAGGAACCCCTGGACGCGATCCTCCTGCGTCAGCAGCGGCCAGACGTCGCGGATCTCCCCCAGCGACAGCGGCTCGCGCTCTGTCGGTGCGGCGGGCGCAGGGGGAGGCGGCGTCTGGGTGTCCATGGCGAAAAACCGGAAAGGCGCGGGATCAACGCTCGGCGGGGTCGGGGCGGTACTCGCAAGCTTCGTAAAACCGGCGTCCGAAGTCGGTGACGTACAGCGCCTTGCGCTGGACGTCGGGGACCACGCGATCGCCGTCGTCGTCTTTGGCCGGTTCCTTGAGCGGCGCCGGCGGATTGGCCTCGATGCGCGCGATCGCCGCCTGCACCTCGGGGCTCTGCTCGACCGCCTTGAACGACCGCGTGTCGTCCGAGACCCGCACCGTCCGGATTTCGGTCAGTCCCAGCCGGCAGAGGTTGTCGATGTAGAACGGCACCCGCTCCGGGTGTTCGCAGCCGGCGGCGACGCCCAGTAGGCTGTAGTTGCGCAGCTCGGTCGTGATCGGGCCGCCGTACTTGTAGCGAGCCACGACCGTGACCAGCGGGTATGGCCCGTCGTGCTGGAACTGGCTGACCAGCAGGACCTCGTCCGCGCTCAGCTGGCGCAGCACGTTCAGGAATCCGGGGTGGACCCGCTCGGACGTCTGGTCGTCCATGGCCGCGGCCAGCAGGTTCAGGTAGCGCTCGCGCACGGCCACGCCGTGGCGGACGCTGCCGGCCAGAGCCTGCGCCGCGAAGGCCAGGGCCGGCGCGCGGCGGCGCGCCCCCGGGATGGCGGTCACGCGGTCGCCCAGATCCTTCAGGGCGCCCGGCAGCCGCGCCGCCATCTCGGGCATCTGGCGCAGCGGGCCCGAGGCCAGCAACGAAAGCGCGTTGAGCCCGCTGCTGAACCCGCCGCCCAGCCCACCGGCGGCCAGCTCGCGCCCGGGGCGCAGCACCAGATCCCGGATCGCACGCGTGGCGTTCCGAACGGCGGCGCGTTCTTTGCGGAGGAACATGCCGGGGAGGTTAACCGATCTCCCCCGGTCCGGGGACTCACAAAGGGCGGTTGGGCCCGCTTATCCGACGGCACGGTGTCGGCGGTGGTGCTAGCCGCTGGATCGCATCGGAGCGTCGTCGGTGGTCGCGCTCGGCGCGGCGGCCGCGGGCGGGGCGGCGTTGCCCGCGATCACGCGCAGGTGGGGCGGTGGCTCGCCGCGCACGCGCGCCGTGATGCGCGGCCACAGCGCGTAGAGCGTCACCGGCAGGAACAGACCGAACTCCAGCACCAGCTCGGCGATTCCGTGCCACGACAGCAGCTTCATCCCGCGGGGCGCGTCGGGGAACACCCGCCAGGGCGAGTGAAAGCGGTGCGTGGACAGCGGCCACAGGACCGCCAGCCCCTGGCCCCGGGCGCCCAGGAGGTCCAGCAGCGTGTGGCTGGCGACCGCCGCGCCGGCCGCCAGCGCCGTGCGCAGCACGGGCCACCCGAAGCGGCGCGCGCCGGCGGCGGCGAGCAGCGCGACCAGCAGCGCGATGCCCAGCGAATGCGAGGCCCCGCGGTGCCCGATCGCGCCCCCGTCGGCGGCGCCCAGCGCGACCAGCGCCACGTCCAGGTCCGGCAGCGAGGCGAGCGCGGCGAAGAAGAGCAGCGTGCCCCAGGAACAGCGCCGGCTGCGCGCGGTGGCGTCGCGTCCGCCGTGCAACCGGCCGGTGAGAAGTCCGACGGCGACGTGCCCGAAGCTCGCCATGTCTCAATTGTGAAGGACGTCACGGGGGCGGTCATCGGTCGCGGACACCGGTTCTGCCGTTTGCGGCGACAACGCAGCACACCGCGGGCAAGGCCCTACATCCGCTCAGCCGTTGGCCGCGCGCGGCACGCGGCGCGCGTCGCGGCGGCTCGCGTTGTAACCTGGTCGCATGCCACTCGTGAGTTGCCCCGATTGCGGCCGGCAGGTCTCCACCGCGGCCGCCGCGTGCCCGCAATGCAACCGCCCGCTGGGTCCCCAGGCCGTGGCGCCGCCGGTCGCCGGCGTGGCGGCCGCCGAGGAGGTCGCCTGGGAAGGGGCCCCCTCGGTCAAGGCGATGCTGGGCGACATCACCCGCACGGCGCTGTTCGCGATCGGGCTGCCCATCGTGGCAGCGATCGGATTCTCCCCCTTCCTGTCCGCCATGGCCGGGCTGGGCCGCCCCATGGCCGAGACCGTGGCGGCGAATCGGTCGACGCTGCAGACGGTCACCGTCGCCGTCGTGGTGCTGGTGCTGGCGCGTCTGGCCCGGCTGGGCTGGCACGTGGCCGTCCTGCGCAGCCACCGGTACCGCGTCTCGAACCAGCGCATCCTGCTGGAGAGCGGCGTCCTGTCCAAGCGCATCGACGAGGTCGACATGCGCACGATCGAGGACATCGAGTTCCAGCAAGGGGTGCTGGAGCGGATGCTGGGCATCGGGGAGATCGCCATCATCGCCGCCGACAAGCGCATGGGGCGCTTCCGCCTTCTGGGCGTCGAGAACCCGCGCGACGTGCGCGAGCTGATTCGGGCCAACGCCTTCCAGGCGACGCAGCGGCAGCTGTTCACGCGTTCGACCTGACGGCCCGGCGCGCCGGCCAGGCCAGGCCGCAGCGAATCAAGGGATGACCGAGTGGCCACCGTTGGCTCCGTTGGCAGTTTTCGAGCCACCCCATGGCGCACGTTGTGGTCATCGATGAAGATCCGCGGCTGCTCGCGGAGCAGGTGCAACGCCTCTTTCCCGCCGATGTCGTCACGGTCGCGACGGCGGCGGGCGCCGGGTTGTCGGCCCTCCGGGAAGTATCGGCCGACGTCGTCCTGCTGGGCGTCGCGGCGCGCGACAGGCGAGCGATCGACCTCTACGAGGAGATCCGGCGGCTGGACCCCCTGGTGCCGGTCATCTTTGCCACGGTCGGCAACGACGCCGAGATCGCCATCGAAGCGATGCGGCGTGGGGCGTTCGATTACGTGCGCCAGCCGGCGGACCCCGAGCAGCTGAGGACAATCCTGGGCGAAGCGATCGCGGTGCGGGGCCAGTCGCGCGCGTTCGGGCCGGTCGGCGAATCGGCGCCCGACGGGGGCGGAGGCGACGCGCTCTTCGGCACCTGCCCGGCCATGCTGGAGGTGTACAAGGCGATCGGGCTGGTGGCCGACCGGGACGTGACGGTCCTGGTCACGGGCGAGAGTGGGACGGGCAAGGAGGTCGTCGCCCGCGCCATTCACCGGCACAGCCGGCGCGCGAAGGCGGCCTTCACGGCGTTGAACTGCGCGGCCATCCCCGAGACCCTGCTGGAGAGCGAGCTGTTCGGGCACGAGAAGGGGGCGTTCACGGGCGCCGACCGGCGGCGCATCGGCAAGTTCGAACGGCACAGCGGCGGGACGATCCTGCTGGACGAGATCGGCGACATCGCGCCCGCGCTGCAGCCCAAGATCCTGCGCCTGCTGCAGGAGCAGACGTTCGAGCGGGTCGGCGGCAACGAGACGATCCGCACCGACGTGAGGCTGGTGGCGGCCACCCACCGCGATCTGCGCGCGCTGGTGGCCGAGGACAAGTTTCGGCTGGACCTGTTCTACCGGCTGGGCGTCTTCACGATCCACCTGGCGCCGCTGCGAGAGCGCGGCAGCGACATCCCGCTGTTGGTGCAGCACTATGTCCAGCAGTTCAGCCGCGAGCTGGGGCGCGACGTCCGGAGCGTCGCGCCCGACGTGATGGAGAGGCTGTGCGCGTACGCCTGGCCCGGCAACATCCGGGAGCTGCAGAACGTCCTCAAACAGGCGGTGCTGCGCGCGCAAGGCAGCACGCTGCTGTCGGCGTTCCTTCCGGTGCTGGGGCACACGTCGGGCGCCCCCGTTGCCGCGGTGGTGGAGCCGGCGCGCCGCCCGCCCGCGCCCAGCCTGTCCGAGTTCGAGACCTTCCTGCGCGGCCGGGTCGCCGCGCCCGACGTGAAGGACCTCTACGCCGATGCGCGCGAGTACGTGGATCGCTTCCTGTTCACGCTGGTGCTCGAGCGGACGCGCGGCAACTACAGCGCCGCCGCGCAGCTGCTGGGCATCTCGCGGCAGACGCTGCGGCGCCGTCTACCGACGCTGGGCATCTCCGTCGCGCGCTCCGTCGCGCTGGACTGACCGCGGCACGGTTCGTGCTGCTCTTTCGCGCCGCTGTGGTTGCCAATCTGAACGAACAAAGGAGACACCGATGCCGACGATCAACGCCAAGGACGGTTCCGCCATCTTCTACAAGGACTGGGGCAAGGGGCGCCCCATCGTGTTCAGCCACGGGTGGCCGCTGAGCGCGGACGCCTGGGACGAACAGCTCGCGTTTTTTGCGTCGAAGGGCTTCCGCGCCATCGCCCACGACCGCCGCGGCCACGGGCGATCGACCCAGACCTGGGAAGGCAACGACATGAACACCTACGCCGACGATCTGTCGGCCGTGATCGAGAAGCTGGACCTGCACGACGCGGTGCTGGTCGGGCACTCGACGGGCGGCGGCGAGGTGACGCGTTACCTGGGACGGCACGGCACCGGGCGCGTCGCGAAGGCCGTGCTGGTGAGCGCGATCCCGCCCCTGATGCTGAAGACCGAGACGAACCCGCGGGGGCTGCCGATCGCGGTGTTCGACCAGCTCCGCGCCGGCATGGCCAAGGACAAGGCCCAGATGTACAAGGACCTCGCGTTTCCGTTCTACGGCGCCAACCGTCCCGGCACGACGGTCTCGGCAGGGCTGCGCGAGCAGTTCTGGCTGCAGTCGATGCAGGCCGGCTACAAGGCGTCCTACGACTGCATCAAGCAGTTCTCGGAGACGGACTTCACCGAGGACCTGAAGCGGATCGACATCCCGGTTCTGTTGATTCACGGCGACGACGATCAGATCGTCCCCATCATCGCCGCGGCGCTGGTGTCGTCGAAGATCCTGCCTCACGCCACCCTCAAGGTGTACGAGGGCGCGCCGCACGGACTCACCGCCACGCACCGCGATCAGTTCAACGCCGACGTGCTCGCGTTCATCAGCGCGTAGCGACCCCGCGCCTCGCGTGCCGGCATGCCGTACCTCTGGATCGTGGCCGTTCTGTTCGTGGGCCTGCCCGCGGCGTGTCAGCTCGGCTACCGCCTCGGGCTGCGTGCCGGCCCCGGGATGGACGACGGGGAGAAGTCGCACGCGTCCGCCTGGCAGGCCGCGCTGCTGGGGCTGGCCGCCCTGCTCATCGGGTTCACCTTCTCGATGGCGCAGGGGCGGTATGACGCCCGCAAGCACATCGTGCTGGAAGAGGCCAACGACATCGGCACGACGTACCTGCGGACGCGCCTGCTCGACGACGCGCGCGGCGAAGAGCTTCGCGTCCTGCTGCGCCGGTACATCGACGCGCGGTTGGCCATCGCCGAGCCCGGCCTGGACGCGGCGCGCACCGAGGCGTTGCTGCGCCAGTCGTCCGAGATCGTGGAGCAGATCTGGACGCGCGTCGCGGCCGCGGGCCGGGCCAACCCCTCGCCGACGACCTCGCTGCTGATCCAGTCGACGAACGCGATGATCGACGCTGGCGAGGACCACGTGGAGGCGCTGAAGAACCCGCTGCCGTCGACGGTGTTCGTCGTGCTGATCCTGGTGACGGCGGTGGCGATGCTGGCCGTCGGATACGGCTGCGGGCTGGAAGCCCGGATGCGGGCCCTGGGGATGTTCGTGGCGCCGCTGCTTCTGGCGGCGGTCATCGGGCTGGTGTTCGACCTCGCCCATCCGCGCATGGGGATCATCCGCGTGCGGGATCCGATCCTGGCGCGGCTGAAGAACAGCTTGTGAGCCGTTTGCGGCGGCGGCTCAGTCGCGCAGGCCGTCCGGCGTGCCGATAGTCGTGCCGGGAGGCATGACATGGCGAACGAAGAGACCTTGCAGCCGGGACAGCAGCCGCAGTGGCACGGGGGCAACGCGCCCGGGCTGGCCGGCGTTTACGGGCGGCTGCGAATCGTGGTCGCCGGCCATCCCGT
>CAZJMY010000513.1:0-4395 GCA_964546845.1 uncultured Myxococcales bacterium | reverse complement strand
CGCGCGCGGGCGTACTTCCCGGACGCGACAGCCATCGCCGATCCCGAGGCGGCGCTGGCCGACGCGCGCGCGCGGGCGGGCGCCGGCCTCGTCGTGGTCTGCGGCTCGATGTTCCTGGTCGGGCCGCTGCGGGCGCGCGTGCTGGGCGAGCCGGTGGATCCGCGGCGCACCTCGGATCCGCTGCGCGTGCCGGACCCGGTCCCGCGGCGCTGACTACCAGCCGGCGACGTTCAAGCCGCGCGGAACGGCCTTGCGGCGCGGCGCGGCCGCCTGGCCGTACCAGGCCGCCTGCTGCGGCTGCGTCGGCGTCGTCTCGACGGTGAAGTAGAAGAGGCGCAGGTAGTTGTGGCGCCCGATCCGCTCGTGCCCGAACAGGCCGCCCAGCACCTCCCACATGAAGTCCCCGGGGCGCTCCACGCCGGAGTCGTAGAACGGGAAGACGAAGTGCCGCCACGTCCCGTCGGGCTTGCCGTCGGGGCCCAGGCCGGTGCGCGCGTAGTAGAACGGGAAGATGTACGTGCCGACGTGGTCGTCGCGCTGCCAGCGCGCGTAGAACGGGAACACCACGGTGGTGCGGTCGTGGCCGCGCTTGAAGTCCCAGAGCAGCGGGAACCCCACCATCGTGACGGTGGTCGGCGTGGCGTGCCGGTAAAACAGCGGCGCGATCGTCGTGCTCTCGTGCGTCGCCTCGTCGGCGTAACGCCCGAACAGCGGCAGCAGCATCGTGAAGCGCGACAGGCGATACTCGTGAACGTCGTAGTACAGCGGCAACACCGTCCAGCTGGAGCTGGCGATGTCGCGCCTGTGCCAGATGATCCCCAGCGTGCTGGACAGCCCCGCCTCCGGGCTGGAGCGCGACACGTGAAGCAGCGGCGGGATGATGGTGGTGGTCGTCTCGGTGGTCTTGTTGCGGTGGGTGAACACCAGCGGGGCGACCATCGTGAAGCTGCTCTTCGGGCTGTTCGTGTGGACGATGGGCCCGGCGTACCAGAAGCTGGACGCGCCGTTGCGGTGGTAGCCGGCCGGCAGCGTGTAGAGCGAGAACAGGTCGCGCGCGCTGCGGTGATAGAAGAGCGGCATCACCGCCTGCGAGCCGTCGCCGGCCGCCGGGTCGCTGGTGAACCAGGCCAGGGGCAGCAGGCCGCGCGTGTGGCGCGTGCCCGCGTGCGACCAGAACAGCGGTCCCGCCAGCGTCCAGCTGGAATCCGTGACGCGGTCGGCGAAGTGCCAGAACAGCGGGAACAGGACGTCGCGCCGGCGGTTGCCGTCGGCCGTGGACCAGAACAGCGGGAACAACGCGGTCGTCCGGTCCTGCCCGTCGTGGTGGTGATAGTAAAGGACCAGGCACGACGTCCGCGCGCGGCTGCCGTCGTGGGACGCGCTGTGGAACAGCAGCAGCGGCGGCACGACGGTCAGCGATCGCTGCTGGTTGGAATCGTGCACGAAGAGCGGCACCAGCCCGACGGTGTGGTGGGTCTCCGTCCGCCGCTCGAAGTAGGGGCCGATCACCGTCGTGGCGTGCGCGCCGAACGACGAGTGCCAGAAGAGCGGCAGCAGCGCGTCGACCGAGTCGCCGTTCGTGCGGCGCAGGCGGAAGTAGGACGGAAAGACCCAGGTGTCGGTCTCGCGCGCGTCGCTGTAGCGCCCGAACAGCGGGATGATCCCCTGCGACGTGTACCCGGGACCGGTGATGCGGAACCAGGGGCCCCACTGGGTCAGGTGCTGGCCGTCGCTGGCGCGGCGAATGTCCGTGTGCAGCAGGGGAACCAGCCCGACCTTCAGCTCGGCGTCCCCGTACCAGAAGTACGGACCGATGAAGCCGGCCGCCCGCGCCGGCGACCGCAGCGAGCCGCCGAGCAGCGTCACCAGGACCCGGCTGTTCGCGTCGCGCCGGTAGTGGACCAGCGGGAACAGCGTGAAGCTGGTCTCGTCGGCGCCGCCGGGACGCGCGCCGCGCCGGTAGTGCAGCAGCGGGAACAGCCCGTCCGTCGTCTCGCCGCCCCAGCGCCGGTGCCAGTAGAGCCCGACCACGGTGGTCGAGCGGTCGGCGTCACGATCGGTGAAGTGCCAGAACAGCGGGAACAGCGCGAAGTGCGACCGGCGCTCGCCGACGCGCGCGTAGATCAGCGGCAGGATGGGGCCCACGGCGACGCTGGTGCCGTCGGGATCGCGCTGCACGAACCCCAGCGGGGTGACCGTGGTGCTGGTGCGGGTGCGCGCGTCCGCGACGTGGAACAGCAGCGGGAACTGAACGGCGTATCGGTTGTCGCCGTGGCGGCCGAAGAACAGCAGCAGCGGCAGGATTCCGCCCGCGTAACCGCGCGGCTGACTGTGCCAGTAGAACAGAGGGACCAGCACCGTCGTGGCGGCGCGCCCGTCGGCGACCCGCCAGAAGAGCGGGAAGACGACGCCGTGGCTGCGGCCCGCGTTCTGGCCGAAGTACGCGATCGGCAACAGGCCGGCGGACCATCCGCTCTTGCCGCCGCCGGCGCCGCCGTTCTTGCCGGCCCCGCCGTTCTTGAATGACCGCCAGTAGACCGGTCCGACGATCGTCGTGTCGTCGCGGGGTCCCGAGCGGTGCTCGTAAAGCGGGAACAGGGCCGTCGCGGTCGCCCCCGTCGGCGCGTCCCAGAACCGCCAGAAAAGGGGGAACAGGGTGGTCGTCGACCCCGCGCCGTCGCTGCGGCGATAGAACAGCAGGCCGACGAGGCGCGTGACCGCGTCCTGGTCGACCTGCACGCGGCTGTAGTAGAGCGGCGTGATCATCCGCCGCTCGCCGCCGCGGTCCGCGTGGCCCCAGGCGAGGAACGGCAGGAACACCCAGCTGCGCGTCTGGGCGGCCGTGTCGCGCGAATAGCCGCCCAGCAGCGTCACCAGCGTCGCGTGTCTGTCCTGGTCCGAGCGGTGCCAGTAGAACAGCGGCAGCACCATTCGCGTGACCCGGCCAGCCTTGTCGTCGCCGGTGCCCCAGTAGACGGGGAAGAACGTGTTGAACCACCACGTCCCCTGCCGGATGTGGACGAAGTTCGCGAAGACGGTGGTGTTCCAGTCCGGCCCCCGGAACCGCCAGAACAGCGGGAACACGACGGTCGAACGGTCCTTGCGCCCGGCGAAGTCCCAGACCAACGGGAACAGCACGTGGTAGCTGGAGGGCTCTTTTTCGTCGCCGCCCCACCAGTAGAGCCACGCCACCGACCGGCTGTACTCCGACCCCTCGCGGTGGCCGTATCCGAGCCAGCTGAGGAACCATGAGCCCGACGGGTGGCTGTTCCAGAAGAACAGCGGCACGGCCAGCAGGTTCTTGTGGTCGTCGTGCCGCCAGTAGATGTTGATCGGTAGCGCGTAGGTGAAGGCGCTGGCGGCGCTGCGCGTCGAGTAGAAGAGGGGGAACGCGAGGTCCGTGGCGCCCGCGGGCGACCGGCGCCACCAGTAGAGGAACGCCGCCGCCCCCGAGGACTTGTGCGTCTCGGGGTCGTGGAAGGCGAAGGTGCCCAGGATCGGCACCGCCCAGTTGCCGCCGCTGGACGCGTAAAAGAGCGGCATCAGGCCGAAGCCGCCGCCCCGCGCGTCGTGCGTGTAGACCGCCAGGGTCACCCACGTGACGGTGCTGCGCTGCAGGCGATCCTCGAAGTGCCAGTAGAACGGCGCCAGGATCTTCGTCTCGGACGACGGGCTCCAGTAGTGCCAGTAGAAGGGCGCGACGACCGTGTAGCCCGGGTTGGACTTGCGCGCCCAGTACAGCAGCAGCGCCTCCCGGAACGCCCCGTCGCGGTAGTAGAGGTAAAGGACGTTGGTGCGGATCTGGATGGGCTTGCAGGCGCCCGCCTCGCAGATGCTCTCGTCGCCACACTGCTCGTCCCGCTGACAGCGCTGCGCCGGCGCCGCCGGTGCCGGCGCCGGCGTCGGCGTTGAATCCTGGGCCGCCACCTTGCGAAACGGATTCAACCGAACGCCGCGACCGTGCGCCCAAACCGGATCGATACCGCCGCCTTTCGCCCAGGCGGCGGAGCCAAGACAAACCAGTACTGCGGCGATGAACGGAAGGCGCCTAATCAAGTCCGAATCACGGTTCTTTTGGTTGGTTCGTCAGAGCGAGCATCGCGAGCGGGTCCAAGCGCCGGGAGGTGCGGCTCTGCCGCACCAGCCCCCCTCAGCATCCGGGGGGTGAGCCGGCGAGAGGGGCGCAGCCCCTTTCGCCCGCCTTCACTGCGGGGGGAGCATCTTCCATTCGCCGTTCTCGCGAACGAAGGCGACCTCGCCGGTGTCGCTCTCGTCGCCTTTCTGGCGCAGGACCTTCAAGGTGGCGGTGTCGCCCTTGGTCTTCGATTCCTTGATCTGGAACTTGGTCCCCTCGATCTCCTTCTGCATCTTCTTCATGCCGTCCTGCGCCTGCCC
>CAZJMY010000512.1:0-2917 GCA_964546845.1 uncultured Myxococcales bacterium | reverse complement strand
CCAGCAGACCTACCTGCGCCACCAGCAGGACCTCTCGGGCAAGGAGCAAGAGGCCACCGCCAAGATCTACGAGCGGATGAACAAGATCATCCAGAAGATCGCCACGACCGAGAACTTCTCGATGATCGTCGACAAGTCGGCGCTGGTGTTCGCCAAGCCTCACCTGGACCTGACCAACGACGTCATCCGCCGCTACAACGCGGGCGAGGGCGCAGACGCGGGCAAGCCGGCGGCGTCGGCGAAGAAGTAGCCGTGCTGGACATCCGCGACATCGAGCGGATCCTGCCTCACCGCTACCCGTTCCTGCTGGTCGACCGCGTCGACGAGCTGGGGCCGGAGCGGATCGTGGCCCGCAAGCTGGTCTCTCGCAACGAGCCCCACTTCAGCGGCCACTTCCCGGGGCACCCGGTGATGCCGGGCGTGCTGATCATCGAGGCGCTGGCGCAGGCCGGCGCCCTGCTGGCGGCCAGCGTCGTGTCGTTCGACCCCGCCAAGCAGGTCGTGTATTTCATGGCCATCGACAAGGCGCGCTTCCGCAAACCGGTGGTGCCGGGCGACGTCCTGTCGCTGGAGGTGACGCCGCTGCGCAAGGGTGGCGCCATCTGGAAGCTGCGCGGCGAGGCGAAGGTGGACGGCGCGCTGGTCGCCGAGGCCGAGCTGCTCGCGTCGATTCAACCACGCGCCGCCGGCGACGCGACCGCCGCCTGAACCCGGCCGATGCGCGCGGGCCAAGCGCTGACGCTGGTGGCGACGGTGGCGCTGCCCGTGGTCGTCGCCAGCTGCCACCGGGGCGGCCTCCCGCCGCGGCCGGACGGCGCGGCCGTGGTGGTGACCGCCGAGCAAACCGATGACGGCGCGCCGACGACGGCCGAGGCGGAGCCCAACGACACCGCCGCCGCTGCCCAGCGGCTGGCGCTGACGGAAACCACCGCGGCCGCCGTGGCCGGCGATCTGGCGGCGCGCGGCGCCAAGCGGGACACGGACCTTTTTCGCGTGGAGACGCCCCAGGGCGACGCCGGCGCGGGCGGTCAGCGGGGCGACGCCGGCCCCCTGCCGCCCCGGCTGGTGCTGCGCGTGGACCTGCGTCCCGGGGCTGGGCTGGCCGTCGCGCTGGACGCGCTGGACCAGGCGGGGCACCTGCTGGTCGCCGCGGCCGGCGGGGCGGGGGAGGCGATCGCAATCCCCAACCTGGCCGTGACCGGCGGCGTGGTGCTCCTGCGGGTCCGGGCCGTCGGGCCCGAGGGCGCCACGCCGAGCTATCGTCTGGCGGCCCGCCTGGTGGTGTTCGACACGGGAGCCGAGATCGAGCCCAACGGCGACGCGGCGCACGCCGGCGAGCTGCCGCTCGGCGGCGAGGCGGTCGGCTACCTGGGCTGGCACCGCGACCAGGACTGGTACCGCCTGGGCACGGCGGGCGCGGCCGACGGCAGCCTGCTGTCCGCGGATCTGGATCCGGTCGCCGACGTCGCCGCCACGCTGCAGCTTCTGGACGCGGACAGCCACAAGCTGAGCGAGGCGCGGGGTCGCAAAGGCGAGCGCGTCGCGCTGCGGAACGTCCGCATCCCGGCCGGCGCGCCGTCGGTGTTCCTGGTGGTGAAGGCCGAGGCGGGGTGGAGCGGCACCGCGCGCTACAACCTGCGCTCCCGGGCCGAGCTGCCGCGCGCGGGGACGGAGGCCGAACCGAACGACGACGTGGCCCACGCCCAGCCGGTCGAGGACGGCACCGCGCTGGGGTACCTGGCGCGCGGCGACGTCGACGTTTACCGCTACACGACGGCGGGGATCGCGCTGCTGGACGTCGAGGTGGAGCCGCCCGAGCGCGAGAGCGTGCAGGTCGAGTTGCTGCGCGAGGACGGAACGTTGCTGGCGCGCGCCGACAGCGGCCGCCACGTCCCGGCGCGAATCAGCGGCGCGTCGATCCCGGGCGGCCCCGTGTTCGTCCGCGTGTCGCCGCGCCGCGGGGCCGTGAACGCCGACGAGCCGTATCGCCTCACGATCACCTCGCGGCCGCCGGGGACGTGATGGGTCGCGCCGGCCAGATCGGCCTGGTCGCGGCCGCGCTGATGGTGTCCGCCTGCGCGCACGCGCCGCGTGGACCGGGCGAGGCGCTGGCGGCCTTCGGGGCGGCGCTGGCCCGGGGCGACCTTCGCGGCGCGTACGCAATGACCAGCGCCGATTTGCAGCGGCGCCTCCCGTTCGAGGCGTTCGCGGCCGGGTTCCGGGGCCCGGCCGCCGATCCCGCGGCGCTGGGGCAGCGGATCGCCGCCGAGGCGACGCGCGTGCCGCCGCGAGTCGAGGTCGCGCTGCAGACCGGCGAGCCGGTCCCGCTGGTGTTCGAGGACGGACGGTGGCGCGTCGACGGGCCGGTGTACGAGGCGTGGGGCCAGGAGACCCCGCGCGCGGCGCTCCGGACGTTCCTTCGCGCGATCGACGCCCGTCGGTACGACGTGCTGTTGCGCCTGGTGCCCGACCGTGAGCGCGGCGGGCTGACGGCCGAGCGCCTCCGGTCGTTCTGGGAGACGGTCGACGCGGCCGCGCATCGCCGCCTGCTCGTCGAGGTGCGCGGCGCGTTGGCGGCGCCCCTGGTCGAGGCGGGTGACGAAGCTCACCTGCCGCTGGCGGGTGGCGGCGAGGTGCGGCTGGCGCGCGAGGCCGGCGGATGGAAGATCGAAGAGCTCGGGGCAAATGATTAGGTAAGCGGCCGAGAACAGACCGGATTCGGTGGGGCTCACGTTTCGGCTCGAAATTGCCGAACTTGACTAATAGGAAGAGATATTGCAGGCATGTAACGAGGGGTTCTCGTCGCCGTGCTCGAACCTTGGATCATCGAACAGATCCGACGCCGGGAAGAGGAAGAAAGGCGCCGCCAGGAGCGCCCGCGCCTCGAGATCCCCATGCGTGACGAGCGGCATCGCCC
>CAZJMY010000511.1:0-5528 GCA_964546845.1 uncultured Myxococcales bacterium | reverse complement strand
CGGGCGGAACGACCGGCACGGGCGGCCGTGGCACGGCCGGCGCGATGGGCGCAGCCGGCAAGCCCGGGACCGGCGGCACGGCGGCCAGCGGCGGGAGCACCGGGACCGCGCAGGTCGGGTCGATCGGCGGCTGCCAGATCTTCCCGGCCGACAACCCCTGGAACCAGGACATCTCCGCGCTGCCGCTGAATTCCAAGGCCAGCACGTACCTGGCCAGCATGAACGGGGGGACCGCGCTGCACGCCGACTGGGCCGACTACGCGGCCCAGGGCGACTACTACGGCATCCCGTTCACCTCCGGCACGGGCGCGCCGGCTCTCCCGGTCAACATCACCGACTGGCCGGACGAGAGTGACCCGGCGCCCTGCGCGACAGGTGGCGGCATGTTCTGCTACCCGATCCCGCTGACGGCGCCCGTCGAGAACCCGGCGGAAGACGACCGTCACGTGCTGTACCTCGACACGGCGGGCGCGCCCAACAACTGCACTTTGTACGAGCTTTACCAGGGGCAGAGCTCGAAGAGCGGCTGGACGGCTGCCAACGGCGCCATCTTCCACCTGGGCTCGAACGCGCTGCGGCCCGACGGGTGGACGTCGGGGGACGCCGCCGGTTTGCCGATCCTTCCGGGGCTCGTCCGCTTCGACGAGACGATCAACAAGAAGGCCATCACCCACGCCATCCGCTTCACGATGAAGGCGACGCAGCACGCCTACATTCACCCCGCGACGCACGCGGCGGGCTCCGCCAACGCGTCGCTGCCGCCGATGGGTCTGCGGCTGCGGCTGAAGGCCTCGTTCGACACCAGCAAGTTCACGGGCGCGTCGCTGGTGATCATGACGGCGATGAAGAAGTACGGGATCATCCTGGCCGACAACGGCCACGATTGGTACATCACGGGCGAGTCCAACGACGCCTGGCTGCCCTACATGGACCAGATCTCCAGCGACATCGCCAAGATCAAGGGCAGCGACTTCGAGGCCGTCGACACCGGCCCGGTCTCGACGAACAACCTCTAGAACGGCTGCCCCAGCGCGGTCGGCGACAGGTCGCGCGCCGGAACGTTTCGGCCCGTCGGTCGTCGATCCAGGTGGAGGTGACGAGCATGGACCGAAAGCTGTGGGCCGAGGCGCGCGCCATCGCGGCGCGGCACGATCCGGAGCGGGGTGAGGACCTGGCGCAGGAGCTGGCGGTCACGCTGCTCGAGAGCGGCGGAGCGGCGCGCCACGCGCCGGCCTGGCTGGAACGTGTCGCGCGCAACGCCGCCATCGACACGTGGCGCGTGGAGTCGCGCCGGGCGCATTTGTTGCCCAGGCTCGACGCCGATGCGCCGGCGGCCGACCCGGAGGCGACGCTGATCGATCGCGAGCGGCGGCGATTGGTGCGCGGGGCGGTGGCTGCTCTGCCGCGGCCGCAGCGGCGCGCCGCCCTCGCGCGGTTCCACGCCGACCTCTCCAGCGAGGAAGCCGCGGCGCGCGCGGGTGTTGCGCCTGCGACGGCTCGCACGCGCCTGCACCGGGCGCTGGCTGCGTTGCGGGGTCGGCTGGCCGCGCTGCGCGCGTTCTTTTACCTTCCGGGCGTCCAGGTGAGCGCGCTGGGGGTGGCCTTCCTCGGAGCCCAGGCGCCGCCGGCGCGGCCGGTCCCGCTGGTCGCGGTCGACGAGGCGCGGGCCGAGCGTGGGGCGAGGTCGCCGCACTTCGCGCACGCGCGGGTGCTCGTGGCGGAGGCTGCGATCCCCGCTCGCCACGAGAAGCCCGGGCCGGTCAGGCGAGGCGCGCCGTCCACCGCCGCCACGGCGGACCCGCCGCCCGTTCAGGAGCTGAGCTTCGAGAACGACACGATCGAGGGCGAGCTGGCCGGCCCCGATTCCTTCTTCGTGCGCGGCTTACCGGAGCTCGCTCAGCCTTCGCTGATCGAGCTCCGGAGGCACTTCATCCCGGAGATGCTGGAGACGCTGGAGGACCTGTAGTTAGATCGAGACGCCGCCGTCCGCCGGGGGCGGCGGGGGCGGGGCGCACGAGCCGGTCGTGACGGGGGTGCAGGTGCCGGGGGCCGTCGGGTCCTTGCAGGTCGTGCACATGCCGTCGCAGGTGGTGTCGCAGCAAACACCCTCGGCGCCGCAGACGCCCGCGGCGCACTCGTCCGTCACGCCGCAGGCTTTGCCCGGCGCCTTCTTCGGGTGGCAGCTCATGCCGTCGCAGTAGTCGCCCATGATGCATTCCGCGTCGGTCATGCAGCTGGTCTTGCAAGCCGTCGTGCCACAGACGTACTGGTCGCAGCTCTTCACCGTCGCGTCGGAGCAGGTGCCGTTGCCGTCGCACGTCCGGGCGCTCGTCTGGGTGCCGCCCGTGCAGGACGCCGGCTTGCCGCAGGTCGTGCCGGCTGCGATCTGCTGGCACTTCTTGCCGGCGGTGCAGTTTCCGGTGTTACCGCACTCGCCGTTCGACATGCACATGCCGTGCGGCTCGGGATCGCCGGCCGAGACGCCCGTGCAGGTTCCCGGATTGGAGCCGTTGCACGTCTCGCAGAGCCCGCAGGAGGCCGAATGGCAGCAGACGCCATCGACGCAGGTTCCACTGGCGCAGGGGGCGTCCGCCGAGCAATGGTCGCCGAACCCGCCGCCGCTCACGCACGCCGTCCCCATGCAGATGGAGCCCGAGGCGCAGTCCGTTGCCTGGGTTGCGGGCGTGCAGGAGGTCTTGCATCCCGAGGTCGTGCAGGCGTAGTTCCCGCAGGGCACCGGGGTGGTCCCGGGGCAGGTCGTCGTCGTGCCCGAGCAGAACGCCGCCGGCGTGAAGCCGGAGGCGCCGCAGCTGGCCGCCTTGCACTGGGCCGTCGAGGTCTTGCACTTCCCGGCGCCGTCGCAGACGTTCGTTCCGCCGCAGGGCGAGCCGACCGTGCAGCGACTGTCGGTCTTGTTGGCGTCCATGGGCGAGCAGGTGCCCATTCCGTTCAGGTTGCAGGCGTTGCAGGCGCCGCAGCTGGCGCTGCCGCAGCAGACGTTGTCCACGCAGTTGCCCGAGCTGCACTGGCTGGCCCCGGTGCAGGCCGTTCCGTTCGGCTTGAGGCCGCAGCTCTTGGGTGTCGTGCCCTGGCAAGTGGTTGGCGACAGGCAGTCGGTGTCGCTCGTGCAGGTCGTCTTGCAGGCGTTCGTGCCGCAGACGTACGGGTCGCATTGCTTCGTCGCCGCCATCGCGCAGTTGCCGTTGCCGTTGCAGTTCGCCGGCAGCGTCAATGTCGATCCGCTGCACATCTGGGACCCGCACGATGTGTTCGTGTCGGCCTGCTGGCAGGTGCCGTTGCCCGTACAGTTGCCGGTGTTCCCGCAGGGCATGCTCGCCGAGACGGGGCACTTTCCGTGCAGCTCGGCACCCCCCGAGGGGATGTTGGCGCACGTCCCGGCGCTGCCTGGGACGTTGCAGGCCTGGCAGGTGCCGCACGACGGCGAAGCGCAGCAGATGCCGTCGACGCACGTGAGGCCGGTGAAGCAGTCCTTCGTGACCGTGCAGCTGTTCCCCTGTGAGACGAAGTTTCCGCACTTGTTGGTCATCGGATCGCAGTTCGTGCCCGTTGCGCACTGCGAGCTCACGGTGCAGGTCGTGTTGCAGTCCGTGGTGCCGTTGCACGAGAACTGCCCGCACGAGCTCGTAGTCGCCGTCTTGCACACGCCGCTCCCGTCGCACGTGCGGGCATTGGTGCGCGTCGTCGAGCCCGTCGGGCAGCTCGCACCGACGCAGACCGTGCCGGCCGAGTAGAGCTGGCAAGCGCCCGAGCCGTTGCAGACGCCGGTGGTTCCGCACGACGCGGCCCCCTGGTCCTTGCAGGTGCTCGTCGGATCCGGCTGGCCGCTGGGCACGTTGCTGCACGTGCCTGCGAGCGCCGCCGACACGTTGCACGACTTGCACGTCCCGTTGCAGTTCGTCGAGCAGCAGACGCCCTGGCTGCAGAAGCCCGACTTGCACTCGCTGCCGCTGGCGCAGGTGCGGCCCGGGTCCTTCAAGCCGCACGAGCTGTTCGCGCAGGTGTTGGGCGACGAGCAGTCGCTGTTGCTCGAGCAGGCGGCCTTGCAGGCCCCCGAGCCGCACAGGAACGGGGAGCACGAGCTGGAGCCGGGCTTCACGCACTTGCCGGAGCCGTCGCAGGTCGACTTGCCGGTGAACGTGGTCGTTCCGCTGGGGCAGGTCGCGTCGGCGCAGGTCGTGCCGCTCGCGTATTTCTGGCAGGCGCCCGCCTGGCACTTGCCGTTGGTGCCGCAGCTGGCAGCCCCCTGGTCCTTGCACATGCCCGCCGGATCCGAGCTGCCGGTGGCCACGTTCGTGCAGGCGCCCAGGGTGCCGGACAGGTTGCAGGCCTGGCAGGCGCCGTTGCACGCCGAGTTGCAGCAGACGCCCTGCGCGCAGAACCCGCTCTTGCACTGGTTATTGGACGAGCAGGTCGCGCCGTTGCTGGACGGGCCGCACGAGTTCGCGGAGCACCGGTTCGGCGTCAGGCACTGCGCGTCGGCGCTGCAGGAGGCGAAGCACTTGCTGCCGTTGCAGACGTAAGGCGCGCAGGCCAGGGTGTTCGGCGTCACGCACTTGCCGGAGCCGTCGCACGTCGAGATCGGCGTGTAGATGTTGGACGTGCAGCTCTCGCTCTTGCACACGGTGTTCTTCGTGTACAGCTGGCAGGCGCCGGCCCCGTCGCACTTGCCGTTCGTGTTGCAGCTGGCCGCGCCCATGTCCTTGCAGCCCGCGCGCGGGTCGGCGTTGCCGGCCGACACCATGGTGCACTTGCCCTGGGACCCCGGCAGCCCGCAGCTGCGGCAGGAGCCCGTGCAGGAGTTTTCGCAGCAGAAGCCGTCGACGCAGTTGCCCGACTTGCACTCCGTGCCCGCCTTGCAGACCTGCCCGTCCTGCTTGGGGCCGCAGCTGTGGCCGACGCAGCTGATGCCCGTGTCGCAATCGGAGTCCGCGTTGCAGAAGATCGTACAGGAGTTGTCGAGGCACTTGAACGGCGAGCAGCTCTGCAGGCCGGGCGGCTTGCACGAGCCCAGGCCGTCGCAGATGCCGGAGGTGTTGAGCTTGTTGCCGGTGCAGCTCGCCTCGGTGCACACCGTGCCGAGCGCGTACATCGCGCAGCCGCCCACGCCGTCGCACTGGCCGGTCTGGCCGCAGGTCGCCGTCCCCTGATCCTTGCAGACCTTGTGCGGGTCGGCGGCGCCCATGTCGGTGGGCCAGCAGACGCCGGGGCGGTCCGGCTGGTTGCACGACACGCAGGCGCCCGTGCAGGCCGAGTTGCAGCAGACGCTGTCCGCGCAGAACCCGGACAGGCAATCGTCGTTCTTGGCGCACTTCGCGCCCGGCATGCGCTTGCCGCAGCTGCCGGTGGCGTCGCAGGCGTGCGCGTCCGAGCACTGCGCCTGCGAGGTGCAGCTCTCGTAGCAGGCGCCCTTGTTCGGGTCGCACTGGAACGGGGCGCAGATCATCGTCGGGCCCGGCCGGCACTGGCCGCTACCGTCGCACACGCCGACGCCGATCAGCGCCGAGCCC
>CAZJMY010000510.1:0-5748 GCA_964546845.1 uncultured Myxococcales bacterium | reverse complement strand
GCGCCGAAGGAGGCCATCCACAACCAGGCCTTCAACGTGGGGCGCACGGCCGAGAACTTCCGCATCCGCCAGGTCGCGGAGATGGTGGCCGAGGTGGTTCCGAACTCGACGGTGGCCTTCGCCGAGGGCGCGTCCGCCGACTTGCGCAATTACCGCGTCGACTTCACGAAGATCGAGACGAAGCTGCCGGGGTTCAAGCCGACCTGGACCCTCAAGAAGGGGATCGAGGAGCTGTATCAGGCCTACAAGAAGCACCACCTCAGCAAGGAAGAGTGGACGGGGCCGCGCTACTACCGCCTCAAGACGATCAAGGGGCTGGTCGACCGCGGCCTGCTCGACAGCGAGCTGCACGTCAAGAAGGCGCGCGCCTAACGGGCGATGCCGGCCGCAGTCCGTCCGACGGCTGGTCCTTCCGACGCCGAACGCTACGGGTGGCCGGGCCTTTCGGCGGACGCGCAGTCGGCGACGGGCGCGCCGGCCGCGCGCGCCATCGTCCGGGCGCAGGCCCGGACGGTGGGGTTCGTGCCGGCCGCGCGGGCGCTGGCGCGCGAGCAGTCGCTGGCGCCGCTGGTGAGGGCCGTGGCGGAGGCGCTGCTCCGGTTCCTGGCCACCGACGTCGCGATCGTCGACAGCTGGCCGACGTGGCCCTGGGCGGAGGCGTTCCAGCCGGGCGACCGCTCGATGTACCGGCAGCGGGAGCTGGCACCGCGCCTCATCGAGCTCGCGCCCACGCCCTGCGGCGACCCGTTCGCCGCGGCCGTGGCGCTGCAGGGGACCCTGGAGACGCGCCCTGGCAGCGCCGGCGTGGTCCTGGTCAACCTGGCCGAGTACTCGAAGCCCGGCGTCGTGCCTTCGTTGGTGGATCAGCTCGACGGCGTCGTGATCGTGGCGGCGCGCTACCGCACGCCGGTCGGCGGCCTGGGCCGCATGCGCAGCTACATCCCCGAGGCCAAGCGGCTGGGCGTCGTGATGGTGGGGTGATCGCCGCTACCCGCGCGCGAGCAGGTCCTTGCACAGCGCCACGATCCGCTCCGAGGCGTGCCCGTCGCCGTAGGGGTTGTGGGCGCGCGACATCTTCTCGTAGACGTCCGGGCTGGTGAGCAGCTCTGCCACGCCGTCGACGATGCGGCGCTGGTCGGTCCCCACCAGCCGCACGGTGCCCGCGGCGACGGCCTCGGGCCGCTCGGTGACGGCGCGCATGACCAGCACGGGCTTGCCCAGGCTGGGCGCCTCTTCCTGGACGCCGCCCGAGTCGGTCAGGATGACGGTGGAACGGATCATCATCGCCACGAACGACAGGTAAGGCAGCGGCTCGATGAGGTGCAGGTTGGCCGTGGCGGATCCCGCGCCGTCGGCCAGCTGGGGGCCCAGAATGGCGCGCACGGGGCCGCGCACGTTCGGGTTGAGGTGCACGGGGTAGACGAAGTGGACGTCGGGGAACCGCGCGGCCAGCTCCGCGATGGCGCGGCAGATCGACTCGAACCCGCCGCCGAAGTTCTCGCGGCGGTGTCCGGTGATGAGGACCATGCGCGGCGCACCCGGCGTGGGGTCCGCCGTCGGCTGCAGGGCGGCCGGCAGGCCGGCGATCACCGGCGGCCGCTGGCGAACGCGCTCGGCCGCGATGAAGAGCGCGTCGATGACGGTGTTGCCGGTCACCGAGATGGCGTCGGCCGGCGTCCCCTCTCGCAGCAGGTTGTCGCGCGAGGTCGTGGTCGGCGCGAAGTGCAGCCGCGCCAGCCGCGACGTCAACACGCGGTTCGCCTCCTCGGGCCAGGGGGCCGTCAGATCGCCCGTGCGCAGGCCGGCCTCGACGTGGCCGATGGGGACGTGCCGGTAGAACGCCGCCAGCGACGCGCAGAACACGGTCGTCGTGTCCCCCTGGACCAAAACCAGATCCGGCTGCTCGGCCGCCAGGTAGCCGTCGATGGCCTCGATGGCGCGCGCCGTGAGCCCGCTCAGCGTCTGGTTCGGGCGCATCAGATCCAGATCGGCGTCGGGGCGGATGTCGAACACCTCCAGCACCTGGTCCAGCATCTGCCGGTGCTGCGACGACGAGCAGACGTGGCAGGTGAGGCCGGTCTCCCGCTTCAGCCGCAGGATCACGGGCGCCAGCTTGATGGCCTCGGGGCGGGTTCCGAAGATGACGGAGATCTTGGCGGGGCGGGGCGTCTGAGGCACGGTTGGGTCGATCCTATGCGGCCTGCCGGTGCGTGCCGGCGCCCCCGGCGACGGCGTTCAGCCGCCCGGCGAGGAGGCCGGCCAGGTGACGCGCCTGATACGGCGCCAGCTTCTCGGGCGGGGCCGCCCAGCGGGCGAGCTGGCCGCTGCGGTGAAGCGCGACGATCTCGCGGAGCACCGGCGCCGGATCCTGTCCCGGGGCGACGACGCGGCCGGCGCCCGTCTCCTCGATCACGCGCGCGGACGCGCCGTCGGTGAAGGCGAGCACGAAGCGGCGCGCGTGCAGGTACTCGTACAGCTTGGCGGGGATCTGGCAGGGTTGCCCCTGCGCCAGCAGCAGCAGCACGTCGGCGCCGACCATGCGCGACAGGGCCTCCGCGTGATCGATCTGGCCGGAGACCGTCACCACCCCCTCGAGCCCGCCGGCCGCCACGGCGGCGTTGACGGCCGCCAGCGGCTCGCAGTCGCCGATCAGCTCGACTTGCACGGCCTTTCGATCGATGGCGCCCGCCGCGATCAGCGAGGCCAGCCCGGAGAGAAACGGCAGCGGGTCCCGTCCGCCATAGATCGTCCCCAGGTGGACGAACCGCAGCGGGCGCGCGGCCGCTGCCGCCCGCTCCGTGGCCGGCGGAAAATCCACGGGGTCGTAGCCGTTCACCAGCACCCCCAGCTTGCCGGGCGGCAGGTGCGGGTAGCGGGCCAGGTATCGCGCGCGCGCTTCGTCGGTGGCCAGCAGGGCCTCGTCCGCCGCGGTCAGGACCTGCCGTTCGAGGTAGCTGGCGCCGCGGGCCAGCGCCCAGTCGCTGGGCGGCGCATCGAAGCTGACCCACGGGTCGTGCAGCTGCGCGACCCAGGGGAGGTCGGGGAACAACCGCTTCAGCGCCAGCCCCGCCAGGTGCGTCGAGTGCGGCGGCGAGATCGTCCACAGCGCGTCGAACCGCTGCGCGCGCAGCAGCTGCCGCGCCCGCAGCACGGCCGGCGCCACCCACCCGGTCTTGTTGTCCGGGAACGTGAGGTAGCGCAGCAGCCGCGAGCGGCCCGCATCCGCCGACCAGGAGAACCCGGCCGGCGCCGCGGTGGGCGCCGCCGCGGGGGCGGGGCGGGCCCCGCGCCGGCGCGCCTTGACCAGCAGATCCAGCACGCGCGGCCAGCGCGCGACGCGCTCGACGCGGACGCTGGCCATCACGTCACCGTAGGCGCCGCGATCGATGGGCCCGACGATCGACTGCTCGGCGATCGTGAGCACCGTGGTCTCCCAGCCGAACGACGGCAGGTGCCGCAGCAGCCGCGCCGTCACGCGGCCCGCCACCTCGCCCGACGGAGGGAAGTGCTGGGTCAGCAGGAGGAGCTGCCGCGGACGCTCCCTCGCGCTCTGCGCTACCACACCTTCCAAGGCGCCTTCTCGCGGCCCCAGAGCTCCTCGAGGTGCATGCGATCCTTGAAGGTGTCCATGCTCCGCCAGAACCCGTCGTACGGCACGCCCAGCAGATCGCGCTTCGCGATCAGCCGGTCGAACGGTTCGGAGACCAGGTCCTCGTTCTCTTGCAGGACGTTGAAGATCTCGCGGCGCAGGGCGAAGAAGCCGCCGTTGACGCGCAGGTGGGAGGTGCCGATGGCCTCGAACCGCGTGACGTGGTTCTCGGCGTCGGACTGCACGATGTGGAAGGTGTAGGGCGCCGGCACGCTCAGGAACGACGCCGTCTTGCCGGAGGCCTTGAAGTCGGTGACGAAGCGATCGAGGTCCAGGTCCGACAGCCCGTCGCTGTAGTTGGCCAGGAACATCTCCTCGCCCTCCAGGTGCTGGCGCACGGCGCGCAGGCGCATGCCGATGCTGGAGTGCAGGCCCGTCTCGACGAACGTGATGCGCCAGTCGCTGATGTCGTGCTGGAGCACGTCCACCTTGCGCCCGCCGTCGGACAGGATGAAGTCGTTCGAGACGGTCTCGTCGTACTTCAGGAAGTAGTTCTTGATCGCGTCGCCCCGATACCCGAGGCAGAGGATGAAGTCCTTGTGCCCGTAGTGGGCGTAGTACTTCATGAGGTGCCACATGATCGGCCGCGGCCCGATGGGGACCAGCGGCTTGGGGATCTGATCGGAGTAGTCCCGCAGACGCATCCCGAGACCACCGCAAAAGAGGACGACTTTCATGGAGGGCGCTCCCGGCCGCCCACACGATAGTGCCGGCTGCCTCAATGCACGTCAAATGCCCGTGTTAACCTGGCGTGCGGCGTGGGCCTCCTCGGGAAAGCGAAGTCGGCGGTGAAGCGGGCGCGCGGGAAGAATCTCGGCGCCTGGACGATGGGTTACGCGGGCTGGCTGGCGCGCTCGTCGCTGCCGCGGGCGCGCGCCGCCTGGGCCAGCGGGGGCGGCCCCCGGCACCTGCTGTTCGCCTTCTGCGATCACTACGAGCCGCTCTGGCGCACCACCGACCGTCGCCTGGGCGCCCAGCGCGTGCAGCAGTGGGTCGACCGCTACCCGCCGCTGGCCCGCCAGTTCCGTGACGCCGACGGGCGGCCGCCGCGACACAGCTTCTTCTTCCCGGGCGAGGAGTACGAGACCGGCTACCTGGACGGCCTCGCGGCCCTGGCCGCCGGCGGCTTCGGCGAGGTCGAGCTGCACCTGCACCACGACGGCGACACGCCCGCCGGGCTGCGCGAGAAGATCGCGCAGTACCTGGACCTCTACGCGCGCCACGGCCACCTGTCGCGCGATCCGGGCGGCCGCCTCCGCTACGCGTTCATCCACGGCAACTGGTGCCTGGCCAACGCGCGCGCCGACGGGCGCTGGTGCGGCGTCGACGGGGAGCTGCCCATCCTGCACGAGACCGGCTGCTACGCGGACTTCACGTTCCCGGCGGCGCCCGACGAGTCACAGCCGGCCATCGTCAATCAGATCTACTGGCCCGAAGGGGACCTGTCCCGCCGGCGCGCCTACGAGCAGGGGACGCCGGCGCGCGTCGGCACGCGGCGCGACGACCGCCTGCTGATGATCGAGGGGCCGCTGGCCTTCGCGCTGCGCCCCGGCCGCCTGCTGGCGCCGCGCATCGAGAACGCCGCCGTCACGGGCGAGGATCCGGCCACGCCGGCGCGCGTGCGCAGCTGGGTGCGCCAGGGGATCGGCGTCGCCGGGCGGCCCGACTGGGTGTTCGTCAAGGTGCACACGCACGGCACGCAGGAGCGCGCGGCCGCCTCGCTGCTGGGCGCGGGCGGGGAAGCGCTGCATCGCGAGCTGACCACGCGCTACAACGACGGCCGCCGCTGGGTGCTGCACTACGTGACCGCGCGCGAGATGTACAACATGGCGATCGCCGCCATGGACGGCCGCACCGGCGATCCGGGGGCGTACCGCGACTACGTCCTGCCGCCGCCGCCCGTGGCCGCGGGGCTCGGCGCGGGCGAGCGGCGCGCCCAGGCTCAGGGGACGTAAACGGTGTCGCCCGAGATCAGCGCCAGGTTCTCTTGCGGGCGCGTCCCGTTCAGGATGGCCGGATAGTTGATGGGGATGCGCCGCACGCCCCGCGTCGGGTCGGGCCGGATGATGACGATCTGCTCCGGCTCCGCGAAGCGGGTC
>CAZJMY010000509.1:0-14040 GCA_964546845.1 uncultured Myxococcales bacterium | reverse complement strand
GCCGGCGCGGGTGGCGCGGCCGCGGGCAATGGCGGTCACGGCGGCGGCGTCACCGGGTTGGGCGGCGTCACCGGGCTCGGGGGCCTTCCGGGCCTCGGCGGAGCCGGCGGCGGCCTCCTCGGCACCGCGGGCGCCGCGGGCGCCGGCTGACCGGCGCTAACCCTCGATCTCCCGTCGCCCGCTCGACCGCGGCGCGGTAGTTTGTCCCCATGCTGCAGCTCTCGGAGGGGCCGCTCCTCGTCGGGGTGGCCGATCGTCCGGCAACGCTGGCTGATTGCGCCGCCCTCCCCCGCGACCAGCGACCGTTCGACGTCGTCGAGGCGCGCATCGACCTCTTCGACGGCCAGCAGCTCGATCGCGACGCCGCCGACGCCTGCGCGCGCCTGGAATCCAGCGGCACGCCGGTGCTGGTCACGATCCGCGCGGCCGCGCAGGGCGGACAGTTCAACGGTCCCGAGCCCACGCGATTGGCGCTGTTCCGGGACGCCCTCCGGGTCGCCTCATGGGCCGACGTCGAGGATGACGCGCCCATCGCCGCCGACGTCGCCGCCCTCCTCGCCGGCCGGCCGCAGGCGCAGCTGATCGTCTCGCACCACGATTTCCAGCGCACGCCGCCCCTGGCCGATCTGCTGGCCGTCGCGGCGCGCGGGCCGGCCGTCGCGCCCGGCGCCATCGCCAAGATCGCGACCCGGGTCGCCGGCGACACCGACCGCACGGTGCTGCGCACGCTGCTGGCGCGCCATCCGCGCCGCACGGCGGTCATCGGGATGGGAGACGAGGCATTCCGCGTCGAGCTGGCGGCCGCCGGCTCAGCGCTGGCCTACGGCTTCATCGGCGCGCCGACCGCGCCGGGCCAGACGTCCGCGGCGTCGTTGCACGCGCAACTGCTCGCCGTCTCGGCCGCCTACGCCGCCCGCCGCCGCGCCGCCGCGCGCGCTACCTGACGAAGCCGCCGCCCAGCAGCGGGGCGCCCATCATCGCGCCCCGCCCCACGCACAACAGCGACACCGCGCGCCCCTTCACCAGGGTGGCCAGGACGGGGTCGTTGCGGGTGGCGAGCGTCGCGTTCACCGAGTCGAACGGATCGGGCGTCGCCAGACGGATGACCATGTCCCCCTCGAAGTTGCGGTCCACCGAGCGCACGGTGCCCGTGATCTGCACCGAGCGCTGGCGGTACTGGCGATCGGCCGCGCCCGCGTCGCGCGTGTACGCGGACCAGAGCTCCGCCGCCGTGATCTCCGGGGTCTGCCCGGTCGCAACCGGCGGCGATACCCGGCTGGCCTGAACGGCGGGAACCGCGGGGGCGGCCGCCGCGGGATCCGCGGCCGGGTGCAGGGACACGCCGAAGGCGCTCAAGATTGCGACGGTGAACATCGACACCATCAATC
Organism: uncultured Myxococcales bacterium; assembly: GCA_964546845.1. Classification (GTDB taxonomy): domain Bacteria; phylum Myxococcota_A; class Polyangia; order Fen-1088; family Fen-1088; genus JADGRB01. The sequence goes on along the minus strand of CAZJMY010000509.1, from coordinate 12,652 downwards.
CCACGCAAGCCAGCAGCAGCATGGTCTTCGGCCGCATTCGCTGGGACTTGCCGCACCGGCGGCAGGCGTACGCGGCCCGTGAAACGAGCTTGCCGCATTTGCCACACCGGCGTTGCTGGACCCGAACCGGGTACGGGGGCTGACGCGCGAGCGCAACGCTCATGGCCATCCCATCGACAGCGGCCGGGGCGATCTTGACCGGTTTTCGGAGGCGCGCCTCTTGACGCACCGGCGCGGCCGGCGAATGTTTGAGCCACGTGGCAGACCCCAACCACACCGTGCTGGTGATCGAGGACGACTCGGACGTCAGAAACGCGCTCGCCGAGTTGCTGAGCGCGGAGGGGTATGGCGTATCGCTGACGGCCGACGGAGGCGAAGCGCTGGAGAAGCTGCGCGGTGGGCTGCGGCCCTCCGTCATCCTGCTGGATCTGATGATGCCGAACGTGGACGGCTGGGACTTCCGGCGGGCGCAGCTGGACGACCCCGTCCTGGCGGCCATCCCCGTCATCTTGTTGACGGCCAGCGGATTCCGGCCGGACTCGATGCGCAGCGACCGCGGCCGCCTCGAGATGCTGCCCAAGCCCGTTCAGGCCCACGTCCTGCTCGACACGCTGGAACGACTGGCCGGGCCTCCTGCCGACCCGGACCTCTTTCGACAGCGCCCCACCCGGATATAGTTCCGGGGCATGGCCGAGCCGGTCTCCCCCGCACGCATCAACTTCAGCTGGCTGGTCCGGCTGCGGTTCGCGACGATCGCGGGTCAGGCGGTGACGATCGCGGTGGTGCGCCTGGGGATGCGCCTGCCGCTCCCGCTGGCGCCCCTGGTCGCGATCGTGGTCGTCGAGGCGGCGTCGAACGTCGCCGGGCTGCTGCTGGCCCGTGCCCGGCCCCCGCAGGACGCCTGGCTGCTGGCGGCGATGGCGTTCGACATCCTGGCGTTTTCGGGCCTCCTCTACTTCACGGGCGGACCGGAAAACCCCTTCAGCTTCCTCTACCTCGTGCCCATCGCGATCGCGGCGATCACGCTGCGGTCCGCCTGGACCTGGGCGCTGGTGCTGCTGTCGCTGGCCTCGTCGGCGGTTCTGTACGTTCAGCACCGGCCGCTGCCGATGCCGGGGGGCCACGCCCAGCACATGGCGCTGCACTTTCGCGGGATGTGGGTCGCGTTCGGCGTGGCGGCGGCGTTCATCGTCCACTTCCTGCTGCGCGTGCGGCGCGCCCTGGCGATCCGCGACGCCGCGCTCGAGGCCTCGCGCAACCTGGCGGCGCGGCAGGACCGGCTCGCGTCGCTGGCCACGCTGGCGGCGGGCGCCGCGCACGAGCTGGCCACCCCGCTGTCGACCATCGCCATCGTCGCCAAGGAGCTGGAACGGCAGATCGCGCGGGCGGGGCTGGACCCCGCGGACGCGCGCCTGATGCGCGAGGAGGTCGAGCGCTGCCGCCAGATCCTGGCGCGCATGCGGATCGAGGCCGGCGACCCCTCGGGCGAGCGGTTCGCCCCCGTCTCCGTGCGCGACCTGGTGGCCGACTGCTTCCCCGGCGGCGCGCCCGATCCGGCGGTCACGCTGTCCGTCGACGCGGCCAGCGCCGAGGCGGTGGCCGCCCTGCCCCGCCACGCGTTCACGCAGGCGCTGCGCGGGCTGGTGGACAACGCGCGGCAGGCCTCGCCGGCCGGGGCGCCGGTCGCCGTGCGCGTCGCCGCCGACTCCGAGCGCCACGGCGTCGTGTTCGAGATCGCCGATCGCGGCGCCGGCATCCCGGCGGCCGTCCTGGACCGGGTGGGCGAGCCGTTCTTCACCACCAAGCCCGCCGGTCAGGGCATGGGGCTGGGGGTGTTCCTGGCCCGCGCCATCGTCGAGCGGGTCGGCGGGCAGCTGGTCATCGCCTCTGCGCCCGGCCGCGGGACCACCGCGCGCGTCTGGTTGCCGCGCCTGAAGGAGGCCGGGTGAGCGAGCCGGGCGCGATCCTGCTGGTCGACGACGACGAGGTGTTCCGCGAGCGACTGGCGCGCGCGCTCCGCGACCGCGGTCATCCCGTGGTGACCGCCGGCGACGGACCGTCGGCGCTGGCGGCCGCGGGCGCGCAGAAGTTCGACTTCGCCGTGCTGGACCTGCGGATGCCGGGGCCGACCGGGCTGTCGCTGATCGGGCCGGTGCGCGAAACGGCCCCGGGCGTGCGGATCGTCGTGCTGACCGGATACGGCAGCATCACGTCCGCCGTCGAGGCGTTGCGCGCGGGCGCCCACGACTACCTGAGCAAACCCGTCGACGCCGACCAGGTCATCGGCGCCCTGACGGGCGAGCCGGTCCACCCGGCCGAGGCCGCCGCGCCGTCGCTGGCCCGGGCCGAGTGGGAGCACATCCAGCGCGTGCTGGCGGACTGTCACCAGAACATCTCGGAAGCCTCCCGCCGCCTGGGCATCACGCGGCGCACTCTGCAGCTGAAACTCAAGAAGTACCCGCCGCGCGTCTGAACGGCTCACCAAACACGAAGGTCGAGCTGCGAAAATTTTACGCAGCGCCCGGCACCGCCGCCCGTCATAGCCTTCGCCCATGAAACCATCGTCGGCGCAGGCATCGTCGTGGCGGGTGGGGCGGCTGTGGATCGTCCAGACGCTCCTGGCTCTGGGCGCGAGCGGGTCGCTGTTCGTCGCCGCGTGTGACGGCAGCGGCAAGTCGGCCAGCGACGGCGCCGTCACCGGGGGGACCGGCGAGTCTTCCTTCGGCGTGGTCCTGGGACCGCTCGACAATCACTGCAACGCCGGGGACGGCGGCCAGCGAACTCAGGAGATCGGGATCTGCCAGGTCGACGACCCTTCGTCGGTCCCCGCGAACAAGTCGACGTGCGGCGTGTCCTTCTCGAGTGACGCCGGCGCTGCCACGACCGGCACGGATGACGCGGGCGAGAGCACAGACGCCGGCGCGGACAAGGACGCGGCCGCGGGCAAAGACAGCGGGGCTGACACCGCGGACCTCGGCGACTACGGCCCCACGATGTACGGGTCGGCGGGGTACGACGACGACTGCAAGTACTACGTCAGCTGGGTCTCGACGGCGATCAAGGAAAATGCCGACACGTATTTCACCGTCACCGCCATCCGTGCGGCCGACGGCAAGCCGGCCAGCTGCGCGGGAATTCGCCCGGACGTCTCGCTGTCGCTGACCCACGGGGTCCCGGCGCCCAAGGCGCCCGCGTCCGAGATCGCGCCCGGCGTCTACAAGGTCGGCCCCATCCGGTTCGATGCGCCGGGCAACGCGCCCGGGCACTACTGGACCGTGCGCTTCCACCTGTACGAAGAGTGCAGCGACGACCCCGAGGACTCCCCCCACGGTCACGCGGCCTTCTACGTTCGCGTCCCCTAGGCAGGCGCACGCCGTCAGGGCGTGTTCGGCGCGCCGCACCCGAACCAGTCGAGCAGCTTCTGGCGCTGCACGTCGGTCAGCTGCTCCGGGGCGCCGGGCGGCGGCATGAGACAGGCCTGGAACACCTGGAAGTAGATCTCGCGCGCCTCGACGCCCCCGGTCCCGTAGATCTGCTGGTAGCTCGTCAGCGGGGTGTTGGCCTCTTCGCCCCCCGGGGCGTGGCAACGCACGCAGACGGCCCCGAAGACGTTGGGGTACACGTCGCGGGCGAAGCTGGGCATCGCGTCCGGACACGGCGGGTCGACCGGGGCGGCGGGGCAGTCCGCCGCCGCCTGCTGGTGGCAGCCGCTGCCGGCCCCCAGAAAAACGGCCCACAGCGCGACCGTCGCGGCACCTTCACCGTGCACGGCTGGATTGTGACATGGCGCCGCCCGCGGGACATACTTCAGGGCTCATGCGACCGTGTCGCGCCTTTGTCGCCGCGCTGCTCGCCATGGGCGTGGCCGCAGGCTGCGGCAGCTCGTCGGGTCCCGCGCTGCAGATCAGCGCGCTGATGGACCCCACGACGTGCCGCACCTGCCACCCGGCCCAGTACCAGCAGTGGGCGCAGAGCATGCACGCCTACGCGACCGACGACCCGGTGTTCAAGGCCATGAACGCGCGCGCGCAGCGCGAGACGAACGGCGCGCTGGGGACCTTCTGCGTGAACTGCCACGCGCCCGTGGCCGTACGCGCCCAGCTGACCGACGGGACGAACCTGGAGGGCCTGCCGGCGTCGGCCAGGGGCGTCACCTGCTACTTCTGTCATTCGGTCACCGACGTCACCGACACGCACAACAACCCGCTGAAGCTGGCCACGAACGGCGATCTGTTCGGCCCCTTCAACGACCCGGTGCCCGGCTCGCCCCACAGGGTCTCGTACTCACGCTATCTGGACGGCGCCACGCCCGAGTCGGCGGCGGCCTGCGGCAGCTGTCACGACATCGCCAACCTGCAGGGCGCCCATGTCGAGCGCACGTTCGCCGAATGGAAGGCGACGTCGCTGTCGCTGCTGCCGAACGGCGAGAGCTGCGCGCAGTGCCACATGGCGGGCAGCAACGGACCGGCCTCGGCGACGGCGCCCGACAAGATCCGGCGCCTGCACGACCATGGCTTTCCGGCGGTGGATCTGGCGGTGGGGGACGCGACGACCGCGGCGGACGGGGGTGCCCCGCCCGGCGCGCCGCGCGCGGCGGCCCAGGCGCTGCTGGACACGGCGCTGCAGCAAACGCTGTGCGTGAATCCGGCCACGCGGCGGTTGCAGCTGACGATCGACAACACCGGCGCGTCCGGCCACGGCTGGCCGAGCGGCGCGACCCCCGATCGGCGGGCCTGGGTGGAGCTGACCGCGTATCAAGCCGGCCAGGTCATCTACGCCAGCGGCAACCCCGAGCCGATCGGCGCGTTCCCCAGCGCTCTGCCGCTGGAAGAGACCTCGCCCGATCCGGACCTCTGGTTGATTCGCGACTGCATCTACGACGGCGCCGGCAACCCGCTGACGATGTTCTGGCAGGCCGAGAAGCTGGCGCGCAGCAACCAGCTACCAGGCTTGCTCACCCAGAACGTCAACGACCCGATCAGCTACCAGACCCACTTCATGCGCCAGTTCCCGGACACGGGCACGCTGGCGGCGCTGCCCGATCACGTGACCGTGAAGGTGCACCTGCAGGCGATCGGTGACGACGTGCTCGACAGCCTGGTCGAGAGCGGCGACCTGGATCCGTCCGTGCCGCCCCAGATCGCGCGCTACACGCTGGGCGGCGGGGCCGTGCTGGACTGGACCGCGACCGCCAAGGGCGCCTTCCAGGCGACGGACGCCACCAGCGGCGCCGTCATGACCTGCGTCGCGACCGGCGCGTACAAGAGCAACACGACCCCCGCCGTGAGCCACGCCCGCTGCGCCGGCCTGCCCGCGCAGTAGCCCCGGTTGCCCTCACAACGTCCAGGCGTCCGCGTCGGCGCCGAAGGCCCGCAGCGTCTTCTTGCCGAAGGCCAGCGCGCCGGCGCGCAGCAGCCCCGCGTCGCGCGTGAGGCGGTCGACCTTCTCGCCGTCGTCCGTGCAGATGGTCGCGACGTTCACGCCCGGCGGCACGGGCGCCCGCCCGAACGCCAGATCCCGCTGCCGCGCGTCGCCTTCGTGGCGGATCGCGAAGGCGCGCGCCAGCTGGGGGTTCCCCGCCGCGCAGATCCGGTTGAACAGCCAGCGTGACAGGCGGTCGGCCGCGCGCCGCCGGTAGCCGACCGGCCGCGTGAGCATGACCAGCACGTCGGTGCACCCGTGGGCGATCGCGTCCTCGACGGGGAACGCGTTCACGATGCCGGCGTCCATGCAGCGCGCGCCCTCGACGGAGAGGCGGCCGTGGACCAGCAGCGGCGCGGCGGTGGCCGCCTTCAGCGCGCCCAGAAGCTTCTCGCCCGTGCCCAGAGCCTGCGCCTCGAACAGGCGCCCGGCGGCGGCGCCCACCTCCAGCGTGGCGATGAAGAGCCGGGAGCGCGCCGCCAGCACCGCGTCGACGTCCAGGCGCTTGTTGCCCATGACGGCGCGCTGGAACAGCCGCTCGAGGTCGAGGATCTTCCAGAACCGCCAGGGGTTCACGATGCTGCGGCGGTTCATGTCCTCGTAGTAGATGCGGAGGCCCAGGCGCGCCTGGCCGGCGACGAAGTAGCTGGCGTTCATCACGCCGGCCGACGTGCCGTACACGTGGTCGAAGACGTCGGTGAGGCGCAGGTCCTCCAGCGCGACGACGCCGCCCGCCGAGCAGACCCCGCGCAGCGCGCCCCCCTCGACGACCAGGGCCAGCTTGCGCCCGTCGGGGGACCGATCGCCCGCGCGAAACCGCGCCGCCCGCGCCTGGATGGCGGCGATCGCGCTCGCCGCGTTCACGCCGTGCAGCTCCAAAATCAGTCGGCCGGAATGCAGATCGAGAACGTCACGCGGTCCGCCGTCGCGACGCCCGGCACCTGCAGCGCCAGGTACAGCTCCCAGTAGCCGCTCATGAAGAAGTCGATGCCCGAGACGGTGAACGCGCCACCGCCCTGCGCCGCGATGGCCGGGATCGTCGACCCGCCGTGCTTGTGGACGGGCATGTAGGGGTCGGCCGGGATCTCGCCGGGGACGGGCGGCACGACCATCGTCACGCCGTCGGTCGAAGCGGCCGCGCCACCGTCGGCGGCGGCCGTGACCGCGACGTTGAACGTGTCGTGGCCGATGCCCGCGCCGGGCGTCGTGGCGCCCGACGCGTCCGTCGCGGTCGCGTCCTGGATCGTCACCCGATAGGCGCCCGACGCGGACAGCGCCGAAAGCCCCGGCGTGAACGGGACGGCGGGCGTCCCCGAGCAGATCGCGAACGAAGCGTCCCGGCCGGTCACCGCACCGCTGCCCGTGCTGTTCCCGTTGCCCCCGCAACCGGCCGCCAGGCCGCCGCCGGCAGCCAGCAGCAGCGCAACCCGGCAGGCTCGGCCGCGGCAGGTCATCTCGACCATTCTAGCCCACCGGCCTCAAACGCGGTTGCGAAGCTGAATCTCGTCGCCATGAGGGTGAAGGTAAGTCTGGTCCAGCAGGTAGCGCGTCTGGAGCCGCCGCGCGTGGTGCGCAATCAGGGTTAGCGGGACGACCAGCGGGAGACGGCCGCCGCGCTGCGCCTCGATCGCGTCCAGGACCTCCTGGCGATCCCCGGCGTCCAGCTGATCGGACAGGTGCCCCAGCATGTGGATGAGCACGTTCGCGTGCCGCCCCGGCGTCGCCGCCCGGCCCAGCGTCTTCATGAACTCGGCCTCGTAACGGTCGCGCAGCTCGGCGCGTGGCAGCGACTTGCCCACGCCCACCAGCCGCCCCAGGGCCCGATAGCCGTCCGTCGAGTGCGCCAGCAGCGCCATCTTGTGCGCCGTGTGAAATGCAATCAGCGTCGCCAGCGTCCAGCGCGTCTGCCACAGGCGGCGCAGCCGCGCGTAGGCGAACAGCCGCTCGATGAAGTTCTCGCGCAGCCGCGCGTCGCACAGGCGCCCCTCTTCCTCGACGGGCAGGTTGGGGAACCGCTGCATCAGCGCCGCCGCGAACAGGCCCACCCCGGCGGGCTCGGGCGCGCGGTCGGTCCTGTCGCCGTCGTAGACCTTCACGCGCGTCATCCCGCAGCTGGGGGACTTGGCTTTCAGCACGAACCCGGACAGCTCTTCGCCGTCCAGGGCGCGCACGCGGCTGGCGGCGAACCGCTGCATGCGCGCCGTCCAGTCGTCGCCGCTCTTGACGCCGACCATCCGCACCTCGGGTGCCGGGCGGTCGCGCCGGAGCTGAATCAGCCGGACGGGCTCGCGGGGGACGCCCATGCCGACCTCCAGCTCGGGGCAGACCGGCACCCACTCGACGTGCTTGCCCAGCTGGTCCACGACGAAGGCGTCGCGCTTGTGCTGGCCGTCGAAGCGCACGCGCTCGCCGAGCAGGCACGACGAGACCCCGACGCGGACGCGCGCGCTGCTCATCCGCCTAAGATGACATGAGGCGGCGGCGGGCGGCCCGCGCCGCGCCCGACAGCGGGTCGACGACGCGGTTTGTTGCTCCCGTCTGTGCCGACCGTTGCCTCGCGCGCAACAGCCCGGGGGCCGCGGCCACCCCACCCTGTCCCAGGCCCGCTATTTCCAGGCACTTGCGTCTCTGTTCATAAAAAAATTGTTGGCTCGGTTACTGCATTGCCAGTGGACATCATGTCCCAGCGACCGTTCCCCGACCTCTTCATGAAGCTCTCCGTCCCGCTCGTGCTCGCCGGCTCCGCGATGCTGGCGGGCTGCAATGAGACGAGCCCCGGCAACGTCGAAGCGAGAGCACGGAGTTTGGGCTCTCGTCGGCGAACGGCCTGTCGTCGATCAACGGCCTGTCGTCCGCCAACGGCCTGTCGTCGGCGAACGGCCTCTCGTCGGCGAACGGCCTCTCGTCCGCCAACGGCCTGTCGTCGGCGAACGGCCTGTCGTCCGCCAACGGCCTCATGACCACGGGCGACGGGCGACGGACGGTCGCGTACCTGGCCAAGTGCGCGCTGTCCGCCGGGGACACGCTGGTCAAGCAGGACCAGAACGGCGTCAATTACACCTTCCCGGGCGGCCTGGGCTTCGCGCCGGGATGGAAGAACGGCGCGTGCGACCAGAACTGCCAGGAGCTGGTGTCGGCCTGCCTCATGGCGCACGTGAACTCGTACGGCGTCCACTACCCGATCTGGATCGACAGCCCGGCCCCGTCCGTCGGCTGGGGCCTGCCGCCCTCGAACTACCAGATGGAGGGGACGTTCTTCGGCAACATTGTGACCACCGGCTCGATGAACCACGGCAGCCTGACCGCGCCGCTGGGCTACTACTGCGATTCGCCGGCGGTGTTCGGCGGGTCGATCGTCGCCGGGCGCATCGGTGACGTGAACACTCAGAACACGCCGCCCTTCTACAATGCCTACCTCGGCTCGTCGTGCGCCTGGGGGAATCATTGCGCCGCGCACATGGGGAACGCCACGACCGCGGACGGCTACACCAGCTGCACCGACATGAGCGGCAACAAGTTCACCAACACCGTGACCACCTGGCGCGATCTGAACGGCGCCATGCAATTCGACGCGAACTACATCTACACGATGCGCTCGATGCTCGGGTCGGCGGGGCTGACGGTCAGCCCGACCGGCGGCTCGTACTCCAACGGCACCGTCGTGCACCAGTATCGCTACGTCGGCACGAACAAGCTCGGCCTCGTCGACAGCGGCGCCGGCAACGGCAGCTACAAGATCTTCTTCTGGGACAACCCGAGCAAGTGCCTCGACAACCCTGGCGGCCAGACGGCCAACGGCACGCGCGTCCAGATCTACGACTGCATGAGCAACGACGTGTGGCAGCAGTGGATGATCGGCGTCGACAGCGCCACGGGCGCCGCCACGCTGAAGAACGTCGGCAGCGGCAAGTGCCTGGACGACACGGGCTCGACCGCGGCGGGCACGTCGCCCTGGATCTGGGACTGCAACGGCGTGGCGAACCAGAAGTGGCACGTCGCCGGCGGTTACTGGCGGCCCGGGAGCAGCCCGCTCACCCACGACAGCGACGCGTACGTCCTGCTGGCTGGCAACGGCGCCACGAACACGGCCATCGACAGCAACAACGTCTACACGAACGGCACGCTGCCGACCCTGTCCCCCGCCATGGACTTCGACGGCAACCACCAGTTCCACATCGTGCCTGGCACCGCCCCGAACACCTGGATCGTGAAGTTTACCAAGGGCGGCAACAAGTGCCTCGACGTGCCGGGTGGCCAGACGGCGAACGGCACGGGCGTGCAGGTGTGGGATTGCAACGGCGGCAGCAACCAGAACTGGTACGTCAACAACGTCCCGCACGGCGGCATCATGCTGAAGAACCAGTCCGCCGGTCGCTGCCTCGCCAACGGCGGCGCGAACGCCAGCAGCTTCACCGCGTCGATGATGCTCTGGGATTGCTCGACGGACGACTTCACGCAGTCCTGGGCGCTCACGGCCAACTAGCCCGCCCCATCGAACGGCGCCGGCGCTGACCCCGCCGGCGCGACCGCCCCCGCCCCGCCCCCGCCCCGCCCCCGGATCCGCCGCTGTACCGGCAACCACGCCGAGACAGCGGCGGATTCGCGCATCGAGCGCCAGGTCCCGGAGGCGAAGCGACGGGAAGGCAGCGGCGCGCCGGATCGCCGGGTGTCACGCGCCCGCGGCCGCTTCCTCTGCCTCCACGCGCGCAGCGATCGCGTCGAAGACGGCCGCTTCCGCCTCCTCGAAATCGGCCGCCGCGGCCATGACCATGTCGGCTGCGTAGTCTTCGGCCCGCTCGGCGCGCCTCTCCAGCTTGTCGACCTCACGGCCCTTCTTCCAGCTCGCGATGGCGTCGCTGGTGTGCTGCTTCTTCTCGTCCTTCCAGGTCGCGATCCGGCCCTTCAGCTCCTGCGCGCGGGCCTTCTGCTCGTCGACGCGAGCGCGGAGCTCGGCCTGCCGCTGGCGCAGCGTCGCCTTGTCCTCGTCGTGTATGTCCCCCATCTCGCGCTTGAGCGCCTCGAGCTTACCCTTCGCCACCTCGATCTCCTGCGACAGCTTCTGCTTCGCGCTCTCCTTCGTGTCAGCCATGGCACCCTCCCTCTCCTTGCCCTTGAAGGTGGACGCCGCCGTGCGTATCGGCCTCAGGGACATTGACTGATTGGCGAGGCTGACCCGGGTTCCCCCCAGCGGCTCTACCGCGTCGGATGGGGTGCGGAGCGGAGATGAGTATCAGGGCGTCCTCGCGCCTAGGGCGCAATGTCGTCGGTGGTCGTCGGCGAAAGAGGCGCGTCGTCGTCGAACACGGGGCGAAAGACGTGATGAAGTTTCGACCGGCGCTGCTGCACGGTGCCCCCCAGGGTGGGCGGCAGCGGGGCGTCTGCGTCGATGGCCCTCGCCCGCGTGGCTCGCGGCCGCGGCGCCTTGTCCGCGCATGTGCCGGCGATCGGCACGACCAACGGAGGCGTCGTCGCCGCCGGGGCCAGGTTCGATGCCAGCGCGGGCCCTGGAGCCGCGGTGAGAGGCGTGGTGGCGGTTGCCGGTTGCCGCCACCAGCCGACCCCCAGGAGCAACGCCAGGCCGGCCGTCACCGCCGTGACCGTGGCGGCGGCGGGTACCCAGCGCGCGCCGAGCCGGCCGGCAGGCCGCGAGACTTCGAGAGCCTCCAGATCCGTCCGCGTCAGCTCGATGGTCCGGTCGGCTTCTGGAATCGCAGGCGCGGCCCGCTCGGGGATGATTTCCAGCACCGGCTCGTCGGCACGCAGGCTTCGCTCGATCAGCGCCTGCCGTTCCAGGCGTTCGGCCTCGAACGCGCGCGCAACCACCCGGCCCAGACTGCGGGGGTGCGATTCCGTCAGGCCGATCAGCATCGACTCCAGCGCCGCCTCCATCTCGGCGGCGCTCTGGAACCGCTGCTCGGGATCCGGCTCCAGCGCGCGCGCACAGAGCTCGCGCAGGCCAGGCAGCCAGTCCGCCTCGGCCGGCAGCCAGGGCATCCGCCGGCCCGCCGACAGATGGGCCACGATCTGGCCGTCGGTCAGCCCTTGCCAGATGCGCCGCCCGGACAGCATCTCCCAAAGTAGAATGCCCACCGCGAACAGGTCCGCGCGCCAGTCGACGGTGCGCCCGCTGAACTGCTCGGGCGCCATGTAGGCCAGCTTGCCCCTGATCGCGCCAGCGCGCGTCTGGTGCGCGGCGGCCAGCGTCTTGGCGACACCGAAGTCGACCAACTTCACGTGGCCGTCGTAGGTGACGAAGATGTTCTCGGGGCTGACGTCACGGTGGACCAGACCCAGGGGTGTCCCGTCGAGATCCACCAGCGTGTGCGCGTACTGCAGTCCCGACAGCACGCCGATCGCGATCCGCAGGCGCAACGGCACGCTCAGCTCCCCGCCGTCGCGCACCATGCGGCCCCACAGGCGAACCAGCGGCTGGCCGTCCAGATACTCCATCGCGATCGACAGCTGGCCGTCGGCGTCCAGGACGTCGTACGTCTGCACGACGTTGGGATGATTCAGGCGCAGCGCCAGGCGCGCCTCGTCCAAGAACATCTCGCGGAAATCGAGGTCGCTGGCCAGCTCGGGCCAGATTCTTTTGAGCACGACCAACCGGCGGGCCCCCTGCCCGGCGTGCGCGAGGGCCAGCAGCAACTCGGCCATGCCGCCCCGCCCGATCGCCGCGATCGGGTCATAGCGCCGCGCCGTCGATTCCAGCTCCGATGTCTCGGCAATTTCCAGGAAGGGCACGCGGGCTTAGTAGCAGGTCGGCGCCTCTCGGAGGTGCAAACGTTCGGTGACAACCCGAAAGCTCGACCGTGAGGCGCTCGAAATGCGGGCGAGAACCGGCGGGATCCAGCGTCGCTGCAAGGGCGGTCGCGGCGACCCAGCGGAGGGTCGCCGCGGATCTTCGACTTCTTCGACTCCGCCCGGTCGTGCCTACGCCCCGTACCGGCCGCCCAGAACGGCCGCCTGCGGCTTGCCGACGTGGCCCGCCTCTTTGAGGATGGCGGGGACGTCGGGGTCGGAGACGAAGTTCTTGAAGCCCTGCTCGTCCCAGTCGAAGATCACCCAGACGCGGTCGGACTCGGTGGGGTCGCGGAACACGGCCGCCCCTTTCGACCCGTGCTGTTTTCGCTTCTCGGCCCCCTTGGTCGAAAAGATCTTCAGGAACTGTTCGAAGTTCTCCACCTTGGTCGTCGCGAGCATCATGTCGGTTCTCCTTTGTGATGGGTCA
>CAZJMY010000508.1:0-3585 GCA_964546845.1 uncultured Myxococcales bacterium | reverse complement strand
GCCCGCGGCCGGCGGGGCCGACGGCCTGGCGGCGGCGCAGGTGCTGGACGGTTTCGCGCTGCTCAAGCCCTGCTTCTCGACGCCGGGCAGCTGCGCAGGCTGCGTCTGCGACGAGAACGCGGCGAACATCCTGAATACGGGCGCCGCGCCCGAGAACCAGCACATCACGAAGCAGTTCGGCGGGGATCCGGGCGTCACCTACCACGTCAAGCTGCGCGTCGTCGGGGTGGCCGAGCGGTACTGGTACGCGGGCGGCACCTTGGACCCCACCAGCAAGGTCTTCTACACGGGGGGATTGCCGACCATTCACATGCCCCCGCAGGCGCCCAACAGCAACCTTGGCCCCGGGCAGGGCGCCTGCAAGATCCACCCGCCGCAGACGGACAGCTCGTACCCGATCCCGTTCGCGGTGCCGGCCGAGGTCGCGCCCGCCGACAACTGCTACAACGGGTTCAACATCTTCGCGATGACCGTCGCGTCGCCCAAGCAGAGCTACTTCCTCAACTACACGACCGACTACGACAACGTCGACCGGCAGCCCCACGCGGTCTACAAGACCGACTACACCATCACGATCCCGATCGCCGGCCAGTCGAAGATCGACTTTTACGTGATCGACGGCGACCACCACGAGGTCGCGAACACGACCATGACGGTCCCCAACGTCAAGAACACCACCATCAAGCAGCCGTACGTCGGCAATTTCCTGGAGCTGGAAGTCGTCGACGTGACCCGCTGACCGCGTCAGGCGCTCGATTGACAACCCGATGGCCGGGTGACGCAATGACCGGGAATGCCCCCCTTTGTCTGCAGGATGTTCATGTTCGCGCGTTTGGCGCTGGCGCTGGCGCTGGCGGCGGTCGGGGCGGTCGGGTGTGGCAAGGGGAGCCCGGGCACCGCGGGCGGGCCGACGCCCGACGGGTCCAGCGACGCGGCTGGCCCGACGACGGGCGGCACGCACGGGGGCTCCGGCGGGGCGAAGAGCTCCGGGGGTAGCCCCGGCTCGGGTGGGGTGAACGGCGTCGGCGGCACCAACGACGCGGGCGGCAGCGGGGCGAAGGACGGCGGCGTCTCCCCGGACGCGGGCAGCTCGAAGGGCGGCGCCTCGGCGGGCGGGGCCGGCGGGCACCCGCCCGACGGCGGAGCGGCGAGCGCGCCGACCGGACTTCTGGTCGACCTGCTCTCGCACCCCGAGAACGCCGCCCTGACCGACGCCACCCCGAAGTTCGGATGGATCGTCAACGGGGCGGGCACCGGCGCGACCCAGACCGCGTACCGGATCCTGGTGAGCTCGACGGCCACCCTGCTGGGCGCCGGCACGGGCGACCTGTGGGATTCGGGCAAGGTCCCCTCCGGCCAGTCGATCAACGTCCCGTACGCGGGCAAGCCGCTGTCCGGGAAAGCGACCTACGTCTGGAAGGTCCAGACCTGGGACGCGGCGCAGGTGGCCAGCGACTGGTCGGCGCCCCAGACGTTCGTCATGGCCGGCACGCTCGGGTCGTACGCGACGGCCACCGAGGCGCTGGCGACGACGCGCGTCGCGCCGGTCACCGCGTCCGCGGTCGGCAGCGGGCACACGTTCTTCGACTTCGGCCGCGACGCCTTCGGCTGGCTGGAGCTGACCGTCGACGCGCCGACCGCCGGGGCCGTGGTCAAGGTGAACGTGGGCGAGAAGGCCAGCGGACAGAGCGTGGACCTCAGCCCGGGCGCCACGATCCGCGCGGCGTCGGCGTCGGTGACCTTGCAGCAGGGAATGCACACGTATCGGGTGGTGGTCCCGACGGATGCGGCCACGGTGAATCCGCCGGCGTCGATCGGCAACGTGATGCCGTTCCGCTACGCGGAGGTGCTGAATTCGCCCGTTTCGCTGAGCGCCGCGTCCGCGACTCAGGTCGCCGTGTCGTACCCGTACGACGAGGCGGCTTCGTCGTTCACGTCGTCCAACGCGTCGCTGGACGCGATCTGGAACCTGTCGAAGCATACAGTCCTGGCCACGACGTTCGCCGGCATCTACATCGACGGCGACCGCGAGCGAAAGCCGTACGAGGCCGACGCGTACATCCAGCAGCTGGGGCATTACGCCGTCGATCGGCAGTTCGCGCTGGCGCGGTACAGCCACGAGTACCTGCTGACCCACCCGACGTGGCCGACGGAGTGGAAGCAGCACTCGATCTTCATCGCCTGGATGGACTGGATGTACACGGGGAACACCGATTCGCTGGCGCACGCGTACAGCACGCTCGCCGGCGACAAGCTGCTCACCCAGTACGTCGGCGCCGACGGCCTCCTCGACACGGGGTCCATCTGCAGCACGTCGGGTGGCAGCTGCGGGCCCATCGTCGACTGGCCCGACGGCGAGCGCGACGGGTTCGTGTTCACCGCGGTCAACACCGTCGTGAACGCGTTCTACTGCCGCAACCTTCAACAGATGGCGGACATCGCGACGGCGCTGGGGAAGACCGCCGACGCGACCAAGTATTCGACCATGGCCGCGGCCGCCATCGCCACCTTCAATCAGAAGCTCTTCAACACGACGACGGGGCGGTACGTCGACGGCGAGACGACCAGCCACTCGTCGCTGCACGCGAACCTGTTTCCGCTGGCGTTCGGGCTGGTGCCCGCCGATCGGGTGGCGGGTGTCACCGCGTTCGTGAAATCGCGCGGGATGGCCTGCAGCGTCTACGGCGCCCAGTACCTGCTGGAGGCGCTGTACGCCGGCGGCGAGGCCGACGAGGCGATGGCGCTGCTGACCGCCACGTCGCTGCGCAGCTGGAACAACATGATCAAGGCCGGCGCGACCATGACGATGGAGGCCTGGGACGTCAGCTTGAAGTCCAACCTCGACTGGAACCACGCCTGGGGCGCGGCGCCGGCCAACATCGTCGGTCGCTACGTCCTGGGCGTCACGCCGGCGGTGCCCGGGTTCGCCATCGCCGCCATCCGGCCCCAGCTGGGGTCGACGCTGAGCCACGCCGACGGCGTGGTCCCCACCATCCGGGGACCGATTCACGTGGTGCTGGATCGGAGCGCCGGCACGGGCTTCACGAACAAGTTCACCTTGCCCGCCAACATGACCGCCAACGTCGCTTTGCCCGTCGCGGCCGGCGCGGCGTGCACGCCGGTGCTGGACGGGCGCGCCGCGACCACCCAGGTCAGCGGCGGCGTGTCATGGATCTCGGCTGTTGGTTCGGGCGCCCACGAGCTGCACTGCCAGTGACGGCGCCGCGCCGTCAGCGACGACGGGCCCGGATGCGCCGCCGCGCGGCCACGACCGCCAGCAACAGCACGATCCCGATCGCCAGCTTGCTGCCGGTCTTGCCGGCGCCCGCGTAGGTGCAACCGCCGGACGAGTCGCCGCCGGACGCGCCCGAAGCGCCCGTCGACCCGCCGGTGGCGGCCGTCGCGCCGCCCGTGCCCGGGGCTCCGCCCGTCCCGTGCGTTCCGCCGGTCGCCACAGAACCGCCCGAGCCGCTGCTGGGGGTCCCGCCGGTTCCCGCCGGTTGGCCGCCGCTCCCGGGCGCGCCGCCGGTCGCGGGGGCGCCTCCGGTCGCCGTCGCGCCGCCCGTCGCGCTGGAGCCGCTGCCC
>CAZJMY010000507.1:0-7761 GCA_964546845.1 uncultured Myxococcales bacterium | reverse complement strand
CGACGGAAGCACCATGACGGCGCCCTTGTTGAAGATGACCTGCAGCTCCAGCCCCAGCTCGCGGATGGCGTCCATCACCTCGGTCTCGTGCGGCTGGACGGTCGCGACGATGACGCCGCCCCGGTCCAGCGGCGTCACGCCGCGCGCGCGCAGGCGGTCGAAGAAGGCCTGCGGCGGGGCCGGTGCCAGCAGCCGCGGCGTGGGGACCGACGGCTTGGTGTAGACGGCGCCGTTCTCCGAGACGATCGCGTCGAAGACCGAGAGATCCGGACAGACCTGCTGCAGGTCCTCGAGCCGGCGCCCCGTCACCAGCAGCACGTGGCGGCCCGTGTCGCGCAGTCGCTGCAGCGCCGCGCGCGTCTCGGGCAGGATGGTCCCCTCGGGCGCGAGAGTGCCGTCATAGTCGCAGGCCAGGGCGTGGTAGTGCACGGTTGTCCTTGAATCTAAGGATGAGGCCGCGGCTCGGGAGAGGTGCCGGCCGCCGTATCGGCGGGGTCGAGGTGGGCGCCCACGACGGTGTCGGGCGGGTCGCCGCCGCCCGCCTGGTTCGCGGCCACCAGCGCCCGCGCCTCGTCGCGCAGCGCCGGCAGGCGGCGGGCGAAGTAGGCGGCGGCCAGGATGCACACGCTCCCCCCGATCATGACCGTCCGGGGTGCCCCGATCCGCTGCGCCGACGCGCCCGCGAAGAACGCCCCGAACGGCGCCATGCCCAGGAACATCATGGAGAACAGCGACATGACGCGGCCTCGCATGTCGTCGGGCGACAGCGTCTGCAGCAGCGTGTTCGAGGCCGCGGTCTGCAGGACGGTCGCCAGCCCGGTCACGAACAGCAGCGCCAGCGAAACGCCCAGGCGCCGCGACAGCGCGAACAGGATCAGCGACAGCCCGAACACCGCCGCCGCCGTGACGACCCAGCGCCCCAGCCCCTTCACGGCGCGCCGCCGGGCCAGCAGCAGCGCGCCGCCCAGCGCGCCGATGCCGCTGGACCCCATCAGCAGGCCCAGCCCCTTGGCGCCGACGCCCAGCACGCGATCGGCGAAGAGCGGCATCAGCACGGCGTAGGGCATGCCGAACAGGCTGATGACGCCGATGAGGGTGAGCAGCGCGCGGATCGGGCCGCTGCGGGCGGCGAACCGGAACCCGCCTGCCAGGTGCGCCAGCATCGACGGCGGCACGGGGCGCACGCGCGCCGGAACGCGGATGCGCAGCAGCGCCAGGATGACGGCCACGTACGAGAGGCCGTTGAGAATGAAGCACCACCCCTCGCCGACGGCGGCGACCAGGACGCCCGCCACCGCCGGGCCCAGCATGCGCGCCGCGTTCACCATCGACGAGTTCAGCGCGATGGCGTTGGGCAGGTCGTCGCGGGTGACCATCTCGATCACGAACGACTGCCGCGTGGGCATGTCGAAGGCGTTGACGACGCCCAGGCCGGCGGCGATGGCCATGACCGCCGGCACCGTCACGGCGTGGGCGACCGTCAGCAGGCCCAGCAGCAGCGCCAGCACCATCGCCGAGGTCTGCGTCGCCAGCAGGACGCGCCGGCGATCGAGCCGGTCGGCCGCCGCGCCGCCGAGCGGGCTCAGCAGCAGCACCGGCAGCTGGCCGGAAAAGCCGACCAGCCCCAGCAGCAACGCCGAGCGGGCCAGGCGATAGACCAGCCAGGCCTGCGCGACCGACTGCAGCCAGGTGCCGACCAGCGAGATCAGCTGCCCGCCCACGAACAGGCGGTAGTTTCGGTGGCGCAGCGCGCGGAACGTCCGCGAGCCTTCGAACCTGGAGGTCACGCGCGAATCTAGCGCCCGCCTACGGATGAGCAAGGTCGACGGGCGGCGCGCTCCGCTCCGGCGCGCGCGGCGCATCCGGCGGGGCGGGGGCGGGCGGCTGTCGCGCGGGCGCGCCCGCGGCCAGCGTCTTCTCGTAGAGGTCGCGGAACAGGTTGTCCGGGTCGGTGCGCGCCTTGACGCGGTCGAAGTTGGCGCGGTTCCAGACACTCCAGAACTCCTGCTCCGTGAAGTGATTGTGCGAGATGAGCGTCTTGAGGCCGCCCATCTCCAGCAGCTTCTCTTCGATGACGCGGTAGTCGTTGCGCCCCTCGCGCTGCTTCATCCCGTAGACGGCGATGTCCAGGAACAGGTCGTCGGCCAGGCCGGCGTAGAAGCTGGGGGCCAGCCACTCGTAGTCGCGCACGCGTCGGTAGGGGACGCACCACAGCGGGTAGAACTGGAACTCACCGTCGAACCAGCGCAGGAACGGCTCGACGCGCGAAAAGGGCAGGAACAGGTCGATCGTCACCTCGGGCTTCGAGGGCAGCAGCCACGGGAACCGCTGCGCGAGGCGCAGGATCTCCGACGACCCGACGAACTTGCCCAGCAGCAAGCGCCCCAGCATCGACCTGGGGTGAACGTTCGTGACGCCGCGGTCGTAGCGGAAGAAGTAGTCCTTCGTCCGCAGGTAGTCCTCGGCGCGCGCCCGCGTGCTCTGGCAGTAGACCTTCAGCCAGTCGTAGCGGCTGGTGTAGGGCGCGGCGTCGACGAAGGTGCCCGCGTTCAGCACGTAGCAGTCCGGCCCGTGCGCGAAGCCGTCCATGAAGTCGACGTCGCGCCGGTCGAAGTGCCGCCGGATGGCCGCCTGGAGCTCGTCGACGGTCCGGTACTTCTCGTAGACCAGCTTCACGAACGGCCGCGCGGGGACCAGGCGGAACGTCAGCGCCGACAGCACGCCCAGCGTGCCGAACGTCCCGTGCAACATCTGGAACAGAAGGCGGTCGTCGGGATCGGCGTCATCGGGAGACACCTCCAGCACGTCGCCGCGCGCCGTCACCACCTCGTACCGCACGCACGAGTCGTGGAAGCCGCCGTACAGGAACGACCCCGACTCGATCGAGCAGCCGGCCACGGCACCGCCCACGGTGATTGTCCGCAGCTCGGGGACGACGGTCGGCATCAGCCCGTGCGGCAGCGTGGCGTCGACCAGCTGATCGAACGTGACCCCCGCCTCGGCGACGCAGATGCGCCGCTCCGGAACCAGCTCCAGGATCTCCGTCAGTCCCGTGAGGTCGATCTTGTCGTCGGCGCGCGTCGTGTCGCGCAGCTTCGGCACCTGGTGGGAGACGGCCGCCTTGCGGAACGACACCGGTCGCCGGGCGCGCGCGAACCCGCGCACCTGGTCGGCGATCTGCTCCAGCTTGCGCGCGTGGCGGTCGGCCGCCGCGCGCGCGTCGATCCGGGGTCTTCCGCCGCGCATCGGGTTCGTACGGCTCAGGCGAGCGGCGGCAGCGCCTGCTCGTTGGGCGCCTGGACGCCGGTCCGCTCTTCCTGCTCGCCCAGCTCCTCGATCAGCTTCGCCGAGAAGGCCTCCAGGTCGTCGGGCTTGCGACTGGTGATCCAGTTGTCGTCGACGACGACCTCCTGGTCCTGGACGCGCGCACCCGCCTGCCGCAGGTCGCCCTGGACGGTCTTCCAGGCGGTCAGCGTCCGCCCCCGGACCAGCTCGGCCGTCAGCAGCAGCTGCGGGCCGTGGCAGACCGCGGCCAGCGGCCGCTTGGTGGCGTCGAAGTCGCGCACGAACTGCACGAACCGATCGTCGGCGCGCAGCTTGTCGGGCGAATACCCGCCCGGGATCAGGAGCCCCACGTATTCGTCGACGTCGGCGTCGTCGATGCCCAGGGTGGTGGTGGCGGTCTCCTTACCCTTGTCACCCTGCAGCTTCTCGCCGGCCTTCATGCCGATGATGTCGACCTGGTAGCCGGCCTGGCGCAGGCGGTCGAAGGGGATCCGGAACTCCGAATCCTCGAACCCCGGTCCCAGCAGGCAGGCGATCTTGCCGTGCTTCGATTCGTTCGCGTCGGCCATGGCTTTACCCTCCGCCTACCAACGTGGCGTCGGCGCGGGCGAACGCAATCGGCGAGCGTGAGGTTATCGGCGCTGCGGCAGAACCGGGACGCCGTAGCGCTCGAGGATGGCGGCGATCTGGGGGCGATGCGTGCGGATGACGTCGTCGAGGCGCCGGCGCAGCTGCTCGTCGCCGCGCCGCACGCCCATGCCGACGTCGAAGGCGAACTGCAGGCCGCCCGCCTCGGCGGCGGCGGCGATGGGGACAATCGCCAGCGGCACCGGGCTCGACTTGGCGAACCAGCCGGCCGTGGGCCCCCACACCACCGCCACGTCCACCGTCCCGCGCGAGACGGCGTCGACGATCGGGGCCAGGGGGTTGGGGTGCCCGTAGTCGCCGTAGACCGGGAAGCCCACCACCTGGTCGACGAGGCCGCGCCGCCCCAGCGCCTCGGCCGGCGGCGAGTTCGCGTAGTCGTCGCCGATGACCTGGACGCCGATGCGCAGCCGCCGCAGGGTCGGGTCGTCGAACGAGCGCACCTTGATGTGACGGTCGCGCCGCGAGACGAACACGTACGACGAGCGGTAGTAGGGGATGGTCTCCGTGGCGCGCTCGTAGCCGACGGGCGCCTCGAGCATGACGTCGCACAACCCGGCCTTGAGCGTGTTCCGCACGAACCCGCGCCGCTGCGGGTGCCACGTGTATTGCAGCGGCGCGCCCAGCGCGTCCGCGACCAGCCGCGCCAGCGCGTTCTCCAGCCCCTCTTCCTGCTGGCTGGAGAACGGCATGTTGTTGGGATCGGCGCAGACGCGCAGCGGGACGGTGCCGCCGGGCGCGGCGCCCGCCAGCGCCAGCAGCGCGATCAGCGTGGCGGCGGGCATGTCAGTACGCGCCGGCCGGCGGCTCTTCGCCGATCTTCTTGCCGTTGCGCCAGGTGTTCTTGCACAGCGGGTGGGCGAAGATCGACGGGCCGTCGGTCTTCGTGAACCAGATGTCGTCGGCCAGCGCGCCGTCGGGCGGGTTCAGGCCGGCCTTGTCGCGCATGCGCTTGGCCATCTCGTGGTCGGCGCAGGCCGTGTCGCCGCTGGCGCCCAGGCCGCCGACGCGCGTCTTGCCCTTGTACAAGGGGACGCCGCCGCCGAACACGATCGTGCCGCCGCAGAGCTTCGGCCCGCCGTTCGCGCCCGGCGCCTGCAGGCAGGCGGGGTTGAAGGGGTTCGCGGCGCCGGCCCCGTACAGCGAGTGTCCCGGCTGCGCCATCGTGTAGAGGCGCGCCGTCGACAGCGGCACCATGTCGGTGCTGAACGCGTTGGCCGTGTACGCCTTGGCCTTGGCGATAGCCTGGCTGCCCGGCCAGGCGGCCGCCGCATCGTCGGTCGACACGGCGACGGCGCAGATCTCCCCCTTGCGATCGACGACGGCCGCCCACTCGGCGTGGCCGGCGTCCAGGCCGCCCACCTCGGGCCCGGCGGCCTGCCTCAGCAGCTTCTTCAGATCGGCGGCCGACGGCAGGTCCTTGCAGCCGCCGCCCGCGCGCTGGCCGGGCGCCTCGCTGGGCACGCCGTTCGCGCCCGGCACCGTCTCCGCCGGGCTCTTGCCGCGCGCCAGCGACGCCACCACCAGCGACAGCGACACGATCGCCCCGCCAATCAGCAGCGCCAGGCGACGGCGCAGCTCGCGTTGTCCCTCGATTTGTTCCGTCACTTGAGACCCTCCAGGTAGGCGACCAGGTCGTGCAGCTCCGGTCCGTTGAACCACGTCAGTTTCGGCATCTGCACGCCCGGCTTCAGCGACGGCGCGTTCATGATCCAGGCGTGCAGCGTGGCGACGTCCTTCGGCAACCACCCGGCCGCGATCGTCTGGCGGCTGCCGATGTGCGTGAGGTCGGGGCCCGCGCTGGCCAGCGCCCGCGTCCCCTGCACGCCGTGGCAGACGGGGCAGGGGCCGCCCATGAACACCGTCTCGCCGCGGGCCGCCTGGGCGGTGGCCGGCGGCGCCGCGGGCTGCCGCTGGCGCGTGAGCCAGGCCGCGAAGTCGGCGGGCGAATCGGCCACGACCAGGAACCGCATGCGCGCGTGCTGCAGGCCGCAGAACTCGGCGCACGAGCCCTGGTAGGTGCCCGGCTGCGGCGCGCGCAGCGCGATGTGGTTCACGAGGCCGGGGATGAGGTCCACCTTGCCGTGCAGGCGCGGCACCCAGAACGAGTGAATGACGTCGCTGCTCACCAGCTCGACCTCGACGGGCCGGTCCGTGGGCACGTGGATCTCGTTGGCGGTCCGGAAGTGCTGGGAGGTGTCGCCCATCAGGTACTCGACCTCCCACCACCACTGGTGGCCGACGATGCGGATGTCGGCGGGTCCCGGGTCCCCGTCGCTCATCGGGAACGCGCGCAGCGACCCCACGGTCGCGACGTAGGCGGCCGTGAACGCGATGCCCGGGATGATGAAGCCGCCGATGACCACCCAGCGCAGGCCGCCGCCGGCGTGGACGGGTGCGTGCTCGGCGAAGCTCCCGCGGCGGCGCACCGCCACGATCACCAGCAGCACCGCCATCACGACGGAGACGGCGGTAAAGCCGACCAGCGCGGGCCATCCGAGCTTCGCCAGGATCTCCGCGGCCGGCGCGGCCGGCGCCAGGATCGACCGCGGTGAATTCACTTCGGCGCCTCGGGCTCGTCGTCGGTTCGCAGCGACTGGATGTACGCGGTCAGCTCCCAGATCTGCTTTTCGGGGATACGCGTGCCCCAGCTGGGCATTCCGCGCCCGCGCCCCTGCGCGATCGAGTTGAAGATGCGGTCCGCGCTGGACCCGTACAGCCAGTCCGGATCGCGCAGGCTGGGGCCCATGCCGCCGCCCGCGCGGCCGCCGTGGCAGCCCGCGCAGTTGAACTGCTGGAAGAGGTGGTAGCCCTCCATGCGCGCGGTCGCGTCGCCCGCCACCGGATTTGCGAGCGGCGTGATGTCGCCCGGGCCGGGCACGGGGCCGAGCGGCTGGTTGACGACGCCCCGCTCGACGGACTGGCCATGCGACACCGTCGCGCGCCCCTCGCCGGCGTTCTCGGCTTTCGCCATGCACGCGCCGGCAGCGAACGCGACCACCAGCGCGAAGAGCAACCTGTTCGAGTGAGTCATCGCCGCCTCCGCCTCACAAACCGAAGACGTAAAGGGTGTCCCCCGGCGCCGTGTATTTCTTGATGTCCTTCATCGCGCCGACGACGCCCAGGCCCGCGTACGGATCGTCCGCCGAGACGTCGGGCTGCGCGACCGCGCCCATCCAGCCGCCGACGCCCGAGTAGACGGCGACGTACTGCTTGCCGTCGGGGCCCATGTACGTGATGGGGTCGCCGACAATCCCCGACCCCGTGTGGAACTGGTAGAGCAGCGTCCCCGTGCGCGCGTCGACGGCGCGGAAGTACCCCTCCATCGTGCCGTAGAACACCAGGTTGCCGGCGGTGGCCAGCACGCCGCTGTAGATGGGCAGCGCCGCGTCGCGGATGCCCCAGGCCTTCTTGCCGGTGACCGGATTCCAGGCGATCAGCTCGCCCTGATAGCCGCCCGGCCCCGGGTACATCTTCACGTCGGCGCCCAGGTAGGGCGTCCCCGCGATGTAGTTGGCGGCGATCCCCTCATAGTTCATGCAGGTGTTGTGGGCCGGGATGTAGACCAGCCCGGTCAGCGGCGAGAACGCCGACGGGATGAAGTCCTTGGCGCCCGTCGACGACGGGCAGATGTCCTCGACGACGCGCCCCATGTGGGTCTTCTTCTCGGGCACCTGTTGCGGAAGCCCGGTCTTGAAGTCGTACCCGGTGGCCCAGTTCGTCGACTCGACGTACTTGTCCGCCGCCAGCAGCTCGCCCGTCGAGCGGTCCAGCACGTACACGAACCCGGTGCGGCCCGGATGGATCAGCAGCTTGCGCTTGGGCTGCCCC
>CAZJMY010000506.1:0-4543 GCA_964546845.1 uncultured Myxococcales bacterium | reverse complement strand
GTAGAGGATCGAGCAGCCGCCCTTCGCCAGCTGGCGGAGGGTGACGAAGAGGCGTTCCGCCATCTGCGGCGTCAGCACCGCCGTCGGCTCGTCCAAGATCAGCAGCTGCGGATCGGCCAGCAACGCCCGCAGGATCTCCAGTCGCTGCCGCTCGCCGACGGAAAGGCTGGAGACGAGCCGCGCCGGCTGCAAACCCAGGCCGTAGAGCGCCGAAACCCGCTCGACCTCGGCGCCGACAGCGGCACGCGACAGCTTGCGGTCCAGCCCCAGCCAGACGTTCTCGGCGACCGTCAGCGTCTCGAACAGCGCGAAGTGCTGGAACACCATCGCGATCCCCAGCGCGCGCGCCTGACGCGGGTTGTGGATCGCGACGCGCGCGCCGTTCCAGGCGATGACGCCGTCGTCCGGGCGCACCGCACCGTAGATGATCTTCATCAGCGTCGACTTGCCGGCGCCGTTCTCGCCCAGGACGGCGTGAATCTCGCCGGGCGCGACGCTCAGGCTGACGCGATCGTTGGCTTGAACTCCTGGAAACCGTTTGCTGACATTCGTCAGCTCGAGCCGTGGTCCTGGGGACATCCCCGCCTCTCCGGTGCCGGCGGCGTCGCGTCTACCCATTCACCTCTCAGGCTTCACGTTTTTGCTACAACGAGCGCTCGACGAATACAAGCCACGTTCGTAGAGTCGAGACACAACACAACAGCAGGGAGGCGGAGCGGTGGCGACGAGATTCGAGTTGAGCCTGCCCGACTGGGCCAGTCACGCGCTGGCCGCGCTGCCCGACCACCTGCCCGACGTCGAGGCGCGCATGCGATGGGTGATCGAGCTCGCACGCACGAACTTCGTTCGCGACACCGGCGGGCCCTTCGCCGCCGCGGTGTTCGAAGAGGCCACCGGCCGCGTCGTTTCGATCGGCGTGAACCGGGTCGTCCCGGGTCACTGCTCGTCCGCGCACGCCGAGGTGATGGCCCTGTCGCTCGCGCAACAGTCGCTGGCCGGACACGACCTCGGCGCGCCCGGCCAGCCCACGCATCAGATCGTCGTGAACTGGGCCCCCTGCGCGATGTGCTGCGGCGCGATCTGCTGGTCCGGCGTGCGCAGCGTCGTCATCGCGGGCAGCGGTCCCGAGATGGAAGCCCTGACCGGCTTCGACGAAGGGCCGATTCACCCCAGCTGGCAGGACGAGCTTCGCCGTCGCGGCATCGCCGTGCGCGACGGGCTCCTGCGCGACGAAGCGCTGGCGGCGTTCCGCGAATTTTCCACCAGCGGCCGCCCCGTCTACAACGCGCGCCGGGGCTGACGCTTCACGACGGCGCCACGTCGCGGTCGGGCGCCAGCGCCGAACGCCCGGGCGGCAGCGGCGCGCCGGCGGAGGCCCGTGGCAGCTCGAACCAGAACGTGCTGCCGCGGCCCGGCCGCGAATCGACGCCGGTTCGCCCCTGATACGCCTCGACGATCTTCTTGACGGTGGCGAGCCCCAGTCCGATGCCGGGCTTGTTCGAGGTGGTGGCCCGCAGGAACGGCTCGAAGACGCGCTGCTCGGCTCCCGGCGGCAGCCCCGGGCCGTTGTCTTCGACCTCGATGCGGACCGCGCCGCGGCCGTCCCGGACGCGCACCGCGATCCGCCGGACGGGGTCCCGCCCGTCACCGATGTATTTGACGGCGTTGCCGACCAGGTTCGAAAGCACGCTGGTCAGCGCGCCCGGGGTGCACGCCACCCGCGTCGGCGGGAACGCCTCGACGGAGATGCTGGCTCCCGCGCTGGCGGCGGCGGGACGCAGGTCGGCCACCGTCTCTTCCAGAACGTCGCCCAGGTCCGCCGAGGCGCCGAGGGTCGGGGTCGCCCCCGCCCGCGCGAACTCGAGCAGGCCGTCGATGATGTCGTTCATCCGCTGCACCTGGCGCGCGACCTTGTCCAGGTCTTCGTGCACCTTGGAATCCAGCCCGGCCCGGCGGCTGGCCGCCAGCACCCGCAGCGCCACGGCGCTCAGGGGGTTGCGCAGGTCGTGGGCCACCCGCCCGGCGAACGCCTCCAACTCGGAGGCACGGGCCCCCAGCATCTGGGTGTGCTCGTTGATGAGGCGCGCCCGGAACCCCAGCAGCCGGATCACGAGGACCGTCGCCAGCACCGCCACCAGCACACCCAGCCCACCGAACCCGACGGCGACCAGGATCGCCTCCCGCCGGGCCCGCAGGACGGCGTCGGCGGCCGTGCTGGCGTACCGCGCGTTCAGCGCCTTCAGGCTGGCGAAATCCGCGCTGGTCTGCAGCAACTCGGGCTGAAAGCCGCCGTGCAGGGCCTGTCGCGCGGCGCTCTGGTGCTGGGCGTCGGCCTGGTCCAGCGCGCGGGCCGTCGACCGATCGAGGCGCCCCAGATCGCCGTCGATCTGGGTCAGCAGCTCGTTTTCGGCCGGAAAATCCGACAGCCGGCGGAAGGCCTCCACCTTCGCCATCAGCTGCGCGCGGGCCGCCACGATGTCCCCGCGCGAGACGGTGCGGACCTCCGGATCCTGGGTCACATACGCGCCGACGAACATCCCCAGCCGGGTCAGCTCGGTCTGCGCCTCGGACAGGTGCTCGATGCTGGGCGCCGCGTGATCGACGACGGTCAGGGCGCCGCGGGTCAGCGGCTGCAGGTGCAGCTGCAGGTAGACCAGGGCCCCCGCGAAGGAGAGCACCACCATGAACATGGCCGCCACGATCGGCCGCCCCGGACGCATGGCCAGCGGCTCACGGCTGCGCCTCACCATGCCCCTAAGCATGCGGCCTCTCCGCCGCGCCGCCACCGCGCCCGCGCTAAGGCTTCACGGTCGAGCTACACGACGGCTGGCCGTTCAGCCAGGCCGCGATCGTCGCCAGCGCCGCCTGATCGACCTGGTGACTGGCGATCGGGGGCATCTGGGTCTTGAACAGCGTGTTGCCCACACCGTCCCGCACGCTCATGCGGTAGTACGCCGTGCTGGACGCGACGTCGCACGGTGCGAACTCCTTCGAGCTCGCGAGGCCCGGAATCCCGTGGGAGGCGGTCACGTTCATTCCCGTCTTCCAGGTGTCGGTGCTCTGGACGGAGTCGAGCGTCGCGACGTCCAGGCGCAGGAACAAGCCGCTGCTGACCGCGTCGTTGCTGTTGTCGCGGTTGTGGCAAGAGGTGCCGCAGTTCATGTGCAGGTAACCCAGCGCGGCGACCGCGTTCGCGTCGCCCGGGATGACCAGCGGCGCGGCCGGCGGGTCGGTCAACAGGCTCTCCGCCTTCAGGGTCGCCATCGTGATCCCGCTGGCGCCGGGCGACGACAGCGCGACCGCTTCGAATCCCAGAACCGCGTCCCGCCGCCCGGAGTGACAATCGAAGCAGTTGTTCTGCGTCGGGATCTCGTAGCTCCCCGCGTCGGGGCCCGGTTCGCCGGCGGTCAACTCGTCGGTGCGCGACTCGTCGGCCGACCAGCGGTAAGTCGTCATGTACCAGCTGCCGGTGGGGCGTTTCCAGATCAGGCGCGTCTCCAGCCGGACCCCGTTGACGACGAATTCCTTCCAGACCTTGGTCCCCCTGGGGAACGACCACTGGTCCATGTTGGACGTGTCGATCTTCGTCCCGGGCGGCAGGTAGATCCAGCGCGTCTTGGAGGCGCCGTCACTCCACAGGTGCAGGCCCGGATCGTACACGCGCACGCCCGGCGCCAGCGTCCTGGTCTTCCAATCGGAGTACAGCCCCGTGCACCGCAGCTCGGTCGGCTCGCCGCCGGGCCCCAGCGCGCAATCCGAGGGCACACCTCCGTCGGCCGTGGCCCCGTCGCCATGCGCGGCGGCGTCGCCGTGTCCCGACATTTGTCCCGACCTGCCGCCCGCCGCGTCGCCGTTCCCGGCCGCATCGGTCGCCCCGGCGTCGTGTCGCGGTGGCCCAGGCGAGACCGCCCCGGTGCTGCTGCAGGCCGCCGCCAGGACGGCGAGACCTGCTGCCATGGAGAAACGCCCCGTCACGGCGGTGTCCACATATAGCCCTACTCGCGCGCGCATTCAAAGGAGAAGGGGGAGACCGGGACAAATCCTTCACTCATCGCCGGCTCTCATCGATCGCAGCCAGCGGTGCAGCGGGGCCAAGGCCGCGAAGTGCCTGGCGGCGAACGGGACGAAAGCCGCCGTGCCCAGCTCCCGCGGGAGCCGGCCCTGCCATGACGCGTGCAGACCGCCATGCCGCAGCAGAGCCGCCCGGGGGTGGTCGGCAGGGACGCCGGGTGGCAGCCGCTTGTACGCTTCCGTGCCGACCTGATACCCCGCCCTGCGCAGCCGGGAGACGAGGGCCGTCAGCGCCGCACCTCGACGTGCGTCCCGCACGGCTGCCCGGTAGCGCGGCAGCGCCACCGCCGTGAACTGGTGCATGCCCGCGCCCAGCAGCAGGCGGTCGCACGACAGGCGGAAGAAGAAGCCGGACGATTCCCAGCCCTTGCGCTCACCGGTCCAGAACCAGAGATCCAGGTGATCCTTGTACGGCGACTTGTCCTTGGCGAAGCGAATGTCGCGGTTGATGCGCAAGATCGATCCGTTCACC
>CAZJMY010000505.1:0-1838 GCA_964546845.1 uncultured Myxococcales bacterium | reverse complement strand
GGGTCGCGATGCGGGTCAGCCAGGTCAGCGGCGAGGCGTCGTTCCGGAAGTCGCTCCAGTGGCTCAGCGCTTTGGCGAACACGTCCTGCATCGCGTCCTCCGCCTTCGTGCGATCTCCCAGAATGTACGCGCAGCGTCCGTGGACCGAGCCGCCGTACCGGGTGTAGAGCTCGCGCAGCGCCGCCCGTGAATCGGCCGGCTTTCCGCCGCTGACGATCTGCAACACCGGTTGGGTCATGAGGAACGCCCGAGCCGCGCGCGGCGGCCCGGGCCTGGTGAGTGGTGGCTACGGCACCGTCAGGGTGATGAACGCCGCGGTCGGGAACG
Organism: uncultured Myxococcales bacterium; assembly: GCA_964546845.1. GTDB lineage: Bacteria > Myxococcota_A > Polyangia > Fen-1088 > Fen-1088 > JADGRB01. The sequence goes on along the minus strand of CAZJMY010000505.1, from coordinate 1,511 downwards.
CACCGCAGTTCGCCTCGGCACCCCAGTTCAGGGTCGGGTTGGCCGGATCGTACGACGCGGAGCTGTAGACCGAACCGAAATTCGCGTCCCAGCATTCGCTGGACGTGGCAGCCGTCACACCAGCGTCGCCGCCGGTCAGCTGCATGTCGGTGCGCCCCGCGCCGGTCTCCAGCCAGCGGCTGTGGATCGACAGCGTCTCCTTGGCGCTGGTGGTGAGGTCGTAGTTCTTGGCGTCGGCATATTGCAGGTCGCCGCCGCTGCCCGGCGTCGCGCTGTACGCGTAGACCGCGTCGAAGATCTGCCCGCTGGTCTTGCACGTGAGCGGGTCGCAGTGGTCCTGCACGCCCGTGAAGTCGACGTCGATCGTGACCGTCGCCGTCGGGCTCATGCGCGAATACTGGAAGGCGATCTGGCCGACGTTGTCGTCATGCTGCGGCAGCGTGTCGGCGGCGTCGAAGTCCAGCGTGAAGTCGCCGCTGCCGAATCCCTTCATCACGTGTCCGGCGCCGTCCAGCGCGCGCGTGTGCGTCCCCGACAGCACCGTCACGAACGCCGTATCCGGCGCGGTCTTCGCCTTGCCGTCCAGCTTGTACGTGAAGACGTGCGGCGCGACCCTGGTCACCGTCAGCCGGTAGGTGTTCGCGCTCAGCGGGTCGGTGCCCGGGCCCCAGATCGCGGTGTCGCCTTCGACCGTCGTGGGCGGGTACTCGGTGATGTCCTTCACCAGGTTCAGCACGGCGGCCGTCGCCGTGTTGACGACGCCCACCACCGTCCGCGTCAGCACGTAGTCGGCGGCCAGCTTGCCCTGCAGCGCGCCACCCCGCACCGACACGTCGCTGGCGCTGGCCGCCTGCGCACCGCCCGCCGAGGCCGCCGGCACCGCCAGCGCGACCGTCGCGGACGTGGGCACGCTGCCGGTGAACTCGCCGTCGTCGGCTTTCCCGCACCCCAGCGCCCCCACCATCGCCCCGCACAGAACCAGACCAGCCATACGAGCCGTCGCGTGTGTCATCGTGAATCTCCCTTTCGTCAGTGCCGCGTGTCTGCTCAATCGACACGGCTGCGCTGAAAAGGAGAAAGCGCGATCAGGGATTGTCCGGGCTGGCGGGCGCCGGTGTGGGAGCGGGTGCGGAAGGCGGCGCGGGCGGCGGCGTGTCGGCGGCCGGGGGCGGCAGCAACGAGGGGTCGGGCGCCATCTTGTCCTTCAAGTTCGCGATGTCCCGGCCCACGAAATCGATCGGCCGGTCGCCCGGGCGGCGGCGCGGGTTGGCCTCGCGCGGGGTGTCGGACCCGTGACGCGGCGTCGATCCGGTGTCGTCTGCGGCGGCGGGCGTCCCCTCCGCGCCGGTCGCCGCTTCGGCGGGCTTGGCGGGTTCCGCGGCTTTGTCCGCCTCTTTGGGCGCCGGCGCTGTCGCTTCCCGGGCCTTGGCGGCCTCGCGGGCTTCGCGCGCGCGGGCGGCTTCGCCAGCCTTGGCGGTCTCGCGCGGCGCGGGCTGGTCGGCGGGCGGCTC
>CAZJMY010000504.1:0-24059 GCA_964546845.1 uncultured Myxococcales bacterium | reverse complement strand
GGCGAACATCATTGAGGGCGTCGTCCTCGAGAACAGCTGACCTGCCACAATGCTGACGATCGTCGCTATCGTTCTGGTAGCGCTCGCCTTCGACTACATCAACGGATTCCACGACGCCGCGAACTCGATCGCGACCGTGGTCTCGACCCGCGTGCTCACGCCCCGGGCGGCCGTCGCCTGGGCGGCGTTCTTCAACTTCATCGCCTTCGTGGTGTTCCCGCTGCACATCGCGCACACCATCGGGAAGGGCATCGTCGACCCGAAGATCATCGACGACGCGGTGCTGCTGGGGGCCCTGGGCGGCGCGATCGCCTGGAACATCATCACCTGGGTCTACGGCCTGCCGTCGAGCTCGTCACACGCGCTGGTCGGAGGTCTCATCGGCGCGGGCGTGAGCAAGGCGGGCTTTTCGGTCATCCAGTCCGGCGTGCTGAAGACCGTGCTCTTCATCGTCATCTCGCCCGTGCTGGGACTGCTGCTGGGCGGCGGGATGATGGTGCTGGTCGCCTGGCTGTTCCGGCGCGTCCAGCCGGGGCGCATCGATCGGTGGTTCCGGCGGCTTCAGCTGCTGTCGTCGGCGCTGTTCAGCCTGGGGCACGGCGCGAACGACGCGCAGAAGACCATGGGCATCATCATCGCGATGCTCACCGCCAAGGGACAGCTGGCCGCCAACGCGCCGGTGCCGCTGTGGGTCGTCATCTGCTGTCAGCTGGCGATGGGGCTGGGGACCCTGTCGGGCGGCTGGCGCATCGTCGAGACCATGGGCATGCGCCTGACCAAGCTGAAGCCGGTCGGCGGCTTCTGCGCCGAGTCGGGCGCCGCAGGAATGTTGTTTCTTGCCAGCGCGCTGGGGGTGCCGGTTTCGACCACGCACACCATCACCGGCGGGATCGTCGGCGTCGGCTGGGTCAATCGCCCCTCCGGCGTGCGCTGGCCGGTCGCGCTCCGCATCGTCTGGGCCTGGCTCTTCACGATCCAGTCCGCCGCCTTGATCGCGGCGGCTCTCTATTTCGCGCTCCGCGCGCTGGGCGTTTAGCGGCGGTCGAATCCAGCGCCGCGTCGCCCCCTGCCCCGGCGGGGGCGACCGGGGTCTCCGGAGACTCGAGCTCGATTCCGAAGAGCGCCGAGAGATCGGCGTTCTTGACCACCTTGCGACGGCTGGCTCCGCCGGCGAGGCGCGGGACCGCCTCCGCGGCACCGCCGACGAGCGCAGTGTGGTCCACGCCGCGCAGCTCGAAGAACAGCTCGGGCTTTTCCTCGAGACGGACCCCGACGCCGTACAGCGTGGCGGCGATGTGCTTGCACATGCCGGCCCAGTCCGGGCACGAGCACTCGAACGAGATCTCCTCTGGCGTGGGAAACAGACCGCCCTGCTTGCGCGTGACGATCTCGATGACCTGCGTCGGCAGACGTCCGTGCAGAAGATCGACCAGTGAGTCGATCTGGCTGGTGCACTCGGACGCGAGCTTGTTCCAGCTCTTCGGCGGCAGCGATCCGATCTTCACGGCGACCTCGTAGATCGACGTCCCGCTCACGAGGGCGGTGATCCGGCCTGCGCGAACCTGCAGATCGATGACGGCGCCGTGCCGGACGTAGCTCCTGCCGCGCGACAGGCGGTTTTCGTAGTCGCGGTACGATTCCAGGTTCTCGCACCAGGCCTTGCCCCAGAAGGTACGAACCAGCTTGGTTCCTTCAATCGGACCAATCGCGGCCAGAGTGCGTTTCTGCTTGCGCGCGATCGTCTCGGCGGCGGAGCGAGCGCGCGCCCGGCGCGTCTTGACCGATTCGTACTCTGGCCATCTGAAGCCACCGCCGTGCCAGGGCATCGACCTCAGCTTTCCGCGAGCGCTGTTCGGATGTCAATGGCGACCAGGCGCAACAGCTGTTCGTCGTCGAGCTCGGTCAGCTGCACCTCGTCCGTGCCCTCCAGGACCTGTCGGGCCAGATCCTGCTTGGACTCGAGGAGCGCGTCGATCTTCTCCTCGACGGTGCCCCGGCAGACGAACTTGTGCACGAGCACGCCGCTCTTCTGGCCGATGCGGTACGCGCGGTCGGTCGCCTGGCTCTCGACGGCGGGGTTCCACCAGCGATCGAAGTGGATCACGTGGCGGGCGGCCGTGAGGTTGAGGCCGGTGCCGCCGGCCTTCAGCGACAGAACGAAGAACGGCGGGCCGTCCTCCCGCTGGAACTGCTCGACCAGCCCCATGCGCTTCTTGACCTCCGTCTCGCCGGACAGCACGAGCCCGGCGCGTCCAAACACCCCTGCCAGAAAGTCCGCGAGCGGACGCGTCATCTCGCGGAACTGGGTGAAGATCAGCGCCTTCTCTTGCCTGGCCGCAATCTCGTCGGAAAGCTCCGCGAGACGCGCGAATTTTCCGCTCTCGTCGGGCGCGTATGAACCATCGCCAAGCCATTGCGAAGGGTGGTTGCAGATCTGCTTGAGCCGCATCAATGACGCCAGGACCACCCCGCGGCGCTTCATGCCGTCCGCGCTCCGCAGCGCGCCTCGCAGTTCCTCCACGGTGTCTTGATAGAGGGCCACCTGCTTCTTGGTGAGGCCACAGAACGCGCGCACCTCGGTCTTGTCGGGCAGGTCCGCGATGACGCGCTTGTCGCTCTTCAAGCGTCGCAGGATGTAGGGGCGGACCAGCTCACGCAGGGGGCCGTACCCGCCGTGCGCGCGCTTCTCGGCCGATCGGACGAAGCGGCCGAACGCCTTCGCAGAGCCGAGCAGACCGGGACAGGTGAAGTCGAACAGCGACCAGAGATCGCCCAGTCGATTCTCGACGGGCGTGCCCGTCAGCGCCAGCCGGACCTTCGCGCGTAGCGTCTTGACCGCGCGGGTCTGCTTGGCCCCCGGGTTCTTGATGGCCTGAGCCTCGTCGAGGACCACCACGTTCCACGATCGAGAGGTCAGGCCCGCAACACGCTGCAAGGTGCCGTAGGTCGTGATGACGACATCGTGCGCCGAGAGCGCCTCCGGCGTCAGGGAGCCGAGCTCCGACGGAGGGACCTCGGAAGGGTGCGCGACGAAGACGCTGAGGTTCGGCGCGAACCGTCCGATCTCCGCGCGCCAGTTGGCGATCAGCGAAGCAGGCACCACCAGCAGGCTGGGCTCGTTCGCGGCGCCCCCCTTCTTCTTCAGCAACACCAGCAGCGCGATGACCTGCAGGGTCTTCCCCAGGCCCATGTCGTCGGCGAGGCATCCGCCCAGACCCAGGCTCGCCACCCACCAGAGCCAGCGGAGACCGACCTTCTGGTATGGGCGCAGCGAGGCGTGGAGCGACGGACCTGGATCGAGATCGGCGAGCGTCTCGGGGCTGCGCAGGCCCGCCAGCGCCTTCGCCAGTGATTCTCCCGCGACGACCTTCGACCACGCGGCGACGTCGCCACCCAGCGCGTCGGCGCCGTCGTCCCCGATAGGCGCCCCGGCGAGCAACCGCAGTCCTTCGACGACCGACAGCCCGCCGGACGCGTGAGCCGCCTCGAAGCTCGACCAGCGATCGAGCACCTGGCGCAGCCGTTCGTGGTCGACCTCGACCCAGCGGCCACGGACGAGGGCCAGGCCCTCCGTTCCATCGAGGATCGCCCGCAGCTCACGCTCGTTCAGCCTCTCCCCGTCGAGGGTGACTTCGACGGAGAAGTCGAGGATGGCGTCGGCGCCAACGCCGCTGCCGGGAGCCTTGCCCACGGTGACTTGCACCTCCGGGCGCGGCGGGCGCTTCGCGCGCCACGCCGCCGGCATCCGCACCACGAGACCGGCCGCCTCCATGAGCGGCACGTCGGTCAAGAATCGATGGGCCTCCGCGGGCGTCCAGGCGAGCGTCTCGAACACGGCGCCCCCGTCGACCAGATCTTTCGCGACGGCGCTCGCGCGCGCGGCGCGCTGGACGGGCTCGAGGAGGGCCAGCAACGCCGCCTTGTTGCGAGCGCCGGCGTACTCACGAAGGGCCTGAGCGAGGGGGAGATGCTGGACTTTCGCCCGCGCCGACAACCGCGTCGTGTAGGTCGCCAGGAACGCGAAGGGCGCATCGGGGTCGTTCTTGTTCTCCGCCAGGTGAAAACAGACGCGCCCGACGAGGTTCCAGGCCGGGCTCGCCTGCCGCAAGAACGCCTCGACGGTGCCCTCCCAGGCGGCGAGCTCGTCGCGAACGGCGGCGGCCATCCGCGCGCAGAGATCGGCCAGAACGGCTGGTGTCAGGTACTCGCCGCCCGTCATCGGCGGGGCGGCCGCAGCCAGGGCGGTCAGCTCATCCGGCGGGACCTCGATCTCGATCTTCGCGCGCAACGTCTCGACGTCCTCGGTGGCGCACAACCGCACGACGAACGCTCGCCCCACGTCGCGCCAGAAGCCCAGCACGGCGGGCAGAGGCGTCTCGGGCTCGGCGGCACCCAGCCGGAACACCCCGTGCCCGTCGCCGCGCTCGAAGTTCTTCGCAATCGGCGCGAGGGCCGGCGGAAGGTCGGAGCCTGCAGGAACGTCGACATGGACGTGACCCTGCGGGGAAAGCGCAATCGACAACACAGGAGGCGACTCGCCTGCTGGGGCGTGTCCGCTCATCGGCTCGACTGTACCCGGGCTCCCCGCACCGGTCGAGCGACCGCCAGCAGCGCCGTGATGCCCGTGAGCCGTCAGCGCGCGGCTGACGACCTCGACGGCCTCCCGGTCGGGGTGGCGCCGCCCACAGTTACCGATCCGTTCCCTCGCCCGGTGCCCAGCCTTCCCGCTACGTAACCGCGTCTAGGCGGTTGGGCCGACTTTCCGGAGTGGCAGGATCCTTGCTGTTCATCCCGGATCGGTGAATGTCATGAAGACGGGTGGCTTGGTGATGGGAGTGGTGTTGTGGGTGGCTGCAGGCAGCGCGCGTGCCGACAATCCGCAGGGCGGGCTGGCGGGACTCGATGCCGCCATGAACCGGCCGGGACGGATCGGCGACCTGTCGCCCCGGGCGGAGGTGCCGGTCGGGGCGGCGCGCATTCCCGAGGCGCAAGCGCTGGGGAACGCGCCCAAGGGGGCGCTCCCGAGCGGCAGCGGCGAAGAGCGGACGCCGTCCCAGACGGAGGGCCTCTCGGAGCTGGAGTATCAGCAGACCGAACGGCCGGTCGCGAACTGCCGCATCGAGGTGGCGCGCCGGCGTCGGGTCACGCCGGCCCAGGTGACGGCCGGCACCGTGGTCCTTCGCTTCACCGTCGAACCGAGCGGTCGGGTGCGCGACGCGGAGGCGGTCTGGGCCGCCAACACCGACCTCGATGTCGCCGCCTGCGCCAAGCGCGTGCTGAGCGAGTGGACGTTCGCGAAGCACGCCCCGGGCGACATCCAGGTCGAGCGCTCGTATCGCGTGGGCGACGGCCGGTTCATGGGCCGCGCCGACAAGTCGATGGCCGCCGTTTCTCCGTAGACGTCCGCCGGCGGCGCCCGGCTACTTCTGCTTGCGGAACTGGTCGACCAGAGTTTGGGGCGAAGTGGCCTTCGATGCCGACTCGTCGTAGCCGACCGAGAAGGGGCCGTTGTCGCCGTGGGGGTAAACCTGGGTCGCGCCGTCACGGGACACGATGCTGACCCACCTGGCGCCGGCGACCTGAGTGAAATAGTCGTAGCCGGAACCGGCGGGGGCTTCGCGGTGCAGGATCACCCGCCCATTCCAATCGCCGCGAAAGCCGTCGAACCTGATCAGGTACGCGTCGTCGTTCCGCAGCTTTGCCAGGGTCACGCTTCTTCCCTCGGCGCCCCTGTAGACCTTCGCTGGGCCGTCCGCCTGTACCGTCCGCGCGTCGACGTCCTTCCATCTGGGCTCTGCGGCGGGTGGTGACGAGTTGCTCTTCTTGCCGCAGGCCGCGCTGGCAACGTTCCGCTCCGCCAGCTTCGGACACACGTTTTCAGCGACATATCCCCCGGCGCCCGATTGTGAAAGCGCCTGCAGGACGGGCCCCTGCGCGTCCGACCAGCACTTGTCGAACAGGATCTGTCTCGCCGTCGCGGCCGCCGCGTTCTCCGGCGGCAAGCTCAAGCCGGCGACCAGGGCCATCTTCAGATCCGGATCGGTGCAGCGACCCTTGTCGGCCTTGTTTTCCAGGGCTTTCGCGAAGAACGGCAGGGCGGCGGCGTGGTTCATCTTCGCGCGGACCGCTTTTCCGGCCGCGAACGCTTGCCCGGGCTGCGCCTTGACCAGCCTGTCGAGCGCCTGGAGGCAGACCTCCGGATCCGCCTCCATCTCGTCGGCGCACGTCGTGAAATCGTGGACGGACGTGAACTTCAGCTCCGACGGGTTGGCGGCCTGGCCGCGCGCACCCCAGAAAGCCGTCCCCAGGATGGAGACGACGGTGAGCAAGAACGTACCGCACCTGCGGAATGACCCAGACCGGATTCGCGACATGACGGTTCCTCTTGGATGAAGGGGTAGTCCCACGAGGCCAAGCAGCGCCGGCCTCGACCAGAGGTGTTTTCGTCAGGTCGCGATTCTGGTTGCGTGAAGGTCTGCAAACCCCCTCTCAGGGCGGGGTCAACGTGGCGACGTAGCCGTCGGTGGCGGCGGTCCAGTTGATGGTGACGACCGCAGAGTTGCACGTGACGGTGACCGCGGCGTTCGAAACGACCGCCGGCGCGCTGAGCGCCGCGGTGCCCGCGGGCATCCTCTCCAGCAGGACCTTCGTCGAGCCGCCGGTCTGCAGCCAGGCCGGGATGTTCTTGATGACGACGTTGACCGAACCCGTCGCGCCGCCCTTGTTGCCGACGACGACGATCGATTTGGCGGCGCACGCGTCCTGATACGCCACGGCGTCGACCTGGGCTCCCGCCGTCACGCTGACGCGCGTGCCGGTCTGATCGGCGTAGCGCCTGTAGATCCAGTACTGGCTGTTCGGCTGCCAGTTGGTCGTCACGAGGTCGCCCAGGTTCGAGAAGAACTGCGAGCCGCCGGCCCAGTTGCTGCGCAAACCGTCGATGCCCGCGCGATCGAACCGCGCCAGGAACCAGGCGGAGTGACCCGGGTTCTGCTCGCCGGTCGACCCGTATTCATTGAGGTCGAAACCTTTCACGCCCGTGATCCCACGTGTGGAGATCGCGCGGCTGATCGTGGCCTGGTCGTTCACCGGATCGCCGCCGCCGCCGGCGTCGTGCCACGAGATGTAGTCCGGCACGACGTTGTTGGTCTTCGCGAAGTCGAGGAAGGCGTTCATCCACGAACCGCCGGCGCCCGTCGCGAGGCTCGGCCCCTCGATGATGGCGTTCGGGATCGCGGCGCGGACCTGCTGGTAGGCATGCTTCCAGGTGTCGAACCACTGCGCCTGGGTCCCTTTCCAGAAGCCGCTGTAGTCGGGTTCGTTCCACAGCTCCCACCGCACGTCGGGGCCCGTCATGCCGTTGGCCTTCACGTTGTCGATGAGCTGGCTCATGAACGTCGTGAACGTCGTCCAGTCGCCGCCGTCGCCCGGGAGCGGGCAGGAATACTGGTAGTCGTCGCTGACCAGGATCTCCATCGGAACGCCGAGCTCCTTCGCCCGGGCGTAGTAGCCCTTGATCACCTTCCAGTGCGTGTCCCAGGCCGTCTGCCCGCAGTTCCCGGTGACGCCGCGCCCGGCGCGGAACGCGCGCACCTTGATGGCGGTCAGCACGGGCGTGGGCGGCTGGGTGCCGTCCTCCGAGATGCCGTAGATGAAGCCGGAGCCGTGGTACGCCGGCGCGCCCTGGCCAAGCGCCATGTCCAGCGTGACGGAATCCTTGGCCGACGGCGGCGTGGGCGGGGTGCACGCCGCGTTCCCGCCGGCGCCCGGTGGCGGCGCGCAGGTCGCCCCGCCGCCGCCCGAAATTCCGCCGGTTGCGGGCGCGCCCGCGGTGCCCGTCGTCCCCCCCGTGGCCGACGCACCTGCGGTGCCCGAGCTCATCCTGCCGCCTGCCCCAGCGCCGCCGGCCCGGCCACCGGTGCTGGTGCCACCGCTGCCGGCGACGCCGGTCGTGCCGCCGCTCCCGGGATTGGGCCCGCCGCCCGTGCCGCTCGTCGACTGTCCTCCGGACCCCGTGCCGGACGTGCCACCGGTTCCCGAGCTGCCGCCGCTGGCGGCCGAACTGTCGCCGCCGCTCGAACAACCAGCGACGGCAACGATCAATCCAACGGCGACCATCGAAAGAGCACGGTTAGACGCCATGTCGATCGTTCAAAGATACATCTGGCGGTTCGACGGCCCTGGCGATTCGCCGAGAGTCTATATTTGGTAACTTCCGGAACGTCTCTGCTGTCGTCGAGGATCTTGTGAACGCGATGCGCCGTCCCGCGGTCGCGTCGCGGAATGCGCGCGTTGCTGGGGCGGTCGGTCGCGTATCGTTGTCCGCAGTGGAGACGTCTGTCGAGGCGCCGGGCGTTGCGCGAACGTCCGCGCGAGGGACGGCCGCGGCGTTTTGTTTTGCTCTGCTCGTCGCTGCGACCGGCGCGCGCGCCGGCGCGCAAGAATCGCCGGCCCCGTCGGCGCGGCCCTTGCCCTGGGTGAACCCGGCCCGCTGCCTTCCCCGCTGCGCCGCCGAGCCCGACACGCCGCTCACGCGGCTGGACGACCGTGGTCGGGCGACGCGCGCGGGCAAGCACCGGGTGGCGGACGTCGCCGTCGAACCGCTGCAGGCGCTGCTGGCCGGCGCGCAGGCGGCAGGGTTCCGGCTGCGCATCTCGTCTGCCTTCCGATCGTATAGGGAGCAGGCCCGCCTGTTCCGGACGATCAAGGAGCGCGGGCGAGCGGCGCGCCCCGGCCACAGCGAGCATCAGCTGGGAACGACGATCGATCTGCGCCTGCCCAGCACGAAGGCGATCGTCTGGCTGGCCGAGCACGCCGGAGAGCACGGATTCGCCCTCAGCTACCCGCCCGGCCAACAGCGCGTGACCGGCTACCGCCCCGAGCCCTGGCACATCCGCTACGTCGGCCCCCAGCTGGGCCGCGAGCTGCACGACCGCGCCATGACGCTGGAGCAACTGTTTCGCTCACGCCCCGGCCTGGGCGTCTCCGGCGACTGCGCCGACTGCCCGGACGCGCTTTCACGAGCCCGGTGCGGGCCACTGACCGTCGCCGGCACCTGCCAAGGCACCGTCCTCGCGTGGTGCTTCGACGGCGCCGCAAACGCGGTCGATTGCTCTCAGTCGCACGAGGCCTGCCGCCCGGCTGGCGAGGGCCATGAAGCCACTTGCACGCCCGCCGATCCTGCGGAGCCCGCCGCGAAATGACGTTCGAGCATCGTGGCGTTCGCCGTCGCGGTCGCGCCGCAGCGTGGCCGGTGTAGCGACTGCTCGCACACGCGGTGTCCGTCAACCTCTTGACTCTTGACGGCGTCGACGGAGAAGGGCGACGATCGATCCTCTTCGATCCCACGGGTGGCGCCGTGGGGCCCGCTCCGACGGAAGGAGGGCTGCATGTCGGACTTTGCTCGACAGTTCCGCTTGGCCGCGGCATTGGTCATCGCGTCGATCACGGTCGTCGCGTGCAACGGGAAGTTCGGCGATGTCCCGAAGACGGACCCTGGCGGCGGGACGGGGACTAATGTGGTCGGTCCCGCGGTGCTGGAGGGCAAGTCACCTGAAGAGGTGCTGGCGTCGTGCGCGGCGCCGAGCCCGGGCCGCTCGCCGCTGCGGCGGCTCAGCAACGCGGAGTACCGCAACACGATCACCGATCTGTTCGCGAACGTCCCCGCAGTCGTCGCAATGGTTCCGGCGGCGACGAGCGGCTTTCCCTCCGAGCCCGAGTCGCTCGGCTTTCGCAACAGCGGCGACTATCTGACCGTGCCGTCGCTCGCCGGGCAGAAGTACCTGGACGCCGCCGAGCAGATCGCCGAGGCCGCCGCCGGGGCCACCAACTTCGTGACGTGCGCGAACGGCAAGCAGGACGCGGCCTGTGCGACCAGCTTCATCAACTCCTTCGGCAAGCAGGTTTACCGCAGGCCGTTCGCCGCCGACGACACGGCTCGGTACGAGGCGCTTTACCAGAAGGCCATCGCCAGCGGTTACGACTTCAAGACCGGCATCGAGTGGATCGTCTTCGCGATGCTGCAGTCGCCGCAGTTCCTCTATCGGTTCGAGCTGGGGTCGACGCCCATGGGCGACTACGCCAAGCCCACGCCTTACGAGATCGCCTCCCGCCTCTCGTACATTTACCTGCAAAGCATGCCGGACGCGGCGCTCTTTGCCGCCGCCGACAAGGGCGAGCTGTCGACGCCGGCGCAGATCGAGGCGCAGGCGCGGCGCCTGCTGGCCGATCCCAAGGGCGGTCGTCTCCTCGACTACTTCGACCAGTGGCTGGACACCGACACGCTGCCCGACATGGTGCGCGACGGGACGGTCTACCCGAACCTGGACCCGACGCTGCCCGCGCTGCTGCAGGGTGAGACGCGCGCGTTCGTCGCCGACCTGCTGTCGTCGCCGACGGGGACCTTCGACGCGCTCTTCACCGCGCCGTACACGTTCGCCAACGCGGCGCTCGCGAAGCACTACGGCCTCACTGGCCCCACCGGATCGGGCTTCGTGCGGGTCGACGCGCCGGGGCGGGCGGGCGTGCTCACGCAGGGGATGATGCTGGCGCACGACAAGGCGACCCGGACCTCGATCGTGCGGCGGGGGCTGAAGATCCGGACGGACGTGCTGTGCCAGATCGTTCCGGCGCCGCCCCCCAACGTCGACCTGAGCGTCCTCGACAAGACGGCCACCGGCGTCTCGCAGCGCGACCGGCTCGAGCAACATCGCACCAACGCGTCGTGCGCCGGCTGCCACACGCTGATGGATCCGATCGGCGTCGTGTTCGAAGGGTTCGATGCCGTCGGCCGCCCCCGCACGACCGACGAGACGGGCTTGCCGGTCGTGCTCAGCAGCGAGGTCTCGGGGACCCGCGACGCCGACGGTCCGGTGGCGGACCCGACGGAGCTGGGCCAGAAGCTGGCGGCCAGCGACCAGGTCCGCGGCTGTTACGTGACCAACACCTTCCGCTTCTTCTACGGGCGCGAGGTCGAGCAAGCCGACGCCTGCTCGATGGCGCGCCTGCTGGTCGACTTCAAGGGCGCCGACTACAACCTCACCGAGCTGCTGGTCGCGCTCACACGGACCGACGCATTTCTCTACCGGGGGGTGACGCCATGAGGCCGACCGTCTCGCCGAAACGCATCTCGCGCCGCACGCTGCTGCGCGGCGCCTCGGGTGTCGCGCTGGCGCTGCCCTTTCTGGACGCGATGCGGCCGCGCGCGGCTCACGGGCAGACGGCCGCGACGCCTCGCCGCATCCTGTTCTGCTTCCAGGCGAACGGCGACGAGATCGCGACCCGCTTCACGACGGTGGGTGAGACCAGCTTCGTGTTCGGCGAGTTCCTGGCGCCGCTGGAGCCGTATCGCCAGGACCTGCTGATCCTGCACAAGCTGGACAAGAAGTTCGGCAAGCTGCCCGCCGGCTCCGTGGCCGACAACCACGAGCAGGGCGGCAGCGCGCTGGCCCCCTGGCCGTCGGGGACGGGCTCTTACCCGATCGGCGGCACCGACACGACCATCGGCTTCGTGATGGGTCCCAGCGCTGACCGGTCCATCGGCGACCTGCTGTTCGCCAAGAACCCCAACCTGCCCTACCGGCACCTCGTCTATCGGGTGGGCGGCAAGCAGAACAACATCTGGAACCTGCATTCGCACGCGGGACCGGTCGGCATGCAGAACCCGATCCCGCCGGAGACCGACCCCTACGCCGCCTACACGCGCATCTTCACGTTCAACGCGACGGACAGCGCGGCGCAGGCGGCGATCCAGAAGCGGCTGATGAAGAAGCAGTCTGCGCTGGACCTGGTGCTGGCGGAGGCGACCGCGCTGTCCAGCAAGGTGGGGGCGAAGGACAAGGAGAAGCTGGACCTGCACATGACGTCGCTGCGGGACATCGAGCGCACGCTGCAGGGTGGAACCGGCACGGCGGTTCCGGCCATGGGTTGCCAGCCGGCGAGTCTCGGCACGCCGGTCGACGCCTACAACGACGCGAACCACATCGTCATCGGCGAGCTGTTCTTCAAGATCTCGGTGCTGGCGTTCGCGTGCGACCTGACGCGCGTCATCCAGTTCAACTGGAGCGGCAACACGAGCAACCGCATCTACACGAACCTGGGCCTCACCGAGGGTCACCACGACATCAGCCACCAGAACACGCCCGAGGCGTTCGCGAAGATCCGGTCGATCCACAAGCATCTGTGGACGCAGAACCTGAAGCTGTACGAGGCGCTGAAGGCCATGCCCGACGGCGATGGGACGCTCTGGGACAAGACGCTGGTCGTTCACTGGAACGAGCTGGCGCAGGGTGACACCCACGCCATCAACAACAACCTGGTCATCTTCGCGGGCAAGGCCGACAACGCCTTCCGCCGCGGGCGCTACCTCGACTTCGCGAACAAGCAGTCGTTCTCGGACATGCTGCTCACCTGCCACCAGTACATGGGCTTCTCGGACGTCACGTCCTTCGGCGACTCGCGCCTGGCCGGGCTGGGGCCGCTGCAGGGACTGACCTGAGCGCAGCGCGGGCAGAGGGAGCCTGGTCCCGACACAATTGTGTCCTCGCGCGCCCCCGCCGCGCCGACCTAACCGGCCGAACCCCGCAACTGGTGAACGAGCGCCGTCAGGAACCGGCGCCGACGAGTCGCCAGAGCTGGCAGTCGCCCTGGGCATACGTCGACACGGTGTTCAGCCCGACCTTGTCCGAACAGAATGCTGCTTCGAGAAACTTGCCGCCCTGCTTCACCTCGAGCCGGCTCCATCCGCCGCCCGCTGGTACCAGACGCCAGAGCTGGCAAGCGCCGTCAGCGTAGGTCGAAGCAGCGTTGAGGGCGACGTTGTCTGAGCAGTTGGCCGAATCGAGATATTTTCCGCCTTCCTTCAGCTGAAGGCGGCTCCATCCGCCGCCCGCCGGCACCATGCGCCAAAGCTGGCAGACCCCACCGGCGTAGGCCGAACCACCGTTCAGCGCGACCTTCTCCGAGCAGTTCACCGCATCCAGGTACTTGCCCCCTGACTTCATCTGAAGGCGGTAGTAGCCCTCCTGGCCCGAGGCGTGGCACTGAGCTTCGAGGTTGGGCGCGGCCGGCGAGTTTCGCGCTCGCGCATCGCGGGCCGCTTCGCAAATAGGTCGTGGCGGAGCCGAGGACGTATTCACTCTGCCAACCGACTTCACGGCAGGACAGCAGGCGGTACCGCAGCAGCCCTCGTCCTTGGGACAACACGTTCCAGCACATAGCGCTCGATCTATCGGACAGGTGCTCAGACCTTGCGCAGCTATCCCGGTGCCAACCGGGCGCGGAGTACAACAGTAGACTTTTGACCCCGTCAAACAGGACGCTCCGCTCGTGAAGCCCTCGGGCGGGCTTGCTTGTTTCTCCGAGCCTGTGCACTTACCAGCGCAGAAGGGCGCGGTTCCTTTCCACCGACAGGTCGCGGTGGGCGTCTTACAGCACAGCGCCTTGGTTCCTGTAAAGCAATCAGAGCCGAACACCAGTCTGGCGCCAGAGGACAAGTCCACGAAGCCCGGATCTGCGCCTTCTCTCGTTATCTCGCTTTCACCCGCTCCGCACTCGCCGTTACAAAGAGGCGATGTCCCCATCCACCGGCACTGAGCGGTGGCCGGGCTTTCCCCAAGGAGAGCGCCGCCAACGATCATCATGACGATGCTTCCGCCAGTTAACAGTCTCGAGGCCGACATGGTCTTCCTTCCTGCGAGCATTGAACTTCGAGTGAGTTGTCGCGCGCGGCCCCGCAACGGTCTTTAGCCACTGACCACGAGGAACCTTAAACGGCTCACACTGAAGATCTTTCCTGCTCCAGACAAAACACCTGGCGCCGACCAGCAGAATGGTCAGGTGCGCGACGTCGCGCAGATCGCGAGATACCTGCGAACGGCCTCGCCCAGGCCAAGCTCCAGCGCGTCGGCGATGAGCGCGTGGCCAATGGACACCTCGTCGACCGGCCGCACGTCGCGCAGAAACGCCGCGAGGTTGTCCAGGTTGAGGTCGTGCCCGGCGTTGACGCCCAGTCCCTGGTCCCGGGCCGCGGTGGCGGCCGCGACGTAGGGAGCCACCGCCTCGGTCGTGCGACCGTCAGCGGCGCGCGCGGCGTAGGGCTCGGTGTAGAGCTCGACGCGGTCGGCGCCCAGGGATTTGGCGAGCGGCATCATCTCGGGAATGGGATCGACGAACAGGCTCACGCGGCATCCGACGGCGTGTAAACGCTCGATCGAGATCGCCAGAGCCTTCGTCTGGTCGACCGTCATCTCCGCCAGATTCCAGCCGTGGTTGCTCGTGAGGGCCTCGCGCGCGTCCGGCACCAAGGTCGCCTGGGTCGGGCGCGAGCGAGCGCAGTGCTCGACGAGCCCGTGGAAGGGATTTCCCTCGATGTTGAGCTCCGCGCCCGGATACCGGGCGACGACGGCCGCCATGGCGGGAACGTCGCTCGCCCGAATGTGCCTCTCGTCGGGGCGCGGGTGCACGGTGATTCCGTTCGCGTCGGAGGCGAGCGCCAGCGCTGCGAGCCGCGACAGGTCCGGAATCCCGTTTGCGCGGGTGTTGCGAAGGGTGGCGATCTTGTTGACGTTGACGGAGAGCTTGGTCACGTCAAGGTCGATACCACGTCAGGGGCCGAACGTGGTCGGGTTCAGCAGCATCTGCCACAGCCGAGCCCCGGCCAGGGGGCCGGCGACCTGCGTGACGACCCAGACGTTCCCGTTGACTGCCGGAACCAGGGGCGGCCCCTGCGTCGAATCGAAGCCGCCCGAGACGTCGGGGGCTGAAGGCTGAACCGCCGTGGCGAACATCGGCAACGCCCACGCCAGCAGGGCGATCTGGTCCGACGCCGTCGGGAACGTGATGATGTTGGGCAGCTTGTTGGTGATGCGGGTGCCCAGCGCGTTTTGCGGCAGGCTGGGCAGCTGAGCGGTCGTGACGTCGCTGGTCTGGTCGTAGTAGCCGTTCACCTGGACGTAGCGGAACCGCTGGGCGACGATCCAGTCCGCCCACGGGTCGGCGTCGCCGTTGGGCGGGCCCATGAACGCGGTCGGCGCCTTGTACGACCCGCCCGCCGCCACCACGACCACACGGTCCACCACGGTCGGATCGACCAGATACGCGTCGGCGACGTCGGTCAGCGAGGTCCCGCAGGCGATCACGACCGGGCGGCCGGGCGCGCTCAGCCGGAGGGACGTGTTGATGAACAGCTGCGCGCCTGCCGAGTTGTTGGGCGTGGTTTTCAGGATGTCGCCGTCCGCGGGTCGGGTCAGCGGGGCCCCGCTGCTGGACGTGACGTCCGGGATGTTCTTCAGCCCGCTCGCGCGGGCCGCGTTGACCAGGTCCTTCCAGCCCGACGTGTTGATCGACAGGCTCCCCCAGGTCTTGCTGGCGTTGACCACGATCCCGACCAGCGGCGGCCCGCCGGTGTTGGCCATGAGGACCGCGTATTCGCCCAGCCAATCTCCCGACCAGTCGTCCTGGTACACGATCACGGCATTGCGCTCGTCGATCGGGAGCGGGCCGTGCGGCCGGTCGTGCCCGGCGTCGAGCGTCTCGGTGCACGCGCCGGCGAGCACCACCAGGCTCAAGATCGCCCGGCAGGCCCGCAGCGCCTGGGCGCTGGCTGATGGGGGCATGTGAGGGATCCAGAGAATAGCCCTCCCGCGGCGAAAAGGCGCGCCGGGCCGTGGCCGCACCCTCGCGGTCGCCGGTCACGCGTACCGGCCGATGCGGTAGTCTCGAGGGGTTGAACCGTCCCGTTTCCAGAACAATGGGGCCCGCCGCCTCTCCGGACGAGATCGTGTCCATGGTGTTCTTCGCGCGCGTGGTGGAGGCCCGGTCGTTCACGGGCGCGGCGCGCCTGCTGGGGGTGGCGAAGTCGGTGGTCAGCGCGCGCGTGGCGCGGCTGGAGGGTCGCCTGGGGGTGCGCCTGCTGCACCGGACGACGCGCAAGCTCTCGCTCACGCCCGACGGGCTCGCCTTCTACGAGCGCTGCGCGCCGCTCGTCGTGGCCGCCGACGACGCGGCGGCCGCGGCGGCCGGCGTCGGCAGCGAGCCGCGCGGCCTGCTCCGGGTGAACGCGCCGGTGATGCTGGCGCAGCTCCACCTGGCCGAACCCATCGCCGCCTACCTCCAGCGCCACCCGGAAGTCCGGCTGGACCTGGTGATGGACGACCGTCTCGCCGACCTGGTCGAGGAGGGCATCGACGTCGCCATCCGGGTGAGCGCCGGCCTCTCCCCGTCGAGCTTGCTGGCTCGAAAGCTGGCGGATGACCGGGTGGTCGTCAGCGCCTCGCCCGACTACCTGCGCCGGCGCGGCGTCCCGCAGGCGCCCTCCGACCTGGTTCATCACGACTGCCTCCGGTATTCGCTGCTGCGCGCCGCCGACGAGTGGCGGTTCCGCGATCCGGAGCAGAAGCGCTCTTACTCCGTCCCCGTCGAGACGCGATTCTCCGCGGCCAGTGGGGCGGTGCTGCGGGCGGCGGCCCTGGCCGGGATGGGTCTGGCCGTGACGCCTTCGTTCATGGTCGCCGCCGATCTGGCGTCCGGCCGGCTGGTCTCCGTGCTGGAGCCGTTCGTCTTCGCCCGGCTGGCCGTCTACGCGTTGCACCCTCCGGCGCGCCCCGTGCCCAGCAAGACCCGGACGTTCGTCGACCATCTGTCCGCCTTCTTTCGCAAGCCGCCGTGGCTCGCGCGCCCTTGATTGTTCTGCAGGCAGAACAGTCTGGTCGCGCGGTCACCACTAATCGGAGGCCTGCGGCAGGCGTATCTCTGGTCGCCAGGGGCCCGCTGGGCCCCACAAAGGAGAGCGACCATGACCACGACCACCCTCAATCACGCCGACCACCTCGTTCCCACCGCCGGCTGGCGGCGCGCCCTCACGAGCCTCATCGCGACGCAGCCCGACGGCGCCGCGGCTTTGGCCCGCGTCGCCCTGGCGCTGGTGATGCTCCCCCACGCGGCGCAACACACCGGCGGCTGGCTGGGCGGCTTCGGCTACACGAAGATGATGGGGTACTTCGCCTCCCTCGGCATCCCCAGCCCCTTCGGGTTCGCGGCGATCGCGGCCGAGGTGCTGGCGCCGCTGGCCCTTCTGGTCGGCCTGGGCGGCCGTCTCGCCGCTCTGTCCATCGCCGCCGTCATGGCCGTGGCGGTCGCGACCGTCCACGCCCCCAACGGCTTTTTCATGAACTGGCTCGGCAACCAGCCCGGTGAGGGCTACGAGTACCACCTGCTCGCGATCGCCCTCGCCGGCGTCGTCTTCCTGCGCGGCAGCGGCCGCTGGTCGCTGGACCGTCACTTCACGGAGCGGGCCGCGACCCCGTGACACGGGCGGTACCGAGACGACCGACCACGGGACCACGATTGAGTGAGCCGGCCGCACACCGGTACAATCGGCTGTGGATCGAAACCTGGCTCTCGAGGTGGTGCGGGTGACGGAGGCGGCGGCGTTGGCGGCGGCGCGGTTCGTCGGGCGGGGGGATCGGGACGGGGCGGATCGGGCCGCGACGGAGGCGATGCGCAACACGTTCGGGTTCGTGCACGTGCGCGGGACGGTCGTCATCGGCGAGGGTGAGCGCGACGAGGCGCCCATGCTCTACATCGGCGAAGCCGTGGGCGACGGGGCGGCGGACGGGCCCGAGGTGGACATCGCCGTCGACCCGCTGGAGGGGACGAACCTGGTCGCGAACGGCCTGGCGGACGCGCTGGCCGTGGTCGCCATCGCGGAGCACGGACAGTTCCTGAACGCGCCCGACACCTACATGGACAAGATCGCCGTCGGCCCCGAGGCGCGCGGGTGCATCGACATCCGCAAGAGCGCCACCTACAACCTGGCGGCGGTCGCCGAGGCGAAGCGGGTGGAGGTGGCCGATCTGACGGCGGTGATCCTCGATCGACCGCGCCACGCGGCGCTGATCGCGGAGGTGCGCCAGACGGGCGCGCGCATCCGCCTCATCTCCGACGGCGACGTGGGCGGCGCGCTGGCCACGGCCGATCCCTCCACCGGCGTCGACATCCTCCTCGGCACCGGCGGCGCCCCCGAAGGCGTGCTGGCCGCCGCCGGCCTGCGCTGCGTCGGCGGCGACATGCAGGGGGTCCTCAAGCCCCGCAACGACGAAGAGCGCCAGCGCGCCGGCGCGATGGGGATCGCCGACCTCGACCGCGTGTTCGCCATCGACGAGCTCGCGCACGGCGACGTGACGTTCGCGGCCACCGGCGTCACCGACGGGTTCCTGTTGCGCGGTGTCCGGTTCACCCCCACCGGCGCCGAGACACACTCGATCGTGATGCGCTCGCGCTCCGGAACGGTCCGCTTCCTCGACACGCGGCACCGGTTCGAGGGACATCCGGTCTACGGCGCGGCCGCCCGTCGTTAGCGGCGATTCCCGGCTCGCTCCGACGGCACGGCGGTGGCCGTGTTCGACGCGGGCATCGGCTCGGGTCGGTTCGGCGCTTCGGACGGCCTGCGCGGCTTCAACTGAGCCACGGTCACCCGGTCTGATTGGCGGCACTCGTCGCGGCGGCGATGGCCTTCTGGATCTTGGGGATCGAGGTGGGCTTGGCCAGGTGGTAGTCGAACCCGGCGTCCTTCGCGCGCGCGACGTCGGACGCCTGCGCGTAGCCGCTGAGCGCGACCAGGAACACGGCGGCGAGGGCCGGATCGGCCCGGAAGGCGCGCGCGACGTCGTAGCCATTCAGTCCGGGCAAGCCGATGTCGCACAGGACGACGTCGGGACGAGCTCGGCGCGCGGCCTCGATCCCTTCTCCGCCCGTGCGGGCGACGACGACGTCGTGCTGGTCCAGTCGCAGCGCGACGCGCAGGGCTTCGCCGACGTCGGGATCGTCTTCGATCACCAGGACGCGCCGCTTCGTCCCGGCGGTGGGCGAGGGCGTCGCGTCGATCGCCACCGGCGCGGTCACGCGTTCCAGCGGAAGCCGGACGACGATCTCCGTTCCCTTGCCGGCGCCCGCGCTTCGGGCCTCGACGTCGCCCCCGTGGAGCTCCACCAGCCCTTTGACGAGCGCGAGCCCGAGCCCCAGGCCGCCGCCGGCCCGGTCGAGCGTGCGGTCGGCCTGCATGAACGGCACGAACAGCTTGGGCAGCAGCGCCGGATCGATGCCGATCCCCGTGTCGACGACGCGGAGGACCGCGCGGCTCTCCCCTTCCACCGACACCGAGACCGTCGCCTTGCCGCCCGACGGCGTGAACTTGGCGGCGTTCGAGACCAGATTCGCCGCGACCTGCGCGATCCGCGCCGGATCGGCGTTCACGTAGACCGGTCCGTCGACGAGGTTCATCTCGATGCGGACACCGGTCTGCTCCAGGTGGGTGCGATGATCGTCGACGGTCTCGCGGACCAGAGCGCGCAGGTCGAGGGTCTTCCGCTGTAAGGAGATCTTGTCGCGCTCGATGCGGGTCACGTCGAGCAGATCGTCGACCATCCGCGCGAGGTGCTCGACCTGACGATCGATGGCTTGTCGCGCCTGCAGCGCGGCATCCCCCGCCGCCGCGCCGTGCTCGAGGACGTAGAGGCTGGCGCGCATCGCGGCCAGCGGGTTTCGCAGCTCGTGCGACAGGACGGCGATGAACTCGCTTTTCCGGCGATCGGCCTCCTGGAGCTCCTCGACCATGCGGCGTTGAACGGTGAGGTCGTGGGTCATGACGATCACCCGGAAATCGCCGTCCGCGCGCCGTATGGGCACGACCGTCCAGTGTCGAACGACCTTCCGGTCACCCGGGATGCGGCTCTCGAGCTCGTAGTCCTGAAGCTCCCCGGTCTCGACGGCGCGCTGGCAGCGGGCGTGCAGCGGGATCCAGATGTGCGGCCCCCACACCTCCGACCCCCGGCGGCCGATGATCGTCGAGGTGTCGATCCCGAACGACGCGCACATCGCGACCAGCGACGGGTTGAGGTACAGGATGCGGTAGTCGCGGTCATACAGGATGAAGTTGATCGGGATGTTCTCGACGGTGTTGCGGAACAGCGCCTCGAGCTCCTGCAGCCGCTTTCCTTCGCCGTCCATCGCGGCATCGCCGGCGGACGTCTGCCGCAAGAAGCGGAGGCGCTCGGCCTCCGCGTGACGCTCGGCGGTCGTATCGCGGAGCACGATCGCAAGCCGGCCTTCGCCAGCCTGGAAAGCCGAGACGCGGAAGCTCTTGCCGATCTCGTCGGCGTACGCGTCGAACCGCGTGGGGTCGCCTTCCGTCAGGACGGCGCCGAGCCGGGCGAGATGAACGCGGGCGAATGAAAAGTCCGCCAGCCGGCGCCCTGGCGGCTGGCTGGGGCTCCGGCCCAGAAGGCGCCAGAACGCCGGGTTGGCGTCGGCGCACAGGTAATCCTCGGGCGCCGACGGGCCGCCCCTTCCGACCTCGAAGACCGCGGCCCCGTCGGGCATCGAATGGAAGAAGGCGGTGAACTGAGTCGGGTTCGCAGGCGGGCCGTCAGGCATCGTCCGATTCTATAGTCTCACGGGGCGGGGCAGCCGACGCGCTTCGTGTCGAGGACCACGTCGTCGTAGTAGACGTCGAACGCCTTCGTCGGGTGCCAGTCATGGAACCCGATCCCGAAGGTGTCGAACACGCCGATGAGGCCGCTGCTCTTGCCCTGGTAAAGCGCGCCGCCGGACTTGGTACCGTCGCTCGAGTAGTTGATGTGCATGTTGTCGAACACGCCGACCTGGGTCCCGGCCACCCACAACGTGATGCGATCGGGCTGATCTTCCAGCTCCCATTCGATGCAGACCCATTTGCCGGTCGGGATCTTCGCGCCCGCGTAGGCGGAGTCTTCGACGTTGGGGGTCACGTCGTGAATGTCCATCGACAGCTGCCACTGGCCGTTGTAGCTGCCGACCTCCAGATAGCGCAGCTTCTCCGTCGGGGCGGGGCCGCTCCCCGAGCCGGTGCCGGTGCTTCCCGCGAAGGGAAACTGGATGTGCAGGCTGGCGGACACCGTGTCGGAGAAGTACATGCTGGCGCGCCCGAACGTCGTGGCGGTCTTCAGCGCCGCCGGCACGTTCTTCGCGAACAGAGTCGTCCAGTCGTCGCTGCCGCTGCCCAGTCCTTGCAAGTGCAAGGCGTACTTGCCGTGCGCGACCTGCTGGGTCTGTACCGCCAGAGTGCCGCCCTTCGACGACGTCTCCCACTTCGCCGGATCGATGCTGCCCGTTTCGAAGTCCTCGCAGATGAGCCCCGGGCACGATGAGGCCCCGCCGGCGCCTCCGTCCGGTGCCGGTGAACCGCCGCCGATGCCGCCGGCCGCGTGTCCGCCGCTGCCGGGCGGGGCGCCTCCGCCCCCGACCGGGTGCTCGGCGGATCCCCCCGCTCCGCTGGAGCCGCCCATGCCCGTCCCGGGAGTGCCGCCGCCGGCGCCGCCCTTCGACGGCGAGCCGCCGCCTCCCTCGGAGCCGGTCGTGCCGGCGCCCGCGCTGCTACCGCCGGTGTTGCCGGCAGCACCCGTGCCGCCCGTCGCCCCAGGCGACGCGCCGCCGGTCCCACCGGAACCCGAGGGGGCGTTCGTCGTCGGGCTCTGACTACTACAACCCACGACGAAGAATGACGCGATGAGCGTCGCGGTCGCTCCAGTCATCGGCCGGCGGCTTGTGCGCATGACCTCCGGGACGATATCACCCGCCGCGCGAAGCACATGGTCACGGATCAGGCGCGGCGGGGGCCCTACTTGGGCAGGCCGGCCTTGAACTTCTTGCCCTTGATGCGGCCGGCCGCGAGGCGTTCGATGGCGCGGCTCGCGCTGGCGCGGGCCACCGCGACGTACGAGAAGCGTTCGTGGATCTCGATCTTGCCGACGTCGGTGCCCGGCAAGCCGCCGGCCTCGCCCGTGAGCGCGCCCAGGATGTCGCCGGGGCGCAGCTTGTCCTTGCGCCCGCCCGAGATGTACAGCGTCACCATCGGGGCGTCGGCGGATCGGGCAGACCCGCCCTTCGCCGCGCCGGCCCGCGTCGCCCCACCGTCCGTGCGCGGCACCGCTTCGCGTTCGAGCGCCGCGCCGACGGCCGCTTCGATCGCTTTGACCTTGCCGCGATCCTGCGGGCCGACCAGCGACACCGCCAGGCCCACCTTGCCGGCCCGTCCGGTGCGGCCGACGCGGTGGACGTAGATCTCCGGTTGAAAGGGGAGCTCGAAGTTCACGACCAGGTCCAGCCCCTCGATGTCCAGGCCGCGCGCGGCGACGTCCGTCGCGACCAGCACGCGCAGGCTGTGATTGCGGAACTTCGCCATCACCAGGTCGCGCTCGCGCTGCTCCAGGTCGCCGTGCAGGCTGGCGCTGCTGAGCCCGGCTTCGGCCAGCGCCTGCTGCACCCGGTTGACCGTCGCCTTGAAGTTGCAGAAGACGATCGTCGACTGCGGCGGTCCCGACCGGCCGTGGCGCAGGATGGCCAGCAGCGCGTCGAGCCGGCGGTCGTCGTCGGCGGCATACGCGACCTGGCGCGACACCGCGCGCGGCCCGTCGGAGTCGCCGACGGCGAGGCGCGCCGGGTCGTCCAGATGCGCCTCGATCATCGCGTCGATCGATCGCGGATACGTCGCTGAAAAGAACACGGTCTGGCGCGGCTTCGGCGCGCGGGCGAGGATCTGTTCCATCTCGGCGCCGAACCCCATCTCCATCATCCGGTCGGCCTCGTCGACGACCAGCGTCGCGACCCGCGCCAGATCCAGCGAGCCGCGCGCGATGTGGTCGAGGGCCCGCCCCGGCGTCCCGACGGCCACGTGCACGCCGCGCGCGAGCGCCTCCAGCTGCGGCTTCATGGGCTGCCCGCCCGTGAGGACGGCGACGGCGAGCCCCGCCTCGCGTCGCCCCAGCTTGCGGAGCTCGCGGGCGACCTGCGCGCACAGCTCGCGCGTGGGACATAGGATCAGCGCCTGGGGCCGCCGCGCCCGCCCGTTCAACTTCTGCAAAATCGCGAGACCGAACGCGGCCGTCTTGCCACTGCCGGTGCTGGACTGGCCGACGAGGTCCCGGCCGGCCAGCAACAGCGGAATGGCCTGCGCCTGCACGGGCGTCGGCGCGGCGAACCCGAGCTCGGCGACCACCTGACACAGGGTGGCGGACAGACCGAGCGCGGCGAACCCCTCACCCGTTGCGGAAGCAGGCACCGTCCGGGCCGTCGTCATGGAGCCTCTTACCAGGTGCGCCAGAAAAGTTCACGCGGGACGCGATCTGAGAGGAATCTTTGCAACCGTGGCTAGCCGCCGACAGTAACGGCAAGCCATGAAATCAAACCGCCTCTCGCTGACGCTCGCCGCCGCTGTCGCCCTCTTCGGAGCTTCCTGTTCGAACAGCCCAGGTGGCGGAGCGTCCGGATCGGCCAGCGGCGGAAAGGGTGGCGCGACCAGCACCGGCGGCCAGGCGGGGGGCGCGTCGACCGACGCCTGCGGCGGCGCGGTGGGCTTCAACGCGTGCGGGGGCGACGTCACCGGCACGTGGACCGTCGCGTCCTCGTGCCTCGCTTTTTCGGGTGAGCGAAACATCGAGGCGATCAGCCTCGGGTGCGTGACCGCCTCGGTCACGGGTACCGTGCAGGTCAGCGGCAGCTGGATCGCCAACGCCGACGGGACCTATACGGACCAGACGACCACGACCGGCGAGGAGAAGCTGAGCCTGGACGCCAAGTGCCTGAACGTGTCGGGCACCACGACCGACTGCGAGAGCCTGCCGGGCACCATTCAAGCGCTCGGCTACGCCAAGGTGACGTGCGCGTCCGCCGCGGGCGGCGGGTGCTCGTGCGTCGGCACCATCAACCAGAAGGGCGGAATCGGTCTGCTCTCCAGCGATCCGGCGATGAACGGCAACTTCCAGTCGGCGAGCGGTGTGATCGCGACGGGGCAGGACACGTTCACCCAGCAGCCGTTCCAGTTTTCGTACTGCGCCGGTAACGGAAAGATGACCTGGACGCCGAAGGTGACGAATCCGACCACCGTCACGGGCTCGATCGTCTTCCAGAAGGGGGCGGCGGCCGGAACCGGCGGGACGGGCGGCGTCACCGCGTCCGGGGGTGGCGGCGGAATGACCGCGATCGGCGGCGCCGGGGGTGGCGCAGGCCGTGCGACCGGCGGCGGCGCG
>CAZJMY010000503.1:0-7369 GCA_964546845.1 uncultured Myxococcales bacterium | reverse complement strand
CCCCGAGGTCCCGCCGCTGCCGGTGCTGGGGCCCGGCGCGCCGCCGGCGCCTTGCTCGTTGCACGCCGTGAGCGGCGTCGTCGAGGCGGGGCCCGCCACCGGCCACCCGTCGCTCCCCCAGGTGAGCTCGTTCTCACCGAGGATCGAGCTCCCGGCGTCCGTGTAGTAGTGGTACGTGAAGCGGCTGGCCCCGCACTTGTCGTAGATGCCCATGTGGCCGGGCCCGTGCATGGAGCCGCTGCTGGAGAAGAACGTCCGATCGCCCGTGTACGGGCCGGTGATGCTGGTCGCCTGGGCGACGTGCATCGTGTACGAGCTGGACGCGCCGCTGCAGCAGCTCCCGGTCTGCCACCAGAGGTAGTAGTGCCCGCCGTGGTAATGGACGTACGAGCCCTCCTTGTGCCCCTGCTCCAGCGGGTGCCCGGGGTTGCTGGGGGGCTGGTAGGCCGCATCGGAGGTCACCGGCTTGCCCGTGTCGTTGTCGAGGCGGGTCAACCAGATCGAGTTGGCGCTGGTCGAGAAGGGGTAACCGCCGCCCCACGCCAGCCAGAGGTTGCCCGTCGCGTCCAGCACCGGGCAGGGATCGATCATCGAGAAGCTGACCCCGGCCGGCGCCGAGACGACGGCTCCCTGGTCCGTCCATTTGTAGTCGGCCGCGCCGGGATCCAGCGAGGGCGACGTGAGGAGACCGATCGCGCTGGACTTGTCGGACGCGTACATCGAGTAAAACAGCATGTACTTGCCGTTCAGATAGATGACGTCGGGAGCCCAGATCCCCTGATTGTTCGCCAGCAGGCTGCGGTTCCAGGGGGGCGACGTCCCGCGGGTCCAGGCCAGGCCGTCCGAAGAGACCATGGTCCCGCCCCCCGTCGGGAAGATGAAGAACTTGCCGTTGCTGGCGATCATCCGCGACGGATCGTGGGTGCCGTTGTCGCCGCTGGTGGCGGCCTGAACCCGCGCGCTCAGCGCCACTCCCACCCCCACCAGCAGCACCAGCAGCGCACGGCGATCAGGACCCGGAAGCGAGGGGGCTCTTGCCATGACAGCTAAAGGGGCGGCCGCCCCAAAACGAATGCCGCCGCCGCCGCTGGCGGGGTGCGCCAAAGCGTGCAGCGATCGGGGGTGACCTCCCCCTTACAGGGACGTGGAGGCACCCATGACTGACGGAGCGCGCCCGGCCATCGGAGCCCGGGGGTGGGTCGTGCACGCGGGCGCGCGACGGTCGTTCAGCCTCGCCATCCTCCTGGGGCTTTCGGCGGCGGCGGCCGGCGCCCGGGCCGCGGAGTACTACGTCGACCCCAAGGGGAGCGACACGAACCCGGGCACGATGGCGCAGCCGTTCGCGAGCCTGCAGAAGGGCGTCGACGCGGCCGCCGCCGGCGACACCGTCTACATCCGCGGCGGCACGTACAAGATCGTCAACGGCGCCTCCAGCATGTCCGGCGTGAACTTCGCCAAGAGCGGTCAGTCAGACGCCAAGCGCATCAGTTACTTCGCGTACCCCGGGGAGACGCCCGTGTTCGACTTCTCGCAGCTGCAACTGTCGGCGACGGCCACGTCCGCCGGCTTCTACGTGACCGGATCGTGGCTGCACTTCAAGGGGATCGAGATCTCGCACGTCCCCATGCCCGGCACCGTGTCGAACAACGGGCTCTGGGCGGTGGGCGCCAGCAACAACGTCTACGAGCTGCTCAACACGCACCACAACAGCGGCCCCGGCCTCTCGATTGCCAAGGGAAACGGGGGGAACCTGGTTGTCAATTGCGACTCGCACGACAACTACGACGCGAACGCCGCGCAAGGGGCCGGTCAGAACGCCGACGGCTTCGGGTGCCACTATCAGACCAGCGGCCCCAGCACGATCTATCGGGGCTGCCGCGCCTGGTGGAATTCCGACGACGGGTACGACCTGATCTCGCAGGAGGTTCCCGTCACCTTCGAGAACAGCTGGGCGATGGGCAACGGCACCATCAATTCGGGAACGGGGAAGCCCGGCTCGGGCAACGGCAACGGGTTCAAGGCGGGCAGCAGCAAGACGGGCATCCGCCACGTCATCAAGAACTGTTTGGCCTGGAAGAACACGGCGGCGGGTTTCTACGCCAACCACTCGTCGGGCGGGAACACCTGGTACAACAACACGTCGTACGGCAACGGCACGCAATACAACATGCTGGCCAGCCCGTCGGGTGATACGTCGATGACGATCACGCTGACCGGGTCGCTGGTCCACATCATGCGCAACAACATCGGGTTTCCGAACAAGAACGCCAACATGAACGGCGTCGACACGGCTTCGAACACCTGGGACCTCGACATCACGCCCACCGCAGGCGACTTCGCGAGCGTCGATGACGCCGGCTTCATGGCGCCGCGGCAAGCCGACGGCAGCCTGCCGGACGTCCCCTTCATGAAGCTGAAGGCTGGCAGTGAGATGATCGACAAGGGCAAGGACGTCGGCATCCCCTTCACCGGCGCGGCCCCGGACCTGGGCGCCTACGAATACGGCGCGCCGGCGGGCACCGGCAGCGGCGGCAGCGCCGGGCAATCGGGCGGCGCCACCGGCGGGCAATCAGGCGGAACCGGCGGCCGGCAAGGCACCGGCGGCGGCCCGGCCATCGGCACGGGGGGTGGCCCCGGCACCGGCGGCGGCGTGGGCTCCGGCAGCGGGGGCGCACAGAACACCGGCGCGGGCGGGCAAGGCGCGGGGACGACCGGCGCGGGCGGCAGCGCCACGGGCGGTTCGCCGCTCACGGGCGCCGCGGGCCAGGGGCCCCCGGGGGTGACGGACGGCGCCGAAAGCGCGGGCTGTTCCTGCGCAGTCGCGACCGGCGGGCGGGCGGCGTTCCCGGGCGCGCTGGTCGCCCTCGGCATCCTGGCGGCGGTTCGGCTGCGCCGCCGGCGACGCCGAGTCCGCGGCGGGCGCGCGAATGACCCGCGGCGCGGTCCCCTTGCGAGGGATCCGCGCCGCGGTGCTGCCCTGCCTTCAGCTCCCCTTCCCCATCCCCCCGGACGGAATCAGTCGACGCTCAGTCGTCGTCGCGCTCGGCCACGCGGCGGGCGTCGAGGCTGGCCGGTACGGCTTGCCGCCTTTGAGCCCGCGCCACAGGATCCGGTTGAAGCGGCCCGGCGGCACGCGGTCGGCGTCCGAGAAGTCGAACCCGGCCGTCGCCTTTGCCCAGTACTTCGCGCCATGCTTCGGCTTGACCACGGGGCCACGGGCGTAGCGCACCCCCAGTCCGCCCTCGGCGCGCGCCAGCGCGGTGCCGGCCAGCACCGTCGATGCCTGCGCGGTGAACGTCCAGGCCCCCGACGCGTGCGTGTCGAACACTTCGGACATCGGCGGCTGGAACGCGGTGTTCAGGTTCAGGTGCTTGGCCCCGAAGATGTCCTCGATGGTGCGGAGCACGTTGACCTGCCCGTAGTGCGTGCTGACGACGGCCCCCTGCTTGACGTAGGGGCCGACGACGTACGCCGTCGCGCGGTGCGAGTCGACGTGGTCCGGGCCGTCCTGGCAATCGTCCTCGGTGACGATGATCAGCGTGTCGGCCGCGTACCGGCTCTGGGCTACCGCCTGGATCAGCTTGGCGACCGCCAGGTCGTTGTCCGCTTGCTGCGTCTCCGGCGTGTTGATGCCCCCCAGCGCCGTGGCGAAGTTCCCCATGTGGTCATGGCTGAACCGCACCATCTCCAGGCTGGGGAGCTTGCCGCTGGCGACGAACCCGTCGAATTCGCGCTTCCATTCGTTGAACCGCCAGACGTCGGGGTAGTTGTTGTCGTAGCCGCGGAAGTAGACGTCCGTCCGCGACGCCAGCGACGGCGTCAGTGACCGCACCTGCACGATGCCGGCAGTGTAGGGGTCGGTGACCGGCGCCGCGATGGTCCCGATGCTGCCGATGTTGTTGACCAGGAACCCGTAGTCGCGAACGGTGCCGCCCGCGCGCAGGACGGCGTCGAAGATGTAGCCGCCCTGCTCGGCCGTGGGCGCGTCCGAGGAGGCATGGTTGCCGTGGCCCGCCAGCACGTTGTCGGCGCCGCCTGGCAGCGCGGCCGTCGCCGCCGAGTAATTCGTGGTTCCGTCCGCGCCGGCCGCGACGTCCCGCTGGGCGACCGTGGCGAAGTTCACCGGCACGTTGCGGTTCGACCCCTCGGACTCGTACGACAGGCCGCGGTTCACGAAGGCGTAGTTGAGCTGCTGGGTGATGGTCTCCGTGTTCGTGACCCGTCCCTGCAAGCTCCACGACCAGCCGTCCATGCTGCCGTCGCCCGGGTCGGTGAAGTTGTCCAGAGTCACGAAGTCGCTGGCTAGCTTGTGGAAGTTCGGCGTGATGGTCCTGTCGAACTGCACCAGCGAGTCGTCGGCGTTGGCCCCGTTCGTCAGGTCGCCCAGGATCTGATCGAAGGTGCGGTTCTCCTTCACGATGTAGATGACGTGCTTGATGCGCCGGCGCAGGAACTCGGCCGTCCGCCGGTCGCGCTCGGTGACGCCGCCCGTGTAGAAGTTGTTGGCGGCCACCGTCTCGGTCAGGCGGTCCAGCTCCCAGTGGTCCGGCACCGGCGCCGTCACCAGCGAGGCCCGTTCCAGCTGGAACTGATGCTGGTTGCTGGCCTTGGCCAGCGCCGAGGCCAGCGCGTTGCCGCCCGGGTACATGAAGTACGTGATGGCGGCCGTCTGGCTCGAGAGGTGGCCGGGGTTGGGGCCGGTCACGCTCTTGCCGTTGACGACGTACATGGTGCGGCCGTCCTGGCTGAACGTCACGTCGTGGGGCTCGTAAGCGGTCGGAATCAGGCCGGCCACCCGATACGCACCGTCGCCGTGCAGCGGAATCACCGCGATCGAGTTCGACCCGGCGTTGACGGCGTACAGCGTGCGCCCATCAGGCGACAGCGTGACCGCGAAGGTTGCCGCGCCCGTGAAGCGGCGCCCCGGGTGATCGTCGCGATCGTCGTCGCCGTCGCGCGAGCCCGGCAGCAACCCGACCGGGCCACGGGCGTCGATCTTCGTGATGACCGCGTTGCTGGCCGTGTCGATCACGGCGACCTGGTCGGCGTTGTCCTGCGCCACGAAGAGGCGCGCGCCCGACGGGTCCAGCGTCATGCCCAGCGCGTTGCCATCCAGCGCGATCCGCTTGATCAGGCGACCCGCCGCCGGCGAGCTGACGTCGACGGCCACGACCTGACGGTCGCGGTCGGATGAGACGTAGGCGACGTGGTTCCCTTTGACCACCACCGTGAACGGGAAGGTGCCGCCGGGCGCGCCGTTCACGCCTTCGTTGTTGGCGAAGAACGGCCGCAGGTCGTGCTCGTAGCGGACGGTCCCCGTCGCCGTGTCGATCACGCTGATCGAGTCGTTGTAGTTGTTGGCCACGACCAGCGTCTTGCCGTCGCGCGAGATCCCCAGGCCGGCCGCGTTCGGGCTCACGCCGATGCCGACGCCCGTGTTCGCGTGACCGAGGGCGATGACGGCGCCCAGCGTCCAGGTGCCGGCGACGTTCTTTTAGGTGTAGACGGAGTCGTCGCGCCCGCTGGACGCGTAGAGGGTGCTCCCGTCGGGCGAGAAGATCAGCCCTACGTGCGCGTTGGTCTGCTTGATCACCTGCTTCAGCACCGGATGCTCGCGACGACGCTCCGACACGTCATAGAGGAAGATGTACTGGGTCGAGTTGGCGACGTCCGTCGTGCCGTCGGGTTTGTCCAGCGAGTTCATCCCCGCGCACAGGACCGCCAGAGTCCGGCCGTCGGGGCTCAGCTGTGACCGCACCGCCTCGCCGGCGATGAAGCTCGGGTAGTCGGGCAACCCGGGGTTCAGAAACTGCTGCACAGCCCCCCGCACGGCCGTCGGCGTGACCAGCTGGCCGGTCGCCAGCCGCTGCGCGGCGATCTCGGCGCGGGCCGGCAACGACAGCGCCAGCGTCAACATGGAAGCGGCGAGGCCGTACTTGAGCGAACGTTGACCCATCTTCATGGCCATCTCCTTGGGTTGCGAAACAGTGAGCGTCAGAAGCTGGAAGCCACGCCGGCCAGCGCGATGAGGCCGCTCTGCGTGACGTTGGTTCGGATCGTCGAGAGCCCGGCCTCGGCCATCACGGCCCACGAGCCGGACGTGTAGGACGCGGTCGGCCCCGCCAGCAGCTCGGAGGTGGGGCGATCGTAGGTCGCGCGGTGCGGGTCGCTGGACCACAGATGGCGGTACCGTCCGTCAACGCCGACCTGCAAGCCGCGCGTCGTCTCGACCATCGCGGCCAGCCGCCCCTCGCCCTGGAGATCGTCCGCTTCGCCGTCCTGGCCGTACATGAGGTTGGCCACCACGCGCGCGCGTCCCTGGCGCCGCTCCAGCGCCAGGGCGGCCTGCACGAAGCCCCCCTCGCTGGTGAAGACGTCCTTCCGGTACATCAGCGCGGCGGCGCCGTCGACCCCGAACCGGCGCTGGTCCAGCAGCTGCGCGCGCGCGCCGACCACGGGGCGCAGCTGGCGCGTGGCCGTGTTGGGCAGGTCCGCCGAATACGCGGCGCCGACCACCAGCGCCAGGCGCCCGACGATCCGCGCGTCCACCTCGACGCTGATGAGCGGCGCCTGTTTGGCCCCGTCATAGCCGGCCCAGGTGGTGGCGGTGGCGCGGTCGTCGTTCACGCGCGCCGCGACGGCCTCCGGCAGGAAGCTCACCGGGCCGTGGCGGTCCGGCTGCGCCGTGCGGGTCAGGTCCGGATCCAGGACGTCCTGCTCCGCGGCTGCCGGTTGCGCCGCGAGCAATGACGCCCCCAGGAGTGCGATCGCCGGTCCCCAACGGAAGGTCTCCAGCACAGAGCGACGCGTGGCCTGCATGACTCCTCCTTCGGCGAACGACGGCGGAAAGGGCGCGAACAGCGCGCTCATCTCTCTACGCCCGGTCGCCGCACGACGGCGGTCACAACTGGCCGAACTTCCGGTGAACAGAAACGACGGTTGCGCGTCAGCCGCGCATCGGTCGATCAGGGCGGTCTAGGCGCCGTTCGTGGCTTGCGCGGGCGGCGGCGCCGTGCCTGGCGTCAGGATCGCCATCAGGTCTTCGCGTTCCAGCGATTCGCGATCGATCAGCGCGGCCCAGAGCCGATCCAGCTCGCGGCGCCGCTCGCTGAGCAGCGTCGTGGCCTGGTCGTAGGCGTGCGACAGGATCTTGCGCGCCTCGTCCTCGATGGCGGCGCTGGTCGCCGCGCTGGTCCCGCCGTCCGTCGCGATCCGCTGCCCCAGGAATGGGTGTTCGGCCTCGGTGTCGTAGTAGACCGGCCCCAGGCGATCGCTCATTCCCCACTGCGCCACCATGCGCGACGCCAGGCGGGTGGCCTCTTTCAGATCGTTCTCGGCGCCCGTGGAGATGCTGCCCAGCACCAGGCGC
>CAZJMY010000502.1:0-6658 GCA_964546845.1 uncultured Myxococcales bacterium | reverse complement strand
TCTCGCAGGAGCTGTGATGCGCCGGGCGGCGGCGGCGCGGCGGACCTGGCGCTGGGCGCTGCTGCTCGCGCCGTTCTGGGGGCGCGCCGCGAACGCCGCGGCCGCCTTTCCGCCGGCCACCCTGCCCGCCCCCGAGCCGGCGGCCGCGCTGCGGGTCGTCGTCACGCCGGTTCGCGAGTCGCTGCGGCTGGGCACCGACGCCGACATGGAGGTCGCCATCGACCTCGCCGGGCCGGGCGCCGAGACCTTCCGCCCGATCCGTTCGCTGGCGACCGTCGGCACGCTGGAACCGATGCGCAGCCGCGGGCCGGCCCACTTCCTGGCCCGTTACATTCCGCCGGCCGATCGCGTTCCGCGCGTCGCCGTGCTGGCGTTCGAGCTGGGCAGCGGCGCCCAGCGCGTGCACGGCTGGACGCGCGTCCCGCTGGAGGGATCGACGATCTTTCCGTTCCGGACCAGCAGCGGCGCCAGCGTCACGATGCGGGTGGCCGGGCAAACGTTCGGCCCGGCGGTGGCCGACAGGCAGGGGCACGTCGAGATCCCGATCGTCGTCCCCCCCGGCGTGCAGAAGGCGGACGCGCGCGCCGTCGACCGCAACGGCGAATCGCGCGACACGCAGGTCGACCTGCACCTGCCGCCGTATCAGCGGATCGTGCTGCTGGCGCCCGACGCGTTCGAGGCCGGCAGCCTCTCGGAGGTGGTGGTGATGGGCGTCGACGAACGCGGAGAGCCGGAGCCCGCCGATCGACTGGCCCTGGCGGCCTCGGCGGGGCTGCCGCATCCGCTGGGAGGCGACCCTGGTGAGGCGCGGTTCCTGTTCGAGGCCCCCGTCCGGACCGACACGGCCACCTTGACGCTGACCGCGTCGGCGGACGGCCCCCTGCCCGCGCGCGCCGACGTCCAGGTCCCGCTGCGCGCGGCCCGTCCCGAGCAGCTGGAGGTCGACGCCGCCAGCGATCGGCTGATCGTGGGCGAGCCTCGATCGGTGCCGGTCACGATCTCGGCGCGCGACCGCTACGGCAACCGCACCTCGGCCGCGGGCGTCCTCGCGCACGTCGACGGCCACCCCCAACCCGTCGAGATCACCCAGGCGGGCACCGCCGTCTTCTGGTTGAACCCGCCGGCCCGCTACCAGGGGCGCGAGCGCATCGACATCCTCGCCGAGCTGGGCGCGGCCCGCGCCTTCAAGAGCGTCCGCGTGACCGGCGGCGCGCCCGCCGCGCTGACGATCCACGTCGCCCCCGGCCGCGTGGTGGCCGACGGACGGCGCGGGACCGAGCTGCAGGTGCAAGCCATCGACCGCAACGGCACGCCCACCTCCGTGCCCGGCCTCAGCTGGGAGACGCCCGAGGGGCGGATCCGCGGCGTGCGCGTGCCACGCGACGGCGAGTACCTGGCCGAGTACGTGCCCGACCGCACCCGCGAGGCCCACCGCGAGCTGGTGGCGGTCATGGCGTCGGAAACCGTCCGCGCCGAGACGCTGGTCGACGTGACACCGCCGCCGATCCGGGTGGTGGCCGGGGCGCACGCGGGGCTGACGACCAGCTTCGGTCCGTCGGTGGGGCCGGCTGCGCTGCTGCAGGCGCTGGTGCCGATCCGGCTGGCGCGCGTGCGCGTGTTCGCGGGGCTGGGGGTCGGTTACCTGCGCAGCGACGTGACCGGCCGGGGCGTCCAGGGGACCGGCACGACGCACATCGAGGTCAATCAGACGCCGGTCCTGGCGGTGGGACGAGCCGGCGTCGAGTCGGCGGCCGGATTCGAGCTGTCGGCGGAGCTGTCCGCGGGGTGGTCCTGGGCGTGGGTGCACGTCTCGGCGACGCCGCAGGGCCTGGGCCCCGACGACTCCAGCACGGCCAACGCGCCAGCCCTCGGGAGCGCCTTCGCGCTCTCCTACCCGCTGCGGCCCGGCCGGCTGGCGCTGGGCCTGCGATATCTCTGGATTGCCCTCGACCGCACGTCGCAGGGCGATCGCCTGGCGGGCAACAGCGCGGGAATGGTGGCAGACCTCGGGTACGAGATGACGTTCTGACGTTGCAGGCAGCCAAAGGAGCCGTTCGATGGTGGATTTCGTGGAGGGAACGTTCACGTCGCGTACCGCGGCCGAACCGAGCACACCGGTCGTCGTCAGCGTGCCGCACGCCGGCACGCTGACCGCCGGCTTCGACGCCGCGCTGGCCCCCGAGCTGGACGTGCGCGGCGACGCGGACCTGTACGTCGATCGCCTGTACCGGGTGGGTGAGGAGGCCGGCCCCGAGACCTACGTCGCGGCCCGGCTGTCGCGCTTCATCTGCGACCTCAACCGCGATCCCGACGACGTCAGCGCGGGGGCGGTGCCCGAGCACCCGGCGCCGCGCAACACGGACGGGCGCGGTTTCATCTGGGCGGTCACGACCGTGGGCACGCCGACGCTGATCCGCCCGCTGACCCTGGACGAGTGGCACGCCCGAACCGCCGTCCACGCGGCCTATCACGACACGATCGCCCGGGCGCTGTCGCGCGCGCGCGAGCGGTTCGGGTTCGCCATCCTCGTCGATGGCCATTCCATGCCGTCGCGCGGCCGGTCGGGGCACACCGACACGGGGCGCGCGCGCGCCGACATCGTCCCGGGCGATCGCGAGGGGCGAAGCTGCGCGCCCGTGCTGATGGACGCCGTGCGCGGCCACTTCGAACGCAACGGCTTCACCGTGCGCGCCAACGACCCGTACAAGGGCGGCTTCATCACCGCCCACCACGGGCGCCCCGGCGACCGCATCCACGCCATCCAGATCGAGATGCGGCGCGACCTCTACATGAACGAGGAGACCTTCGTCCCCGACGAGGCCGGCGTCGCCCGCGTGCAGAGTGTGCTGGCCGACCTGCTGGCCAGCCTCCGAACGCTGAGGCTTTAGTTGGCCTAGTGCCGCGTCAGTGGCCCGCGTCGGATGACGGATCGCAGGTCGTTACTGCCGGGTCGTAGGAGGTCGACGGCAGTGTGTACGCGTAGGGCTGAGAAAACTCGTGCTGGCAACCAGTCAGGATCTGTCCATTGCACCCGCAGGCGAGGCTGAAACAGGCGCCTCCCGATCCATTCACGCAGGTTGGCGGCGTATCGCATCCGGGCGACAAATATGCGCGGGCCTCGCACCCGGCGCCGCCGGTGCCGCTGTTTCCGCCGCTTCCGCCGTTCCCGAGCGTGGAGCCGCTGCAGCCAATTCCGACAGCGACCCCCAGCGCGGCGAGAAGGAACAAGATCTTCATGCACAGGGGGCTTGCAACCGTCATGCCCTGCAGGAAGTGGGCGGTTTTGCGGCCTCCCCCACCCGAGACCCTGACATTTGCGTCACGCGACCCCGTCGGGGCTGCGGGCTCGCTCAGTCGCCCGCGGGCGCGGGGCCGGCGTAGAGGCTGTCGATCAGCGCGCGGTACTTCTCGACGACGACCTTGCGCTTGACGCTCATCTTGGGTGTCAGCTCGCCGGCGGCCTCGGTCAGCTCGCCGGGCAGAATCGCGAAGCGCTTCACGGTCTCGAACGACGCCAGCCGCGCGTTCATGCCGTCCAGCGCCTTCTGGACGGCCGCCTTCAGCTCGGGCGACGACGCCGCGTCCGGGCCGTACTGTTTCAGCGCCGCCTCGGACGGCGTGACCAGCGCGACGCAGTACGGCCGCTTGTCGCCGTACACCAGCACCTGCGCCACCAGCGGCGTGGCCGCCTTGAGCGCGCTCTCGAGCGGCTGCGGCGCGACCTTCTTGCCGCCGGCGGTGACGATGAGGTCCTTCTTGCGGTCGGTGATCCGCAGGAAGCCGTCCTCGAACACGCCGATGTCGCCGGTGTGGAACCAGCCGTCGGGCTCGACGGCTTCCGCGGTCGCCTCGGCGTTGTTGTAGTACTGGCGGAACACGGGCGCGCCGCGCACCAGGATCTCGCCGTCGTCGGCGATGCGCGACTCGATGACGTCCAGCGCCGGGCCGACGGTGCCGAACCGGAACCGCTCCGGCGTGTTCAAGAACACCGCCGACGTCGTCTCCGTCAACCCGTAGCCCTCCAGGATCAGCAGCCCCGCGGCGTGGAAGAACTCCGCGATCTCGGCGGCCAGCGGCGCGCCGCCCGAGATGAGGAACCGGCAGCGATCCAGCCCCAGCCGGGCCCGCAACTTCGACAGAACCAGCTTGTCGGCCAGCCAGTGCCCGGCGCCGCCGCCCGGTTTGCCGGCGCGCACCGCGGCGCCGTGGGCCATGCCCTTGCCGACCGCCCAGGCCGCCAGGCGCCGCTTGATCGGCGACCCCTGCTTCATCGCCGCCGTCACGGCCGCGTAGAACTTCTCGTAGATCCGGGGCACGCCCGCCATGAACGTGGGCCGCACCGCCAGCAGGTCCTCTCGAATCTGGTTCGTCCCGCGCGAGAAGGCCGTGGTGTAGCCCAGCTCGAAGCCCGCCCACACCATCTCACGCCCCAGGATGTGGGCCAGCGGCAAGAACAGGTACTGCTCGTCGTTGTCGCCGACCTGCACGGCGCGCCCGCCGCTGCACATCGAGGCGACCAGGTTGTCGTGCGTCAAGACGACGCCTTTGGGCGTGCCCGTCGTTCCCGAGGTGTAGACGATGGTGAACAGCGAGTCCGGCCCCGGCTCGCCCCGGTTCGCGAGCAGCGCCGGCTCGGCTTCCAGGGCCTTGCGGCCGGCGGCGCGCAGCTCGTCCAGCGTCTGCGCCTCCTGGCGGGGCGGCTCGCCCGCGATCTGCACCACGGCGGTCAGCGTCGGCAGACGGCCCCGGATGGACGCGATCTTGTCCCGCTGTCCGTCGTCCTCGACGATCACCAGCTTGGCGGCGGCGTCGCGGGCAATGAACTCGCACTGCTCGGCCGTGTTGGACCCGTAGATCGGGACCGTGACGCCGCCCGCCATGAGGATGGCGACGTCGCACAGGGCCCATTCGACGCGGGTTTGCGACAGCAGGCAGATGCGGTCGCCCGGGGCGATCCCGGCGGCGACCAGCCCGGCCGCCAGCTCGCGTGTGGCGGCGTCGGCCTCGGCAAAGGTCATCACCTTCCACGCGGCACCGTCGTGGAGCCGGAAGGCCGCGCGGGTGGGTGTCTTGGCCACCCGCCGCCTCCACATCTCGACGGCGCTGCGCGGTTCGTTCTTGCGCAGCTCCAGGACGTTGGGCGCGGCCCCCTGGGGGGGCGCCACCGGAATCGACGAGGGGGCGCTCATCGTCATAGATAGTATAGAATTTTGGCGATGGCGGCGAAGCCCCTGCCCCGATGGCGCCTGTTGGCGCGGGCCGCCGGCATCGGGGGCCGGGTGGCGAAGCACTGGACCCGGTTCTGGATCGGCTGGATCCTGCTGTGGGTCCGGCGGGCCGGGCGCGCGCGCCGGCGGGCCTGGATGGGACAGGTGGTCGTGGATCTCTTCCGGGAGCTGGGCGCCACGTTCATCAAGGTCGGGCAGATCATGAGCACCCGACCCGATCTGATCCCCGAGTACCTGTCGACGGCGCTGGCCGAGCTGCAGGACCACGTGGGCCCCTTCCCGTTCGAAGAGGTGGTCCGCACGGTCGAGAAGGACCTGGGGCGCCCCCTGCAGTCGCTCTACGCCGAGTTCTCGCCGGTGCCGCTGGCGTCGGCGTCGGTCTCGCAGGTGCACAAGGCCCGGCTGCCGGACGGACGCATCGTGGCCGTCAAGGTCCGGCGCCCCGACGTCGTCGCGCTGTGCACGTTCGACCTGGCCGTCATGCGCCAGGGCGCGCGCCTGCTGGGGATCATCCCCTCGATCGCGACGCTGGAGCCGCTGGCCACCGTCGAGGAGTTCGGGCGGGCCATCTTCGCCCAGCTCGACTTCCGCATCGAAGCCGCCAACAACCGCCGGTTCAGGCGCAACTTCGCCGGCCATCCGGAGGTCGTGTTCCCGGAGCTGGTCGACCACCTCTCGACCGAGCGCATCTTGACCATGAGCTTCGTCGAGGGGACGAAGATCCTCTCCACACCGGCGACGCGGTCCGACCCCAAGCGGGTCGCGCGGCTCGGGCTGTCGACGCTGCTGAAGATGATCTTCGAGGACGGGTTCGTCCACGCGGACCTACACCCGGGAAACATCTTCATCACGCCGGACGACAAGCTGGCGCTGCTGGACCTGGGTCTGGTCGGCGTCCTCGACGAGCCGCACCGCAAGGCGTTCTCGCGCTTCTTCGCCGCCTGGGCCCAGCGCGACGGGGACGCGATGGCCCACATCATGTACTCGATCTCCGAGAGCGCGAACCGGCCGCGCGATCCCGCCGCGTTCGAGCGTTACCGCGCCGCCATCATCGAGTTCGTCGGCCGCTACTGGGGCTACCGGCTCGGGCAGGTGCAGGTCGGCAAAGTTCTGCTCGACCTGCTGGCAATATTGCGCCGCCACAGGGTCCGCGTGAACCCCAGCTTCACCATCGTGAACATCGCCATCGCCGTGACGGAAGGGATCGGCAAGCAGCTGGATCCCGAGCTGGACCTGATGAGCGAAGCCCTGCCGTTCTTCATGGCCCACCCCGTCGAGGGAATGGGCCAGGCCTGACACGAAAGTCCTATGCCGCGTCGCTTGAAGGCGCGTCGCAAAGGTGCGTAATATCCAGTCTGCAGCTTGGCCCTATGACAGATTTGTCGCAGGGTTCCCGCGTCCGACACGGTGACGGATGGAGCAGGCCCGCA
>CAZJMY010000501.1:0-4165 GCA_964546845.1 uncultured Myxococcales bacterium | reverse complement strand
GGGCGGCGCGGCGGGCGGGCTGCCCGGCAGCGGCGGCGCGATCGCGAGCGGCGGCGCGGCGGGCGCGGCGACCGCGCTCACCATTCCCGGGGCCGGACATTGCGCGCCGCCGGCGGGCGCCAAGCTGGCCGACGCGCAGGCCGCGTACACCAAGTGGATGGCGGACCTCGTGACCAGCGACGGCGCGGGCGGCTTCCTGCGCGTGAAGCGGCCGAACTCGTCGGGCGCCGAGGTGAACTCGACGGTGTCCGAAGGGATCGGGTACGCGATGCTGCTGGCGGTCTACGCGAACGACCAGACCTCGTTCGACAAGTTCTGGAAGTACGCGAACCTCTGGCTCGACGGCAACGGCCTCATGAACTGGTACATCAACGCCGCCGGCACACAGGTGCTGGGCACGGGCGCCGCCAGCGACGGCGACGAGGACATGGCCTTCGCGCTGGTGATGGCCGACAAGCGCTGGGGCGGGCAGGGGAGCCTCTCGACGACGTACCTGGCCGCCGCGAAGAAGCTGATCGACGCCATGTGGCAGCACGAGGTCGACCACAGCCGGAACAACGTGCTGATGCCGGGCGACCAGTTCGCCGACGGGTCCGTCATCAACATCTCGTACTTCGCGCCGGCCTATTACCGCGTGTTCGCGCGCGTCTCGGGGAACACCGGGTGGAACCAGACCGTCGAGACGACGTACACGGTGCTGGCCGCGACGCTGAACGCGCAGAACGGCAACGCCAGCAACGGCCTGGTCCCCGCCTGGTCGACGC
This sequence comes from uncultured Myxococcales bacterium, assembly GCA_964546845.1. Lineage (GTDB taxonomy): Bacteria > Myxococcota_A > Polyangia > Fen-1088 > Fen-1088 > JADGRB01. Next base: position 3,401 of record CAZJMY010000501.1, on the reverse strand, counting down.
CGGCCGGCGTCCCGATGGCGCCCGCCGGGACGAGCAATCCGACCAATCACCAGCTGGAGTCCTGCCGGACGCCGTTCCGCATCGGACAGGACTACTGCTGGAACGCGGAGCCGCGCGCGCTCAGCTACCTGCAGAAGGTCGGCGGCTTCTATTCGGGCGTCACCGTGGCGGCGATGGTCGACGGCTACGACCTGAACGGCACGCCGCACGCGCAGTTCGTCACCGCAGGGGGCCCGCGCGCGGCGTCGTTCGTGGGCGGCGCCGGCGTGGCGGCCATGGCGACCGGCTCGACGTACGCGCCGCTGCGCGACGACGCCTACACCAGCCTGGCCACGCTGACGGACCTGGCGGGGAGCGTCTACTACCAGGAGTCCTGGACGGCTCTGTCCCTGCAGATGATGACGGGCCTGCTGCGCGATCTCACGATGTAGGGCGGCGGTGAGCCGCGCCGCGGGCGCCCGGCAACGTACGGGTGCATGAGGAGCCGCGGTCGTTTCGCCCCCACCCTGGTTCTGCTGCTCACCGGCGCCGCTCTCGGCGCGCTGGAGATCGGCTGTTCGTCCGAATCGTCGTCCGCGTCAGGACAGGGCGGATCGCCGGGCTCGACCGGAGCCGGCGGTAGTCACGGCACCGGCAGCGGCGGCTCGTCGAACGGCAGCGGCGGCACGTCGGGCAGCGGAAGCGGCGGTTCGACGAGCACCGGCACGGGCGGCTCGTCGAGCGGCAGCGGCGGCACGGCCACCGGAAGCGGCGGTTCGACGGGCGGGCGTTCAGGCGGAACGGGCGGCGCCGCCACCGGCGGAACCACCGGCTCGACGGGTGGCGCGCCAGGTGCGACGGGCGGCGCGGGCGCGGCGGGGCGGGCGGGCACCGGCGGCGCGGCCGGATCGACGTCGGGTGGAACGGGCGGAACCGGCGCGGGCGGGCATACCGGCCCCTGCGACGTCTGGGTCGCGCCCGACGGCAGCGACACCAACCCGGGCACCGAGGCGCTGCCGGTCGCGACGCCGCAGCACGGCTACGATCTGCTCTGCCCCGGCGTCGCCGGCTCGGCCAACGGCGCCGTCTGCTCGGGCACGCTGACGACGATGTGCCTCAAGGCCGGGACCTACAAGCTGAGCACGCGCGTCGAGTTCAAGAAGACGCGCATGGGGACGGCGACCCGGATCATCACGATGCGCGCCGATCCGGCCGCGACGACCAAGCCGGTGCTGGACTTCTCGAGCCAGCCGCGGCTCGGCTGCGGCGACTCGCCCGTCGACAAGAACATCTACGGCATCGACATCGGCTCGGACTGGACGCGCGTGCAGGGGCTGGAGGTGGCCGGCGCGAACGACACCGGCATCCTGGTGCAGGGCGCGCACGACTTCGTCGACAACTGCGTCGTGCACGACGCCGAGGACACCGGCGTCCTCATCAGCTCCAGCTCGGGTTACACGGGCAGCGGGACGTACGCGACCATCACCAACACCGACTCGTACCACAACCACGACGAGCGCTGCGACGGCGCGAACGCCGACGGCTTCGGCGCCAAGAAGGGTGGCGGCGCGGGCAACGTGTTCGACGGCTGCCGCTCCTGGGACAACGCCGACGACGGGTACGATTTCTTTGCGTGGACCTCGCCGGTGACGGTCAAGAACTCGTGGGCGTTCAACATGGGCGCGACGACGGCCGGGGCGCAGAGCAACGGCAACGGGTTCAAGATGGGCGGCGACGACGTGTCCGCCAAGCACGTGATGTCGAACCTGTTCGCGTTCTACAACAACGGCAACGGCGGCCACAAAGCCGACTGGGGCTTCACGAACAACAGCAACCCGGCCAGCATGACCTGCACCGGCTGTGGCGCCTGGAACAACGCGGGCGGCGCCTTTCAGGGGATCGCGCACACGGGCGACGTCACCGGCAAGGCGACGGCGGCGGCCGCCGCGGCCGCCAAGCGCAACGCCGACGGCAGCCTGCCCGACATCACGAAGCTCTGATCTGCGGGATGGGCGGCGCCGGGGCCCGGGGCTCGGCACGCGGCGGGGTGCCGCCGTAGCGCCGCTCGGGCGGGGGGAAGCCGCACGACGTGCCGTCGACGTGGACCACCTGGTCCTCCCACGGCAGCCGGTAGCGCCCGGCGACCAGGTCGTGCATGTACGTGTACGGGCAGTCGCCCGCGCCGCCCTTCACGGCGACGTACCCGCGGTGCGCCAGCTGATAAATGTTGTTCTCGACGCCCCAGGTGCGCCTCGCCTCGCGCACCAGATCGGGCCGGACCTCGGCCGTGATGATCTCGTCGGGGCGCGCGCCGCCGGTCGCCAGCGGAACGCCGTCGAAGTTGACGATCATCCCTTCGCCCATCGAATCGAACGTCCCATCCGACCCGCAGAGACAAACCGACGCCGTGACGGCCAGGTTCTGGAAGGCGTTGGCCTCGTTGGTGATCCGCCAGGCGTGCCGAATGGGCGCCGTGTAGCCCGCCGTGCGGATGATGATCTCGGCGCCCTTGTAGGCGCACTCGCGCGCCATCTCGGGGAACATGCCGTCGTGGCAGATGATCAGCGCCAGTCGGCTGCCGTTCGGCCCGTCGCAGACGGGGATGCCCAGGTCGCCCGGCTCCCAGGGCTCGACGGGGACCCAGGGGTGCAGCTTGCGGTAGTAGAGCCGGATCTCGCCGCTGTCGTCGACAATGATGCCGCTGTTGTAGGGGTTGCCGCGCGGGTTCGCCTCCATGATCGAGAAGCAGCCCCAGATGCTGTTGGCGACGCAGGCCGCCCGAAGCGCCGCGACCTCCGGCCCGTCCAGGCGGCACATCAGCGCGGGGTCGGTGCTCATGGACAGCCCGTGCAGGGAGTATTCGGGGAACACGACCAGGTCCATGCCCGGCAGGTTGCGGCGCGCCTTCGCCACCATGCCGACGATCCGGTCCGTCTGGGCCGCCAGCTCGGCGGGCGTCGTGACGGTCGGCAGCTGCAGCTGCACCATGCCGATGACCACCCCCGCCGGCGACTTGTTGAGTCCTCCGAGACCACTCATGGCCGCGTATGTCAGCACGCGCCAAGTAGCCGAAATGTTTCGGGCGCGCGCATTCTGCGTAACGGGCGCGGGGCGCCCCGGCGTCACCCAGATTTCGCGGGTTGGAAACACCTTCTTGACCTGCGATTTGAGATGGTCCGCGACGGGGAAGATTCTTGGATCCGAGCGTTGCGGACTTGAACAAGGGGATGGCCGAGCTGAGGACGATGGTCCTCTCCGGACAGACCGCGCTGAACATCGTCTGGACGCTGGTCACCGGCTTCCTCGTGATGTTCATGCAGGCGGGGTTCGCGCTGGTCGAGACCGGCCTCACCCGCGCGAAGAACGTCGCCCACACGATGGGCATGAACTTCCTCGTCTACTCGATCGGCATCATCGGCTTC
>CAZJMY010000500.1:0-1929 GCA_964546845.1 uncultured Myxococcales bacterium | reverse complement strand
GCCGCCGCCGGTGGCGGCGCCCGCCGCCCCGGAAGCACCGCCCGTCGCCGCGCTGCCGCCAGTCGCCGAGCTGCCGCCCGTCGCCGAGCTGCCGCCCGTGCTCACCCCGCCGCTGCCGGTCGTTCCGCCACTGCTCGCCGTGGTCCCGCCCGTTGCGGCTCCGCCCGTCCCTTGCCCGCCGCTTCCCCCCTCAGGCGAGCTTCCACTCGAGGAACAGGCCAGTGCGCCGATCGAGAGGCCAAAGGAAAACAAGCAAACGAGGATTCTACGACTCAAGGGTCCTCCGCACGTTGGGCTCGATCTTGAGCCCAGCTCGACGAAGATCGCACACACTCGAAGGCAACGTGGGCGTCAAAGCGCGCCGGAGCCAAAAATGGATCATCACGACGACTCGTACGAACAGGGATTGAAGCTGGGCCTGCGGCTGGGTGGACCGGCTTTTCAGAAAACGGTGGACGCGCTGCAGGACGTGGACCCGGAGCTCGCCGGCTACCTGGTCGGCGACGCCTACGGCAAGGTGCTTTCCCGCGGCACTCTCGGGCTCGACGACCGGGAACTGTGCATCATTGGCGCCCTGGCCTGCCGGGCCCATCTGCCGCAGCTCGAGTGGCATGTCGCGGCGGCGCTCAACGCCGGCGCCACGCCCGAAGCGATTCGTGAGGTGTTGATCCAGGCGCAGCCCTACGCGGGATGGCCCACCGCGCTGAACGGCTTGGAGGTCATGGCGGACGTGTTCCGCCAGCGGGGCATCAGCACCCAGCCCGTCGCCCCGTCGAACCTGAGCCGCGAGCAGCTTCGTGAACGCGGTCGCGAAAACGGCGGACTCATCTACGACGACTTCGCGGCCATCGAAGCGGCCGTCCGGAAGTACGACGTCGAGCTGGCCGAGTATCTGACCGACAACGCCTACGGCCAGATCTACGCGCGCCCCGGCATCACCGTGCGACAGAGAGAGCTGGTCGCCGTCGCCATGCTGACCGCGCAACAGCAGCTGCGGCAGCTGGGGTGGCACATCGAGGGCGCGCTCCGCGTCGGGTGCTCCGCCGCCGAAGTCAAGGAGGTGATCGTCACGATGTTGCTGTACGTCGGCTGGCCGTCGACGCTGAACGCTCTGGAAGTCTGGAAGAAGAGTCAGTGGGCCTGACTCAGGGACAGGCGACGCGGTAGGCGTCCAGGGCGACGTTCTTCAGGATCGAGCTCAGGCCCATGCTCTTCGCCTGCGGGCAGAAGGACGACGTCGGCAGGTTGTACTCGACGTTGAAGACTGCCTTGCGCGCGTCGACGAAGAGCTTCAGCGCGGCGCACTCGCCGTACTCGAAGCATTGCTCGTTGAGCGCCCAGTCGAACTGGCTCACCAGAGCCGTAACCTGCTCCAGGTCGTTCTTCAGCCCGACGGACAGCCCGCGCGCGTGCGCCGAGGCCGCCAGCGCGCGATTGAACGCCAGCTGATCGGCCGCGGTCAGCGGGAAGCCGGTGTCGTTGCTGTAGCCGTCGACGTTGTCGAGCTCGATGCCGTCGAAGCCCTTGCTCCGGCACAGGTCCATGCGCGCCTCCAAAATGGGCTCGAGGACGCTCCACTGGCGGATGTCCAGCCACTGTTCGCCCTGCCAGCCCGGGTCGGCGTTCCCCTTCACCGCCGCGGGATACGTGGCCGCGTCGGGGCGCCAGCTCTCGAACACCCCCGCGTTGGCGTAACAGACGACCGCGTGGCCGGCGGCGCGCAACGAGGCCACCACGTCCATGGGAGCGTCGAACAGATCGAGGTCGAACATCTGGGCGGGCACGCTCTGGTCGATGGTTCCCTTCAGCTGCCACTGCCAGGTCGTTCCGGTGGTGGGCCTCCAGACGGTCGGTCCGCCGGCCGCCCCGCCCCCTCCGCGGCCAGCCGCCGAGCCACCCGCGCCCGCCCCGCCCCGGGCCGCGCCGCCC
>CAZJMY010000499.1:0-1069 GCA_964546845.1 uncultured Myxococcales bacterium | reverse complement strand
AGGACGGTGCGCAGGTTGCTGACCGCCTGCTGCACGTACTGCCGGCGCTCGTCGCCGCTGGACGCCTTGCGCGCCTTGTCGCGGAGGATCTGCGCCAGGTTGTTGCGCGCCTCGACGGTGTGCAGCGGGTCGACCTCGATGGCGTGGTTGAACAGCGACTCCGCCTCCGACGTGTTGCCGCGCTTCCAGGCCAGGTAGCCCAGGTTGGCGATGGCCGGGCCGTACTTCAGCCCCTGCCAGACCCGCGCCGCATCCTCTTGCCGGCCGCACTCGGCCAGCACGGCGCCCTGGTTGAAGCGCGCCTCGAGGAGGTTCGGGTTCGCGTCGGCCACCTTCTTGAAGGCGCTCGACACGCTGTCGCATTCGCCGCCTGACAGTCCGCCCGACTTGCGGGCGGACTGATAGCGCTGCATGGCCTTTTCGAAGTCGGCGCGCTCGTCCTCGCTGATGGCGCGCTTCTTCTCCTTGGGGATCAAATCGGCGGCGCCCGCCTTGCTGATCGTCTCGCGGCCGCCGCCCTCCATCGTGCCGGTGTCTTCCCCGGCCTCGACGCTGGCGGCGTTCTTCGCCCGCGGCTTCTGCTCGCCGCCGCAGCCGACGGCCGAGAGGCCGCCGACGGCGAGGCCCAGCGCGAGGACCAGTCCCTTGCCTGCCTTGTTCTTCTGGGTCGTCATGGTCTTGGTCCTCACTTCCCGCTCGCGGCCGAGGCGTTGGCCGCCGTCGGCGCCGACTCGCTCAGCTCGTCGATGACGGGCGTCTCCGCCATGCTGGTCGCCACGTAGCCGGCCTCCGGCTTGACCTCGGACGCCAGCGGGTACTCCGTGGGCTTCATCTGATTGAGCTCGCGCTCGCACAGACGAGACCACTCGTTGTACCAGGAGTAGTCGGTCGCGGCCTTGAGGCAGGTCTCGAAGCCCTCGACGGCCTTGGCCTCGATCGGCTCCGCCTTGTCGACCAGCGCGTCGCAGAAGATCTCGCGCGGGCGGTTACCCCACTCGTCCTGCTCTTTCAGGTCCTTCGGGATCTCGGCGGTGTACAGCTGGCCGACGAAGTCCGAGTAGAGCTGGCC
>CAZJMY010000498.1:0-3703 GCA_964546845.1 uncultured Myxococcales bacterium | reverse complement strand
GATCACCGTGTCGGCCGAGTACCTGGATCCCGCCAAGGACCCGCTCTACTGCGAGGCGCCCAACTCGCCCGTGCGGCGCAGCGTGCAGACGGCGCTGTACGAGATCACGCGGACGCTGTCGCTGTGGATGGCGCCCGTCCTGTGCTTCACGGCGCAGGACGTCGCCGACGAGCTGTCGCGCGTGACCGGCGAGCCGTTCGACGTGCACGCGACGGTGCGCGAGGAGATCGTGCCGGCCGGCAAGGCGCCCGGGCAGCCGAACCGCCGCTGGACCGAGGAGATCCGCCCGCGGCGCGAGGCCGTGCTGCAGGCGCTGGAGGCGTTCCGCGCCGCCGGTCACAAATCGCTGGAGGCCGCCGTGACGGTACAACCGAGCGCGGCCGAGCGGCCGCAGTGGGAGTGGAACCGCGACTTGCTGACCGAGCTCTGCATCGTCTCCAAGCTGACCATCGAGGATGGGTCGTTCGCCGAGACCCGCGTCACCGTCGCCGAGGCGCCGGGCCCGACCTGCCCCCGCTGCTGGCGGCGGACCGGCGATGCGCCGACGCCCGGCGCGCCGTCGCCCGACCTGTGCCGTCGCTGCGCCGGCGCGGTCGCCGCCACCGGGAGCGGAACATGACACCGGTCCGCAAGAAGTACGTCCTGTTCTCGGCGTTCGCGCTGGTCAGCCTGGTGCTGGACCAGTGGACGAAGGTGCTCGCGCGCGACTACCTGCAGCCGCGCGGCCCGATGAACCCGAAGGTGGTCATCCCGAACTACTTCGACCTGCGTTACGCGGAGAATCCCGGCGTGGCGTTCAGCATGTTCCAGGACCTGCCCGGTGGGCGCGTGCTGCTGACGTTGCTGGCCGTGGCGGCCTTCGCGATGGTCATCGCGTACCTGCGCAAGACGCCCGTCGAAGCCACGCGGCTGCACGTGGCGCTGGGGCTGATCGGCGGCGGGGCCGTCGGCAACCTGGTCGATCGGGTCATGTTCGGCCGGGTGACCGACTTCATCGTGTGGAAGAAGGGCACGCTCGAGTGGCCCGCATTCAACGTGGCCGACGCCGCGCTGTGCGTCGGGGTCGGCCTGATGTTGCTGGACATGTTCCGCAGCCGGAAAGAGGCGGCTTCGTCGGCCTGAGCGGCGCGCCGCAGGTGTGGCCTTGCATCCGGTCCTGTTCACAGTCCCCCTTGGCCGGCGCGAGATCGCCATCAGCACCTACGGCGTGCTGGTGACCGCCGGGCTGGCCATCGGCATCTGGGCGGCGCAGCGACAGGGGCGCCGGCGCGGGTTCGACAGCGGCGCCGTGATGGATCTGGCCTTCTGGACCATCGTGGCGGGATTGATCGGCGCGCGCCTGACCTACGGGCTCGTGAACGCGCGCGAGTTCTGGCTGGCCTGCACGGAGGGGCCCGGGCCCCGGTGGCACGACTGCACCAGCGTCTTCCGTCTGTGGGAAGGGGGCCTGGTCTTCTACGGCGGCGTGGCCGCGGCAGCGGGCGCCGCGCTGCTGTTCGCGCGGCGGCAGGGGTGGTCGTTCGGCGAGGTGGGCGACGTCGGGGCGCCGGCGCTGGCCATCGGGCACGCCTTCGGCCGGCTGGGGTGCTTCGCCGCCGGCTGCTGCTTCGGCAAGGAGACCGCGGCCCGCGTCGGCATGTCGTTCCCCCGTGGCAGCGTGGCGTTCGACGTGCTGAGGCGAAGCGGCGACGTGCCGTTCGGGGCCGGCGAGACGCCGCCGCTGCACCCGACCCAGGTCTACGAGGCCGCGGGTGAGGCCGTCATCTTCGCCGTGCTGTGGGCCGCCAGCCCCCGCCTGCGGCGGCGCCCCGGCGCGCTGCTGACCCTCTACCTGGGCCTCTACGCCGCGCTGCGGTTCGTGGTCGAGATCTTCCGCGGGGACGCGCTGCGCGGGATGGTGCTGTCGCTGCGCACACCGGGGCTGGCCCGGCGTCTGGGCCTGGCGGCGGGCGAGCCGCTGTTTCTCTCCGTCGGTCAGCTGGGCAGCCTGGTGATCGCCGCCGTGCTGCTCACGCTGTTCGTGCGGCGCCGGCGAGGGACGCAAACGCCCGCGCCTTGACCTCGGTCTCGGCCAGCTCGCCCTCCGGCGTCGACTCGATCACGATTCCGCCGCCGACGGAGAGGTCCAGACGCCCGTCGCGCAGGGTCGCGGTGCGGATGGCGACGGCCAGATCCAGGTCACCGGCCGCGCCCAGCCAGCCGGTGGCGCCCGTGTAGACACCGCGCGGCCCAGGCTCCAGCTCGTCGATGATCTGCATGGCGCGCCGCGTGGGCGCGCCGGTGATCGAGCCGCCCGGGAAGGTGGCCGCGATGAGCGCGGCCAGGCCCACCCCGGGCCGAAGGACGCCGCGGACCGTGCTCTCGAGGTGATGCACCGTCGGCAGCGAGACGACCCGCGCCAGGGTCGCGACCTCGACGGTGCCGGGCCGGCAGACGCGCCCCAGATCGTTGCGCTCGAGGTCGACGATCATGACGTGCTCGGCGCGGTCCTTCGCGGAGCCGCGCAGAGCGGCGATGGCCGCCATGTCTTCGGCCGGTGAGGCGCCGCGCGGCCGCGTGCCTTTGATGGGGCAGGTCTGCACGCCGCCGTCGGCGTCGACCGCCAGGAACCGCTCGGGCGAGTTGCCGAACAGCGCGCCGCCCGAACCGTCGGCGATGTACGTCGCGTACGGGGCGGGAGCCGCCGCCCGCAGCAGCGCCGCGATCTCCGCCGGCTCCCCGGCCCACGCGGCGGTCAGGCGGCGCGACAGGTTGACCTGATACGCGTCGCCGGCCGTCTCGTACTCCAGGATCCGGCGGACGCCGGCCACGAAATCGTCCGGCGGATCGATCGGAGACAGCGGCCCCAGCGACGGCGCGGGCGCGGCCTCGCGCGGCTGCAGCAGCCTCTCCCGCAGGCGGACCGCCGCCCGCTGATCGCGCGCCAAGATCGTTGCGTCCGTCGGGTCAGCGGCGTCGCCCGTGGCGCCGCGCATCCAGACGGCGTCGGGGAACTGAAAAGAGAACAGCGGCTGGCCGGCGGCCCGTGGATCGGCCGGCAATCCGATCAGCCGCCGCCCCAGCTCGTACGAGAACCAGCCGACGGCGACGGGCAGGCCCGGCGGCGCGGCGCCCTGCTCGGCCCAGCGCGCCCGCGCCTCGCGCCAGGCGTCCTCCAGCGCGAGGAGGTCCGACGGCGAGCGCCCCTCGATGGCCGCGACGGGCGGACCACCCACCAGCTCGCGCGCGGTGCCCGCCGGGCCCGGCGACGAGAGCCAGAAACCGGCGCCCAACCGGCGGGCGGCCTCGGCGGGGGGCAGCATCGGCGCCGGCGAGGCGATCACGCCGGCGTGCGCGGCTGCGCCAGCGCCGCCGACAGGAAATGCCGCATGTACTGCGCGCCCGAGAACAGCGACACCGCCGTCGAGACGTACAGGACGACCAGACCGGCCAGGTGATAGTCGACGGTCTTGCTGGTCCCCAGCATCGGGTACCGGAAGTGGATCAGCAGCATCATGATCGACACCAGCTGCAGCGCGGTCTTGATCTTCCCGCTGTCGCTGGCGGAGATCACCATCCCTTGCGCGGCCGCGATGCTGCGCAGACCGCTGACGGCCAGGTCGCGGCCGATCGTCACGACCACCACCCAGGCCGGCACCCGGGACAGCGCCACCATGAACACCAGCACGGCCGTGACCAGCAGCTTGTCGGCCAGCGGGTCCAG
>CAZJMY010000497.1:0-1848 GCA_964546845.1 uncultured Myxococcales bacterium | reverse complement strand
AGGCCGTCGGGGCACAGGATGTAGCGCTTCTCGCCGTCCGCGTAGTGCAGAAGGGCGATGCGCGCCGTGCGGTTCGGATCGTACTCGACGCTGGCCACGGTGGCCGGCACGCCGATCTTGTTGCGGCGGAAGTCGATGACGCGGAAGCGGCGCTTGTGACCGCCGCCGCGGAACCGCGACGTGATGCGGCCGTAGTGGTTGCGGCCGCCGGTGCGGCGCATCGGCTCGGTCAACGACTTCTCGGGGCTGTTGCCCTGCGTGAGGTCGGAGAAATCCGGGGCGACGCGCCCGCGGCTGCCCGGCGTCGTTGCGTTGTGCGGACGAAGACCCATTGCTTAGACTCCCTCGAAGAACTCGACGTTTTGGCCGGCGGCGATCGTCACGATGGCCTTCTTCCAGTTCGAGCGCCGGCCGATGAAGCGCCCCATCCGCTTCTGCTTGCCGCGCACGACCGACGTGCGGACGTCGACGACGTCGACGTTCCACAGCTTCTCGACCGCGTGGCGGATCTCGATCTTGTTGGCGTCGCGGGCGACCTCGAAGAGCAGCTGCGACTTCAGCGTCTCCGGATCGATGTCCCCCTCGGGACGGCCGCCGGTCTCTTTCAGGAACGTCCCCTTCTCGGTCAGAAGCGGACGCCGGATGATCTGTTCGGGTGAGCGCATCGCTTCTCCTTAGGCCGCCTTCGCCGCGCCGTCGCTGGCGGCAGCCAGGATCCGGCCCTCGATCTGCTTCACGGCGCCGGCCGCGATGATCAAGCCCGGGTGATTCAGGATGTCGTAGACGTTCAGCCCCTCGGGCGCCAGATACTTGGCCTTCGGCAGGTTGCGCACCGACTTGGCGAGGTTGGCGTTTTCCTTGCCGTCGACGACCACCGCCGACTCGAGCCCCAGCGTCTTGAGGATGCCGGCCATCCGCTTGGTCTTGGGGCCGTCGAACGAGAACGTGTCGACGACCACCAGCTTCTTCTCGTGGGCGCGCAGCGACAGCGCGCAGGCCAGCGCGGCGCGCTTGACCTTCTTCGGCACCGTGTACGCGTACGAGCGAGGGTGCGGTCCGAAGACCTTGCCGCCGCCGACGTGGTTGGGCGCCCGGCTCGAGCCCTGGCGGGCGTTGCCGGTCCCCTTCTGCTTGTACGGCTTCTTGCCGCCGCCGCGAACCTCGGCGCGCGTCTTGGTGTCGTGCGTGCCGGCCCGCTTGGCGGCCTGCTGTGCCTTGACCACCTCCCAGAGGAGGTAGTCCTTCACCTGGGCGCCGAACACGGCGTCGGCGAGGTTGGCCTCTCCGACCTTCTTGCCCTCGATGTTGACGATGTCGATCTGCATGATGTCTGGCGCCTCGGTGGGATCAGGTCTTGATTTCGACGTCGACGCCCGCCGACAGGTCCAGCTTCATGAGGGCGTCCAGCGTCTGCTGCGTCGGCTCGAGGATGTCGAGCAGGCGCTTGTGCGTGCGGATCTCGAACTGCTCGCGCGACTTCTTGTCGACGTGCGGCGAGCGGAGAACCGTGAACTTGTTGATCTTGGTCGGCAGCGGAACGGGACCAGCGACGCTGGCGCCCGTCCGCTTGGCCGTGTCGACGATCTCGCCGGCCGACTGGTCCAGCAGGCGGTGATCGTAGGCCTTCAGGCGAATGCGAATCTTGGGGGTCATGTTTGGCTCCGGTTACTTCGCCTTCACGTCGTCGGGCAGGATCTTGGTGACCACGCCGGCGCCGACCGTCTTGCCACCCTCGCGAATCGCGAAGCGCAGGCCTTCCTCGCACGCGATCGGCGTGATGAGCTCGATCTTCAGGGTGACGTTGTCCCCCGGCATGACCATCTCCGCCCCCTCGGGCAGCGTGACCAG
>CAZJMY010000496.1:0-1613 GCA_964546845.1 uncultured Myxococcales bacterium | reverse complement strand
TGCCACCGCCCGTCCCTGCCCGACCCCCGCCGCTCGCGCACCCCGCGAGGCAGCCGATCAACATCAACCGGGCTATGGCTGCCGGGAACCGCACGGGTGGCCGTGATTTGTATAGCTCGTTTACTAACCGCTCTGTCCATCAAATGCGCTGCGCGCCACATTCATCACCGCCGTCTGGATCGCGTCGACGCTCCGGCGGCGTCGATATTCCTCGTCTGGTGAGACGCGGGCTCCCGGTCTAAGCTCCGACGATGACGGCCGCCGAGCTGCGCGCCCTGCAGGCGCCCCTGAAAGAAAAGTACAAGCAGAGTCCCGAGACGGCGCTGGTGACGCTGAAGGCGGTGGGGCACGTCGCCGCCGAGGACGTCGCCTGCCGGATCGAGCGGCGCGCCGGCGATGTGGCCGGCCTTCACCCCGCGACTGGCGGCGCGGGCACCGAGCTCTGCTCGGGCGACATGCTGCTGGAGGCGCTGGTCGCGTGCGCGGGCGTGACGCTCAAGGCGGTGGCGACGGCCATGGAGATCCCGCTGCGCGCTGCCACGGTGCGCGCCGAAGGCGACGTCGATTTCCGAGGCACGCTCGGGGTCGACAAGACGGTCCCCGTCGGGTTCAAGGCCATCCGCCTGACGTTCGAGCTGGACAGCGACGCGCCGCAAGACAAGCTGGACACGCTGCTGAAGCTGACCGAGCGGTACTGCGTCGTGTTTCAGACGCTGAACCACAAGCCGGAGATGACCGTCGCCGTGCGACGCGCGGGCGGTTGAGCCCTTTTTGCAACCACGTCCGTCCGTGCTATTGAGCACCGATGGCAGACAAGTACGATCTCGTCGTCGTCGGCGCGGGGCCCGGCGGATACGTGGCCGCCATTCGCGGCGCGCAGCTGGGTTTCAAGACCGCCTGCATCGAGCGTGAGCGGCCGGGCGGGATCTGCCTCAACTGGGGCTGCATCCCGACCAAGGCGCTGTTGAAGTCGGCCGAGGCCATGCGCGCCGTCCAGCACGCGGGCGAGATGGGGATCGTCGTCAACGGCACCGTCAGCTTCGACTGGACCAAGATCATCGCGCGCAGCCGCGCCGTCTCGGAGAAACTGGCGGGAGGCGTCGAGTTCCTGTTCAAGAAGTACGGCGTCACCCACATCCCGGGGACGGCGACGCTGACCGGCCGCAACAAGCTGGAGGTCACGACCAAATCCGGCAAGTTGAACCTGGAGACGCCGCGCACGATCATCGCGACCGGCGCGCGCGCCAAGTTCCTGCCCGGCATCGAGCCCGACGGCGACCGCGTGATCACCTACCGCGAAGCCATGGTGCTGCCCGAGGTCCCGAAGTCCGTCGTCGTGATCGGCGCCGGCGCCATCGGCATCGAGTTCGCCGACTTCTGGAACGCGTTCGGCGTCGAGGTCACCGTCATCGAGTTCATGCCGCGCATCCTGCCCATCGAGGACGAGGAGGTCTCGGCGTCGCTGACGCGCATCCTCAAGAAGAAGGGGATGACGATTCACACCGGCGCCAAGACCACCGGCGTGAAGGTGAGCGGCAAGACGGTCACCACGTCGTTCACGACCGCCGACGGCCAGAACCAGACCGTCACGTCCGAGCGCGTCCTGATGGCGG
>CAZJMY010000495.1:0-6140 GCA_964546845.1 uncultured Myxococcales bacterium | reverse complement strand
GCGATGATCGTGGGCGGCGTGGTCGAGGCGCTGATCGGCGTCGACGCCGAACAGAAGTCTCTGGAGTCGATCGCCAGCCCGCTCGCCAGCCACACGCCGTGACATGACGCCGAGGCCGCCGCGCGCCGGCCGAGCACCGCGGCGAGCCGAGCCGCGCTATGCTGCCCAGTCTCCATGATCGCCTTCGTGACCGGCGCGACGTCCGGGTTCGGAACTGCCATTTGCCGCCGCTTCGCGCGGGAGGGGCACCGGCTGATCGCGGCCGGCCGCCGCGCCGACCGGCTGGCCGCGTTGCGCGACGAGCTGGGGGACGCCGTCGCCCACACGATCGCGCTGGACGTGCGCGACGGGGAGGCCGTGCAGCGCGCCGTCGCCCAGCTGCCGGCGGCCGTGGCGGACGTCGACCTGCTGGTCAACAACGCCGGCCTGGCGCTGGGCCTCGAGCCCGCGCAGCGCGCCGCGCTGGACGACTGGAACCAGATGGTGGACACGAACGTGAAGGGGCTGATGACCGTGACCCACGCCGTGCTGCCGGGGATGGTGGCGCGCGATCGCGGCCACGTCGTCAACCTCGGGTCGACCGCGGCGAGCTGGCCCTATCTGGGCGCGAACGTCTACGGCGCGACGAAGGCCTTCGTGCACCAGTTCTCGCTGAACCTGCGCGCCGACCTGCAGAAGACCCGCGTCCGCGTCACCGTGGTCCACCCGGGGATGGCCTCCGGCACGGAGTTCTCGAACGTCCGCTTCCACGGCGACGACCAGCGCGCCGCCGAGGTCTACCGGGGCGTCGAGCCGCTGCGCCCCGAGGACGTGGCCGAGACGATCCACTGGGTCGCCACCCTGCCCGCCCACGTCAACGTGAACGCGATCGAGCTGATGCCCGTCGACCAGTCGTTCGCGGGCTTCACCGTCGCCCGGCGCTGAACCGGCGGCGGCGTCGTCGCGCGGCGGCCAGCGCGACGGCGGCGAGCAGGAAAGCCGCCGGAGAAGCCGGCGTGCCCGCGATCGCGCAACCGCCGCCGCCGCCCTGGGCGGGCGAACCGGGGGTTGCGCCCGCTTCGGAGGACGGCGGCGGCGACGGACCGGAGCCCGTGACCGGCAATCCGTTATCGACGACCGTGGTACCGGCCTCGGCGGCGGTTGCGGCCGCGTCGACGGAGGACGCGCCCGCGTCGGGACGCGCCGGCGGCGGGGACGGCGACCCGAACAGAGTGGGATCGCCGAACAACACCATCGCGCGCCCGGCGCCTCCCGTCGCGACGCGCGCCGCGTGAACGGCGGCGCCCAGCGCCATCCTGCTCGCGTTCGCGGCGAACGCGGCGGCCAGCGCCCCCTGCGCGCCGGCGTCGTACAGATCCGACGACGCCCAGACAGCGGCCGCGCCCGACGGGGCCCGCATGAGACGGCTGGCGAGGCAGTCCTGGTAGACGTCCTGAAACATCCCGTTCAGGCAGGTCATCGCGCTGATCACCGGGCGGCGTCCGGTCTGCGGCAGCTGGTCGACGTCGTCGGCCGACAGCAGCCCCTGCCAGATCTGCTCCGAGCCGTGGCCGAAGTACTGGATGAACCCGGGGCCGGCCGACCAGCGCGCCATCAGACCGGAACGCGCCGCGTCCGCGCTCAGCCCGTTCGGATCGAAGTCGTCGGGCGCCGTCGGAAGCACGCTGGCCACCGCCTGCTCGAAGCGCAGGAACTGCGGATCGCCGTCCGTCCCCGTGACCACCAGCGGCGTCGCGTCGAACGGCGACGCCTGCTGCAGCGACAGCGTCGCCGCCACCATCGTGCCGAGCTCGTCGGCGGTGCGCGCCGGCCAGCGGCCGACCGCCACCTCGGCGACCCCGTCGCCGTCCAGGTCCGCCAGCGCTTCGTCGGAGGCGGTCTCGATGACGTCGGTGTCGATCAGCGCCGTCGGCACGAGGTCGGCCACGTTCTTCCCCAGGAAGTTGCGGGGATCGAGGCTGGCGCTGCCCGCCAGCAGCAGATAGCGCGTGCGCCCGCCGGCATCCCGTCGCACCCGAACGAAGTCGGTGATGGCGTCGGAGCGATGGGCGCCGAACGTCATCTCGTCGAAGACGTCCTCGACGTCGACCAGCTCGATCGACCAGCCCGCGGCCTGGCGGGCGGCGACCCAGGGCGCCAGCGCGGGGAAGAACGCGCGCGGCGCGACGACGGCGACCTCCGCCCCGACCGCCGCGCAGATGCCCGAAGGGACGTTCGCCGTGACGGCGTCCGGGGCCGCCAGCCCCGCCGACGACTGCGCGCGCACGATGCGCACGGCGCCCGGCGCGCCGCCGGCCGGAAGCTGCACGGCCAGGCCGTACCCGTCTGAATCGGGAAACGGTACGCCCGCCAGCTCGATCGGCGCGCGCGGATCCGTCACGTCGAAGGCGCGCGCGTCGGGGCGGCTGAACCCCGTCAGCGAGAGGTGCGCGCCGGCGGGCGCGGTCGCCTCCAGCCGGTCGCCGACGGCCCGATATGGCCGCGCGTAACGGACGGTCAGCCGGTCGAGCACCGCGAGGCCGCCCCCCGCGCCCGGCGTCAACACGACCGTGTTCGGTCCGTCGGCCAGCAGGTCGGCGGGGATCGCCAGCTCCTGCGCGACGGGCGCGACGCCGCTCCAGGACACGGTCCCCAGCGGCGCTCCGTTCAGCGTGACGGCCACCTGGTTCGCGTCGGCATTCATGCCCTGCAACGCGACGACCAGCGAAGCGGGCCGCCCCGGCAGCGGATCCGGAACCGCCACGACCTCGTTGACCGGCGCGGTGGAAAGAACGGCGCCGAAGAAGTTGTCCGCGCGGCCGTTCCGCAGCGCGGCCACGTACAGCGAGCGCTCGCGCAACGTGACCTCCGCGATCGAGCTGTCCGCGACGAGCGGGGCGGAATCCGAGGCGGCCGAGGGAGCGAACGGGATGGCCCGCCCCCGCCCGTTGCCCGCGACCAGCCAGTAGATCCGCGTGCCGGTGTCGTGGGTGTCCGCGCCCTGCCCGTAAAATTCGATCGCCTCCAGCCGTGGCGCGCCGATCGCGCGCAGGCCGGCGGGCTGCCCGTCCACCCACAGCGCGAGGGAGGCCGGATCGGCGTCGGCCGGAAGCCCCGCCGCCACCAGCGCCGCCGCGTCGACGTGCGTCCACCCGGTCGTCGAGACCGCGATCTTCACAGCCGGTCCCCAGGCGGGCGGGTTCGCGCACGCGCTGGCCGGCGTCAGCTCCGGCAGCGGCGCGCGCGGCACGACCGGCGCCTCGGGCGGCGACTCTGCGGGCGCCGCGAACGTCGCGGCAGACGGCGTGCTTTGCCGCCGCAGCCGGCGGCCTGCCGATTCGCCGCCCGGCGACGGCGTCACCGGCCCGTGCCAGCGCGCCGGCCCGTGTGCGGCGACCTCTTCCAGCCAGTAGCGATCGCCCGGCTGGCCCTGGTCGTCCCACGCCTCATAGCCGCGGCGGCCGGCCAGCGGCTGCGCGCCGGTCGCGAACGTCGAGCCCGGGATCAGGCCGCGGCCGACGCGCGTGCGGACGCCGCGCCGCTCGCGCCAGACCTGGAAGCCCAGGTGACTGGCCTCCTCTTCCGTCTGCCAGGCGATGCGCGTGCCAGCGGCGCCATATCGGACGGCGCCGCGCGCGCCCATCCGGGCGGCGGTGACCGTCGACGCGGGAATCATCGGTAGCGCGATCTGCCCCACGCCGTTGCCCGAGCCCGCGTTGCCGTAGGTCCAGCTCATGGTCGTCGTGGAACCGGTCGCGATCTTGATGCTGGTCGCCACGCGGTTGTTGTTGGTGTTGGTCACGCTCGCGGCGTCCTCGTGCTTGGTCTGGCCCGTGCCGGCCGTGTACGTGCGGGTCGTGTTGTCGCCCGGCTCGCCCTGCCCCGCGAGGTCGAACACCACGTCGTCCGTGGAG
Source organism: uncultured Myxococcales bacterium (assembly GCA_964546845.1). Lineage (GTDB taxonomy): Bacteria > Myxococcota_A > Polyangia > Fen-1088 > Fen-1088 > JADGRB01. The sequence goes on along the minus strand of CAZJMY010000495.1, from coordinate 2,247 downwards.
GTCGTCGCGGAGAGGGAGCAGGTGTAAGTGGCGGAGGTCCCCACCAACGTGCAGGCGGTCCAGGTCCCGAACGTCTTGGCGCCCCCGCTGTTGGTGGCGGTCCGAAAGCCCGAGATGCCGGTGAACGTGGTGGCGCTGGACGTGAAGGTATCGGTCCCGCCGCTGAACGTGACCGTGACCTGACCGTTGCCGCTGCTGGCTGTCGGTGCCAGCAACGTGCAGATCGCGAGCTTCCGGTTCGTTCCCATCGTCACCAGGTTCGCGGCCGGGCAGGACAGCGTCTGCTCGTTGCCGGAAACTGTGGTGTCCGGGTCCCACTGGACGGAGGAGATGGACACCGTCGAGTTGGTGATCCCGACGGTGACCACCAGGGCCAGGTTCGACCCCGACTTCACGGTGTGCGCGTACGACCCGGACGCGACGGCGGTGCCGAACGTCTGGTTCAGCGTCTCCGAGGTGATTCCCACGTTGGGCGTGGCTTGGGCCTTCCGGCCACCCGCCATCACCGCTACCAGCGCTACGACGAACCCCAGCGCCCCCTCCCCCCGGAGGACTCTGCGTCGCAGGCTGCCCTTGGCACAGCCCGTCAACACAGACACTGCATCGGCGGCCGGGTCGGAAACCTGACCTCAGCCGTGCGCCAAATCGCCGACCGGGTTCAGGCGGACCGGAGCTGGCCGGCGGGGACCGGCGGTCCCGACCGGGCGCGCGCGGGTTCGGTCGCCGCGGCCTCGGGGGCGCGGCGCAGGGTCAGAAGCGCGATCTCGGGCGGCACCGCCAGGCGGACGGGCAGCCCCGTCGCGCCGAGTCCGCGGTTCACGTACAGGACCGACGGACCGCGCTTGTAGATGCCGGTCGTGAACTCGGTCATGAGCCGCGCCAGATTGAAGCGCTTGGCCAGGAACGGCACACCCAGCTGCCCGCCGTGCGTGTGCCCGGACAGTGTGAGCTCCACGCCGTGGGCCGCGGCCTCCGGGAACAGCGCGGGGTCGTGGGCCAGCAAGACCACGGGTGCCTGCGGGGGCCGCGCCGACAGCGCGCGCGGCACGTCGTTGCGGTGGGTCCAGGTGTCGTCGACGCCCGCCACGTACATCGCGGCGTCGCCCCGCCGCACCGAGACGCCGCGGTTCCGCAGCACGTCCAGCCCCGCCCCCTGCAGCGCAGCCACCATCGCCTCGCCGTCGGTGAAGTAGTCGTGGTTCCCCATGCAGGCGAACACGCCGTCGCGCCCGCGCAGGTTGCCCAGCGACGCCGTCACGATCGGCACGAACGCGGCGCCGCTGGCGATGAGGTCGCCGGTGACCGCCACCAGGTCGGGGGACAGCGCGTTCACCTGGGCGACCCACCGATCGACGCGCGCGCCGCTGGCGAACGGCCCGCAGTGCAGGTCGGAGATCTGAGCGATGCGGTAGCCGTCGAACGCGGGCGGCAGGCCGGGGATGGCGATCTCCTGCCTGTGCACGCGCGGCCGCCCGCTGAGCGCCGCGATCGTCCCGACGCCCGCCAGCGCCAGCGTCGCCTCCCGCACCGCCCCGACGGGCAGGTGCGAGAACGACCGGATCAGCCAGGCCAGCGGCGACAGCGCCGTGAACAGCAGCGCGAAGGTCCACCAGACGAAGAACGGCCACAGCACCAGGTACAGGCGGCGGCGACTGGGCGCGCCCCAGCTGCGCCGGGCGCCAAACACCGTCTGCATGAACCCCGCGGTGATGGCCACCGCCACCGCCAGCGGCGGCAGGGCGTGGCCCAGCGCGCGGCTCAGCGCGACGACCAGCGGGACCTGTACGCCGAAGCCAAGAAACAACACCAGCGCGAAGAACCGGCTGCGCCGAAGCGGCCCGGACTTCGCGCGAGATCGCGAACCTTGCGCCAAGCCTCTAGTGTGTAACACAAGGCCCGCTCTTCAAGCCGGGCCTTGGCTCAGCCGCGTCTGGGCTACAGCGGCGGATTCGCGTTCTTGGCGAGCTCGATCAGGTATGGCACGAACAGGTCGCCCGCCTGGGGCGCGCCCGGCGTCGCGTCGTCGGAGCTGCAGTTCGAATCGTAGCGCGGCGCTTGCGGGTCGGCCGTGCCGTCAGACTCGCCCGGCACCTTGATCCACAGGTACGCGTCGACGTTGGGGGCCGGGTTGGCCTGCGGCCGCTCGCCGAGGCCGGCGCCCTTGATGTTGCACCAGTTGCCGGCCGCCGTGCGCACGTTGGGCTTGCCGTTGCGGCCCGTGTCGATGACGAAGCCCTTGCCCGTGAT
>CAZJMY010000494.1:0-1760 GCA_964546845.1 uncultured Myxococcales bacterium | reverse complement strand
TGGCCCCGCGCGGCGCCGCCTGGACGCTCGCCGCCGGCCTCGAGTCGTTCGAGGCGGACCGGGTCCTGCTGACGACCCCCGCAGCGGCCACCGCCGACCTGCTGGCGCCGCACGCCGCCGAGGCCGCGCAGGCGCTGCGCGCGATCCCCCACGCGCCGGTGGCGGTGGTGACGCTCGCGTTCCGCGCGGCTGCCGACACGACGGGCATGGACCTCGCGGCCTACGGTTTCGTCGCCGCTCGCGGCGAAGGGGTCGAGGTGCTGGGGTGCCAGTACGAGACGTCCGTGTTCCCCGGACGGGCCCCCGACGGCACGGTCCTGATGCGCGCGCTCGTCGGCGGGACGTTCAACCCGCGGCTGGTCGACGCCGACGACGGCGCGCTGGTGGCGCAGGTGGTGGGGGACTTGCGCCGCGCGGCGGGGCTGAAGCGCGATCCCGACTTCGCCGACGTGTGGCGCGCCCGCCCCGGCATCCCGCAATACACGGCTGGGCACGCGGCGCGCACGGCGGTGGTGGACGCGGCGCTGAAAGGTCTGCCCGGCCTGCACGCGATCGGTCACGCGCTGCGCGGCCTGGGTGTCGCCGCTTCGATTCGCGCCGGAACCGCGGCCGCGGCCACGCTGGGGATCGCCGCCCCGACTTGATTCCGGCGCGCCGCGGCCCGATCCTGTGCGCCATGCGGGCCCTCAAGAATCTCCTCACGCTGGCCATCATCGTGGTGATCCTGGCGGGCGGCGCCGCCGGCGCGTTCCGGATCGCGCGCGGCCGGCCGTCCGTGCCCGAGCAGATCAAGCCCGACGTCATGGCGGTGAGCAGCGCGGGCGCCTATCTCTACGCCGCCAAGGCCGGAGCGCATGTCGTGCTGTTCGACGCGGGCGCCGACCCCGCGGGGCGTCCCGTCGACGTGGCGCTGGCTGCCCTGAACGCGCGCCGCAGCGACGTCACCGATCTCTTCCTGACCCATGGCCACCCGGACCACCTCGCGGCCGCCGCGAGCCTGACCGGCGCGAAGGTGCACCTGGGCGACGGCGATGTGGCCACCGCCGGGGGCCAGGCGCCCCCCGACAAGCTGCTGGTGCGTCTGATCGCGAAGGCCGAAGGCGCGCCGCCGGTCACCGTCACGAACCCTTTGACCGGCGTCGTGATCGTCGACGTGGGCGGCGGCAAGACCGTGAGGGCCTTCCCGGTGCCCGGACACACCCCCGGCTCGTACGCGTTCCTGTACGATGGCGTCCTCTTCGTGGGCGACACCATGGTCTTCAAGCAGGGACGGCTCGATCGGGGGCCGTCGTTCTTCGACAGCGACGGGGAGCGGCTGAAAGCTTCGATCCGCGCGCTGAAGACGCAGCTGGCCGGCGTGGAGATCGCGGTGGTCTGCGCGGGACACGGCGGCTGCACGCCGCTGGGGCTCGGGCGAACGCTGCTGGACGACCTCATCGACCGGGTGGCCGCCTGATGCTTCAGGTCTTGACGTTGACGGCGCTGCTGGCGGCGGCGGGCGATCCGGCGCGTGCGCCGACCCCGGTGGAACAGCAACGGTTCGAGGAAGGAACGCGGGCGCTGAGCGCCGGCGACGCGCGCGCGGCCGAGAAGGCCTTCCGCGCCGGCTACGACGCCGGTCACGACCCGGCGTTCCTGGTTCACCTCGGCGAGGCCCAGGAGAAAGCGGGCGCGCCGGCCGAGGCGGCGGAGACCTACCGCCGCTACCTGCGCGAGGCGCCGGACGCCTCCGACCGCGCCGACATCGAGCAGCGGATCGC
>CAZJMY010000493.1:0-26313 GCA_964546845.1 uncultured Myxococcales bacterium | reverse complement strand
CGCAGGCACACATTCGTCCCGTAGGAGGGAAACGACATGGTGTTCATTCTTCCAGTAGTGGCAGTGGGGCAGGGGCCGGCGGCGCAGCCTCCTTCGATTGAAACTCGCGCTCCCGCGGCGCAGGTCGCGGCGGGTGCTCCGTATGCGGGGTGGCGTCTCGTGGCTCAAGCGGGGACGGGGTCGGCGACCAGTCCCGGGTCGTCGGGCACGATCGACGGCGCGGGCAACATGGGCGCGACGTCGCACCCTGGGCCGGGCTACGGCACGCCGGGCGGGTTGAACGATCCGGCGCAGGTGCCGGGCACCGCGACCGACACGGGCGCGGGGACCGGGGCCAGCGGCGTGAACTCGACCAACGGGACGACCACGCCCAGCGGCTCGGGTCTGGGCACGCCGACGACGCAGCCGGGTTCGGTGTCGCCGTCGACGGGCAGCACGCCGGGCACGTCGAACGCGGGGAGCACGCCGACCGTGCCGGGGTCGTCGACCTACGGCTCGGGCTCGTCCAGCTACGGCACAGGCAGCACGGGCACCGGCAGCACCGGCACGACGGGCACGGGCACGACGGGCACCGGCTCGACGGGCACCGGCTCGACAGGCAGCATGGGGACGACCGGGACGCCGGGCAGCACGGGCATGGGGACGACGGGTACGGGCTCTTCGTCTTCGGGCGCGGGCAGCACGCGGTAACGTTCGACCGGTCGAGCGCCTCAGTCGAGGAGGCTGGGGTACGACGGCGTCGCGGCTGGTGCGGTTCCCACCGCACCACTCACCGCGGCGCCGCTTTCATTTGGCGCGGCGCCTGCGGGCGGGGTCACGGCGGTGCCGCCGGGTGACAGACCTTCACCGACGGCCGACGTTCCGGCGCGGGCCTGTCCGGTGACGGCGCCGCCGCTCGTAGCCGACGACGCACCGGCCGACGCGACCGCGGCGGTCGTGCCGAGGCTCTGCGCGGGCGCCGTTCCGGTGCCGACCAGGATGTCCGTCGTGCCGGTGCCCGTCCCGCTGGACGCGCCGCCCGCGGGCGTCGTGGCGGGCGCTGACAGATAGAAGCTGCTCGAGCCGAGAGCCCCGCCGGTGAAGCTGGCGGCGGCCGCGCCGGTCGCCGGTCCGGTGGCGGTCGCTTGCGCGGGCGCGGTCGCTTGCGCTGCCGTGGTCGCTTGCGCGGGCGGGCCCGCGCCGGCCGTCTGGGCCAGCGCCGCGGCCCCGCCCAGGCACAACGCTCCTCCCACCCACCCGGCCGCCCAGAACACCTTCATAGATTGAAGGTAACGCCGCCGTTCCCGGGCGGGAACGGCGGCGGCGGGTGGTCGGGCAGCGGAATGAACTCGTGCTCGTCCCCGGGGACCTTCGGGAACCGCGCTTCGTTGCGGTCGCGCCAGTCGCGGCTGGCCTGTTCCATCTGTTCGGCCGAGCTGGCGACGAAGTTCCACCAGATGTGGCGCGGCCCGGCGAGCGGCGCGCCGCCGACGATCACGAGACGCGTGGGCCCCAGGGCCCGCAGCTGGGCCGTCCCCGGGTTCAGCACGACCATCGTCCCGGCGGGGTACGAGAGGTCCCCGATCTCGATCGCCCCCTCCATGACGTAGATGGCGCGCTCGGGATGCTCGGGCTCGATCTCCAGCATCGCGCCCGTGTCCAGGGTCGCGGCCACGTACAGGGTGGGCGACAGGACGCCGACGGGCGACTCCCGTCCGTAGGCGGTCCCGGCCACGACCCGCAGGTCGACGCCCGGGGTCTGGAGACGCGGCAGCGTCGCCGCCGGGTGATGAACGAACGCGGGCGCGGATTCCTCGGCAGCGCGCGGCAACGCGACCCACGACTGGATGCCGTGCAGTCGCCCGCCCGCCCGCCGGACCTCGTCGCGCGTGCGCTCGGAGTGAACGATCCCGCGGCCGGCCAGCATCCAGTTCACGTCGCCCGGGCGGATCGGCTGGACGGATCCGAGGCTGTCGCGGTGCAGGATCTCCCCTTCGAAGAGGAACGTCACCGTCGCCAGCGCGATGTGTGGATGCGGGCGGACGTCGATCCCGTGGCCGGGCGCGAACTCCGCCGGGCCCATGTGATCGAAGAAGATGAACGGCCCGACGGTGCGGCGCTGGCCGTCAGGCAACGCGCGGCGCACGCTGAAGCCGCCCAGATCCCGCGACCGCGGGTTGATGACCAGGGAGATGGGATCGGGGTTCATGATCGCTCCGGGTTGACGTGCCCCCCAGTATGGTCACAATCCGCCCAGATGTCCGCCGCGGTTGAAGTCACGCGCGTGCCGTTCGTCCTGATGCTGATGCTGGGGGTGGCGGCTTGCACGAAGCAGCCGCCCGCGCCGGCGGCTCCGGTCGTCGATCGGCAGGAGGCGCGCGACGCGTCCGTCGACTTACTGCGCGACGCGTCCGTCGACCTACTGCGCGACGCAGCTGGCGACGGTCCGCGGGACGCGCAGCCGGACGGGGCCGCGGGCGCGCCCGGGCGACGGCGGCCGCACCGCGCGGCTGAGCCCCACCCGACGCCGCCCGGTGGCTTGAAGGTGACGGGAGCCATCGCGCGCACCGACGTCGAGACCGTGCTGCGCGGCGCGCGCGGCCAGCTGACGGCCTGCTTCCAGAAGGCCCGCGCTCAGGCGCCCGACCTTCATGGGCTGGTCACCTTCCGCCTCTCGATCGACGGCCGTGGCCGCGTGCCCCTGGCCGAGGTGGTCACGTCGACGCTGGGCGGCGGCGATCCCGAGCTGTGCATGGTCGAGGCCCTGCGCGACCTGAAGTTCCCACCGTCGGCCAGTGGCGGCGATTCGACGCTCACGTTCCCGATGGCGTTTCGCAACTGACGCGCGCTGCGCCGCCTTGCGCGGATTTGCCGCGCGCTACACTCCGTTCGTGATCACGGATCCGATGCCCCGCGCCGCGGCGAGGCGGCGCGAATACGAGCGCAGCGACGCGCTGGTCACCATCCCGCTGCCCCCCGGCGAACAGGTGCAGGCGCTCACGCGCGCGCTGGCGGCCGCCGTGTCCGCGGAGGACGCGGCCCAGGTCGAACGCACCGGCCTGGCGGTGCTGGCCGCCCTGTCGGAGTTCCACGGCATCCCCGTCCCCGGGCTCCGCGTGATGGGCGTGCGCCCGCACCGCGTCGTCTCCGGCGTCTGCACGTACCAGCTCTTCGGCGACTACACGCCCGCCACCCAGCGCATCCGCGTCTGGTTCCGGACGGCCATCCGCGAGAAGGTCTCCAGCCCGCGGGCGTTGCTGAACACGCTGCTGCACGAGTTCTGCCACCACCTGGACTGCACGCGGCTCGGCTGGCCGCAGAGCTACCACACGCGCGGCTTCTTCACGCGCATCGACCACCTTTACCACCACGCGCTGGCGACGCCCCCCGGCGCGCGGCGGCCATTGCGCTGGATCAAGCGCGGCGGGGTCTGGGCGATCGACTGGACGGCGCTGAACCGCCGCCGCTGATCCGCGGCGTCGGTCGGGTCAAAGGCTGCTCCACCCCGCGCCCAGGCCGAACGGGCGGCCGATGGCCAGACCCACCGCCACCCGCGCGTGCCTGTCGAGGACCGCCCAGCCGCCGACGGCGGGTCCGCGCGCCGTGAACGCATGCGGGTAGACGTTGAGGTGGACGAAGTAGTCGTCCGTATCGGTCACCTGCAGCGACGCCAGCAGCGAGTTGTTCCGGTCCAGAAAGACCGCGGCCGTCGGCACGAACGTGACCGTGTTCTCGACCGTGTTGGTCGAAGCATTGTTCAGGTGCACGGCGGCGCCGCCGGCCGCCGCGGAGACGGCATATTCGTCGTTCAGCTTGAAGGACAGTCCTGCCGTCGTCGCCTCGCCGAACCACGAGAACAGCGAGAGCCGCCGGTAGAAAGGGAGCGCCCACTTGGCCGCGAAGTAGTTGCCGACGTTGTGCAGCTCGCCGTTGGGCGCCGTGAACGACGGCTGCAGCGACCAGTCGGAGATGACGACCTCGTGGCTGAAGAACCAGTTCGGCAGGTCGAAGCTGAACAGGATGATGCCGCCGATGTCGAACACGTAGAGGTCGGCCAGGCAGTCGGTGTTGAAGCCCACCACGCCGTGGTTCTCCAGCGATTCGTTGACCAGCGCCGACAGCATCACGGTGGCGGCTGCCCAGACCCGGGGCACGGGCGTGTGGTGGTCCTCGAACCACTCTTGAAGGGCGCGGTAGGTGGTCCCGCCGCCGATCAGATGCAGGCTGTAGTTGGGCGTCCAGCGCGCCGTCGCCGAGGTGAAGCTGAGGGGGAAGATCTCTTGCCTCAGGAACGTCCCCCAACCCCGGTCGGAGATCGCGGGAAACGGGTGCACCACGTTGTGGAGGACGTTGCCCGTGTTCGTGCGGTAATCGAACGAGAAGATCTGGCGCGGCGCGATGTGATCCTGAAGGACGTCGAACCCGCGGTTCAGGAACACCCAGAGCGGCCCGTACATCGCCTGGGTTCCGTAGTCGCGCGCGAAGTAGAAGTAGCGGGCGGGCTCGACCGGCGCCGGCGCGGCGGCGGGCTCCGGCTCGGCGGCGGGCGGCGGATCGGCGCGCGCGGGCACGGCCACGCACGCCAGCGCGAGGACGAACGTGGCGGCGGCCAGTCGGCGCGGCGTCGGGATGACGCGCTGATATAGTGCCCGGATGGCGACCCCCGCACTCAAGCACAACATCTACTTCGACGGCAACGTCCAGAGCATCGGCTTCGAACGTCACGGCCGCCGCGCGACCGCCGGCGTGATCGCCCCGGGCGAGTACCACTTCGGCACCGAGGCGCCAGAGCGCATGACGATCATCAGCGGCGAGCTGGCCGCCCGCCCCGACGGCGGGAGCTGGACGACCTACGCCGCCGGCACGGCGTTCGAGATCCGCGGCCGGAGCGGCTTCGACGTCCGCGCGCTGGAGCCCTGCGCGTACCTCTGCGAATTCCTGTAGGCCGCGCCAAACGGAATCGGCCGGCCCGCTCGAGAGGACCGGCCGACCGGGGACCACGAAGGCGGTGATCTCAGTTCGTGCTGCTGAAGGCCTGGATGTTGAACTTCTGGTTGACGCCGCCGTTGCAGTCCCACACCTGCATCGGGACGCCCGCCGAGGTGTTGCCGCCGTTCTCGTCCAGGCAGCGGCCGGACTGCACGTTCTTGAAGATGAACCCGCCGGTCTGGGCGTCGGGCGTGATCGTGAACTGCTGGCTCGGGTCGCCCGCGCTGCAGTCGTTGAGGGCCAGCTGCGTGCCGTTGCCCAGCGAGCTGCCGCTGCCCACGAGGTCGAAGCACTTGTTGCTGGCGATGCTCATCGAGATCCGCCAGTTGGCGCCGTCGGCGACCAGGTTGAACATCTGCGCCGTCCCGGTGGTCAGCGTGTTCCACTGCTGAATCATCGTGCCGTTCGTCGTGCGGGCGCCGTAGACGTCGACCGACATCGACGAGTTCGCGTTGACCGGGGCAATCCGGTAGATGTAGCCCGCGTCGAACACCGGCCGGTAGTTGTTGTTGCGCCACACGGTGATGCCGTGCTGCCAGACGGTGCCCGCCGCGTTGAGGGCCTTGTAGCCGTCGGGGCAGCCCGCCTGCGGGTTCGTGTTCGAGCCCGCGGGGCAGCTGTTGTTCGTGCCGTTGCTGAACTGGCCGACCGCGCCGGCGTTCTGGCAGAGCGTGCCGTCGCCGTAGGGGTTCTTGTACGGCGCACCGGCCTGCCTGGCGCCCAGACGGCCCGCCACGACGCCGGCCGCGCCGGCAGGGTAACCAGCGCCGTCACAGTAGAAGCCTACGGGAGCGCTGACGGACGGCTTGCTGATCCCGGTCAGCGCGCCGGTGTCGAGGATGTCGCCGAAGAACGTCCCCTCCTGCATCGGGAAGTTCACGCGGTCGACGCCCCAGCCGATGGGGAAGGCCTGGTTCGGCAGCTGCGTGGCGCTATCCAGCCACAAGGGGATGTGGACGCCGGCCGTGTTGACGTGAGCCATCATGCAGGCCGAGACGGCCTCCATGCAGCGGCCGTTCTGGTGGACGTCGCCGGTCTTCCATTCGGGGCAGAGGCCGATGGCGCCCGGGAACGTGTAGTTCGTGCCGTTCTGGTCCTGCTTGACCAGCGAGTCACCGGCCGCCAGCGCGCACCGGATGATGTAGGAGACGGTCCGGCGGCCGCTCGCGGTGGTCATGAGACCGTTCGCCGAAGACAGGCCATTCGCCGAAGACAGGCCATTCGCCGAGGACAGGCCGTTCGCCGAGGACAGGCCGTTTGCCGAGGACAGGCCGTTCGCCGACGACAGCCCGTTGATGGACGAGAGGCCGTTCGCCGACGAAAAGCCGAAGTCCTCGTGTGCGCCGGTCACTTGCAGGCTCGACGCCTCCTCGCTGCATCCCACCAGGCCGACGATGGCCCCCAACCCGATGCCGATCTGCAAGGTCCGTTTTCCGAAATCTTTCATCTTTGGCTTCTCCTGGGGCAACCCGGCCGACTCGAAGAGTCCCGTGGGCTTTGCGTCCCCCGATTGCTCGGGGTTTGCGGTTTACTCAGGTCGCCAAAGCAAAATGCAGTAACCGAGCCAACGTATTTTACGTGCAAACAGTGGCGTTACCGGGGCCGTCGGGCCTCCAACCGTTGTCTCCGGGACAACGGGTGGAACCCTCTCGGGACAACAACCGGGGGCGCCCCGCGCGCGTCAGGCGCTTGTCACGGCGGGCGCCAATCCGAGGCTTGAACGCCCGGACGGTCGCGGTCGCGATATATCGACGCGCCCCGATGCTGCTCGACCTGACCCCGCTCCGCCGTCATCGCGACTTCCGGCTGCTGTTCTGCGGCCAGTTCGTGTCGTTCTTCGGCAGCATGCTGACCTACATCGCGGTCCCGTATCAGCTCTACGAGCTGACGGGGTCCAGCCTCATGGTCGGACTGCTGGGGACGGCGCAGCTCGTCCCGCTGCTGATCTTTGGCCTGTGGGGCGGCGCCTACGCGGACGCCGTCGATCGCCGCCGCCTGCTGATCGGGGCCGAGGCGCTGCTCACGCTGATCTCGGCGGGGTTCGCGCTGAACGCCGGGCTGGCGCACCCCAGCGTGACGGCCATCTTCGTGCTGACCGCCCTGATGTCGGCGGTCAACGGCTTTCACCGCCCCACGCTGGAGGCGATGTCGCCCCGTCTCGTCGACCGCGACGAGCTGCCGGCGACCGCCGCCCTGACCTCCCTGCGCGGCAGCCTGGGCGCGGTCGCCGGACCCGCCTTCGGAGGCTTCTGCATCGCGCGCCTGGGAATGGGCGCGACCTATCTGATCGACGTCGCGACGTTCTTCGTCTCGCTGGTGGCGCTGGCGAGGATGTCGGCGATGCCGCCCGCCGACGAGGCGGCCAAGCCGGGCCTGCGCAGCATCGTCGAAGGGCTCGCGTACGCGCGCCGCCGTCCCGAGCTGATCGGTACCTACGTCGTCGACATCGTCGCCATGACGTTCGCCATGCCCATGGCCCTGTTCCCGGCCCTGGCCCAGGGCTGGGGGGGCGCCGCCGCGGCCGGATGGCTCTACGCGGCGATGCCGATCGGCAGCTTCGCGATCACGCTGCTCTCGGGGTGGACGAAAGGCGTCCAGCGGCGCGGCGCCGCGGTGGTCGTCGCCGCGGGGCTGTGGGGCGTTTCGATCCTCGCGCTCGGGCAGGCGCGCGGGCTGGCGGCGGCCATGGTGTGCCTGGCGTTCGCCGGCGCCTGCGACATGGTGAGCGGCCTCTTCCGCATGACGATCTGGAACGAGACGATCCCGTCGCATCTGCGCGGCCGGCTGGCCGGCGTCGAGATGATCAGCTACATGACCGGCCCGCTGCTGGGGAACGCGCGGGCCGGCTGGATGGCCTCGATGCGATCGGTGGGGTTCTCGATCGTCGCGGGGGGCGGCATCTGCGTGGCGGGCGTGCTCCTCTGCATCCCGCTGCTACCGGCGTTCTGGCGCTACCGGCCGTCCGCCGTCCCTGCGGAAGCGCCGGAGGCGCCCGACGCCGCCGCGGGGTGACGCGGACCCGACTGGTCAACGAAGCTCGCGGACCGCCAGCTCCTTGGCGGCTTCGACGAAGAGGCGCAGCGGGGCAGAGTTGCGGGCGCGGCTCGGGAAATAGAGGAAGTAGCCCGGCACGGTCGCCGCGTAGGCTTCCAGCACCACGCGCAGCCGCCCGCTGCGCAGCTGGGCCGCGACCAGCGGCTCGACGGCATAGGCCAGTCCCAGACCGCGTTCCGCCAGGACGGCCGGCATGGTCCCTTCGTTGACGATGACGCCGCCCCGGACGGGCACGCGCCAGGTCCGCTTGCCGCGCTCAAGCTCCCACGCGTACAGCGCTCCCGTGCTGGGCATGCGGAACGTGATGCACTCGTGATCCAGAAGGTCCTGCGGGCGCTGAGGCGTGCCACGGCGAGACAGGTACTCGGGCGAGCCCACGACCACGAACCGGAACGGGTTGGTGAGGCGCACCTGGACCATGTCGCGCTCGATGGCTTCGCTGAGGCGCACCCCGGCGTCGTAGCCTTCCGCCGCGATGTCGACGAACCGCTCGTCGACGGAGATCTCGACGTCGATGCGCGGGTGGCGCGCGCGGAAAGCCGGCAGCACCGGCGCGATCACGTAGGGGACGGCCGAGCGGGGCACGGAGAGCCGCAGCCGCCCGACCGCCTCGCCCGGGCGCGCGGCGACGGCGGCCAGCCCCTCGATGGCCTGCTTCATGCCTGGTCCGGCGCTCTCCAGCAGCCTGCGGCCGGCGTCCGTCAGTGACACGCTCCGGGTCGAGCGGTGAAGGAGCAAGATGCGCAGCTCGCCTTCCAGCTGCTGCACGGACTGGCTGACCGCCGAGCGCGACACGCCAAGCTCACGCGCGGCGGCGCTGAAGCTCCGATGACGGGCCACCGTCAGGAATGCCTGCAGCTGTGCGAACGAGGAGCTGTTCATGGCCGGCGGCGCCGAGCCGAGCTTCCCGGTCGACAAGCCCGATTGTCAAGCAGCGCTTGACAGCCTGTCAGGCGGGCCGCGCCTGGTGCCGAGGCCTGTCGGGCCACATCATCCTGTGCGAGTCCCGCGAGGGGGCTCGAAGAGAAGGAGGCGAGATGCGCGCAACCATGATGTACGGAGCAGGCGACGTTCGGGTCGAGGACGTGCCGGACCCGTCGATCGTCGAGCCCACGGACGCGATCGTCCGCGTCGTTCAGGCCTGCATCTGCGGCAGCGACCTGTGGCCGTACAAGGACATGCCGAAGCGGGCGACCGGCCAGAGCATGGGGCACGAGGCCATCGGGGTCGTTGAGGCCGTCGGCAAGGACGTGCGCCGCCTGCGTCGGGGGGAGGTCGTCGTCATGCCCTTCGCGATCTCGGACGGGACCTGCGCGTTCTGCGCGGAAGGACTGCCCACGGCGTGCGTTCACGTGGCCTTCGTCGGAAGCCGCGGGCTGAACGGCGCCCAGGCGGAGGCGCTGCGCATCCCGTTCGCGGACGGCACGCTGTACCCGCTGGACGTGCGCGAAGACGACGCCCGGATGCCGGCGCTGCTCACGCTGTCTGACGTGATGGGAACCGGCCACCACGCAGCCGTCGTCGCGCGCGTCGCCCGCGGTCACCGCGTCGCGGTCGTTGGTGATGGAGCCGTCGGTCTGTGCGGCGTCATCGCGGCCAAGCGCCTGGGGGCGGAGCAGATCATCATGCTGGGGCGGCACCCGGCGCGAACGGCGCTCGCGCGTGAGCTCGGCGCAACGGACGTCGTCGGCGAACGCGGCGCGGCGGCCATCGAGCGGGTGCGAGAGCTGACCGGCGGCCACGGCGCCCACGCCGTGCTCGAGTGCGTGGGGAGCCGGGACGCCGTCGAGATGGCCGTCGGGATCGCGCGCCCCGGCGGCGGCGTCGGGCGTGTGGGCGTGCCTCACTACGACGCCATCCCGGGCGCGGACCAGACGTTTTACAAGAACGTGACCGTCGGCGGCGGGCCGGCGCCGGTCCGGGCTTACATCCAGGAGCTGCTGCCGGAGATCCTCGAGGGGAAGATCGAGCCCGGGCGGGTCTTCGATCGCACCGTGGGGCTGGACGGCGTGCCGGACGGCTACCGCGCCATGAACCAGCGCGAGTCGATCAAGGTCCTCGTCACCCCCTGAGCGCCGCCTTCCAAACGAGGAGAAGAGATCATGAGTGAGAACAAACGCCCCAGCGCAGCTCGAACGTCCCTTGGCGATTTCGCGCCGAAGCTGGTCGACCTCACGGACGACGTCCTGTTCGGCGACGTCTGGGAGCGCCCGCAGCTGTCGCCGCGCGACCGCAGCCTGATCACCTGCGCCGCACTGGTGGCGATGGGCAAGACGGAGCAGCTCAACTTCCATTTCCCGCGAGCCATCCAGAACGGCGTCACCAAGGTGGAGATCGTCGAGCTGATCACGCACCTGGCCTTCTACGCCGGCTGGCCCAGCGCGATGTCCGCCGTGAACCTCGCCAAGCAGCTGTTCTCTTCGAGTGCGAACCCATGAGCCTCCACTGAACGTCAGTAGCGGCGAGAAACGCGCGTCAGCGCTCGCTGGCGCGCGGGCGCCTGCCGTTCGGATGGATCGTCTTGCCCTGCCTCAGCATCTCCACGAAGCCGGCGATCCGCCGCTGGCGTGCTTCGGCGCCCTTCACGGCCAGCGTCCGAAAAGTCAGCGAGAACCGGTTCTGCGCCGAGAGGCCTTCGTACGTGGCCAGGGCAGCGCGGTCCGCCCGGATCGCCGCCATCAGGTCGGGTGGCGGTTCGGATTTGCTCATCCGGTACGCGGCGGCCCAGCGCCCGTCCGCCTTGGCGGCCTCGACCTGCGCGACGCCCGGCGGCTGCATGCGGTGTTGCCGCGTGAGCCGCTCGACGTTCTCGATGTTGATCTGGCTCCAGACGCTCTTCCTCGAGCGCGGCGTGTAGCGCTGCAGGTAGCTCTTCTCGTCGCACCCCTTGCGAAGGCCGTCGATCCACCCCCAGCAAAGACAGACGTCGATGGCTTGTTGCGGCGTGATCGACGGCAGGCCCGAGCGCAGCTTGTGCACCTTGATCCAGACCTCTTGCTCCCGGTTCCAGTTCTTGCGCAGCCAGGCCTCGAACGCCCGCTCGTCCCGGAACTCGTGCACCTTGCTGGGATCGACCTGAACGGCTGCCATCAGCGCGGACAGGTTACCGCAGGCCGATAGGCATCACTTCTCCAGATTCGCGACCAGCGGGCGGCACACCGTGGCGTCGGCGGCGGGCGTCTTCTTGCCCAGCAGCAGGCTGGCGCCGAAGAACTTGTCGCCGCGCTTGACGAAGACCTCGTCGCTGCCGGGGTACACGCAACCGACGATCGCGTCTTTCCGCCAGCCGCGGTCGTCGTCGGCCGGGCGGCGGGCGAACGCGCCCGAGCGCTCGTCGACGGCGAAGCTCACGAACGCGGCGCCGCGCGCGTCCGTCACGCGCTGGGCGTCGAGCACCCGCACCCGGCGCGTCTGCGGCGGAACGTAGGCGCGCGAAAATCGACTCTGGTGCGCCTCCTTGTCGGCCAGCGGCTTGACGAGCTGCTTCTGGACGACCGCGGCCGCGACGTCCGAGACGTCAGGCGGCGTTGCCGAGGTCGCCCGGGCGGCGGGCGAGAGAAGCGCGAGCAGGGGCAGGGCGAGCAGCGAGCGCGTTCGGTTCATGGGAGGTCCTTTGGTGTGAGCGACGTACGTTCCAGATCTCGACGAATCCGACGCCCGCGACGACGGGCGCCCATAGCGCGAACAGATACGCCGGGTCCGGGGCGATTCCCGCGGCGTCGAGGAGGTAGAGGAGCGTGCGCGAGGTGACGGCGACGCCCAGCTGCGCCAGCACGTGCAGCATGCAGCGGCGGTGGCCGGCGTAGTCCTTCGCGCGCGCGCGACCGACGCCCCTCGCCATCGCCACCGCCACGATGAGCCCAGACAGCGCGAAGCCGGCGGTGGCCAGGGCGCCCCCCTTGGCGAACAGCGACAGGTAGAGGCCCGACGGAACCAGGGCGGCCAGGATGACGGCGCCGGTCCCTCGACCCAGCCAGCGGTGCGCCCGCGGAAAGCGGAGCATGGGCCTGATTGACAGCAGCAGGCAGGCCGGCAGCGCCAGGGAGGCCGTCACCACGTGAACCTTCAGCGCGGCGAGCCACAGGTCTTCGTGCGGCAAGGGGAGCTTCTCGATGACGAACGGCGCCAGCTCGTCGGAGGCGAAGTACACCCGGCTGGCCCACCCGATGAGCAGAGCCCCGGCGCCGAGGCCGATCATCCAGAGCGACCCGAGGAGCCGTCCGAGGCGGCGCGATGTCCTCACGTCGATCACAGACGTACGAGATCGCCGAAAGTTCTCGTCTGCGAGCGCGGGACCTCGAAAAAGCATGCGGCCAGGCAAATGCAGACGATGTGCCCGCTGCAAGCGCGCGATTCTTCGAATGACGCCGGGCGCCGCGGAGGTGCTCTCGATAGATTCGCTCTCTGATTCGTAGAGTAGCGCCCGGCCGCCGCGCTCGTCGGCGCCGGATCAGGTCGCGAAATCGCGCGTGGACTCGACGATGAAGTCCAGGAAGGCCCCGACCTTCGCCGGCGGCAGGTGGCGCGAGGGGTGGAAGGCGTACAGCGGAAACCGCTCGTCGTGCCAATCGGGGAACAGCTCGACGAGCGCACCCGTGGCGCGAAGCTCCTCGGTGCCCAGCTCCATCAGCTGCGCGATGCCGTGACCCGCGAGACACGCGCCCAGCGCGGTCGCGACGTCGTTCACGATGAGCCGGCCGTGAACCGGCACGCGCCGGATGCGCTTTCGCCCGCGCACGAAGTCCCAGTCGTACGGCATGCCCGTCTTCGGATCGATGAACATGATGCATTCGTGCCGTCTGCTCAGCTCCTGCGGGTGGCGAGGCCGGCCGTGGCGGGCGAGATACGCGGGCGACGCGCAGGTCATGATGCGCGTCGCCAGCAGCCGGCGCGCGACGAGGCTGGTCGCCCGCGGCTGGTCGAAGCGCACGGCGATGTCGAAGCCGCCGGCGATCAGATCGAGGTGGCTGGTGTGATCGCGCGTGATCAGCTCCACCGAGAGGTCCGGGTAACGGGTGAGGAAGCGGTCGATGCGGCTCGCCAGCACGTATCGCGCGAAGAACATGTCGACGTTGACCCGCAGCCGCCCGCGGACCCGGGTGGTGGCCGACGAGGCGCCCTCAATCGCCTCCCCCAGCTCCGCCAGCAGCGGCGCCACGCGCTGGTGGAAGCGGCGCCCCTCGTCGGTCAGCGTCACGGCGCGCGCGTTGCGGTCGAACAGGCGCACCCCGACCTGCTGTTCCAGGCGCGCGACGGCGCGGCTGGTGCCGGACTGGCTCAACCCGACCCGCTCGCCGGCGGCGACGAAGCTGCCGGTCTCGACGACGGCGGTGAGCAATTCCAGCTCGCCCAGCAGCCGCGGGTCACGCGTGCTCGCTCCGGCGCGGCGGGACGGCATGATGACAGATTAGCATCATTGAAATGACGAAGATGCGTTTGCGGCATGGCGGGGGGCGGCGCAGGTTGGACGCCATGAACAGCTCGACACTTCAAGGCCAGCGCATCATCATCCTGGGCGGCAGCGCCGGAATCGGTCTCGCCGTCGCCGAGCGCGCGCTTTCCGAGGGCGCGCACGTCGTCATCGCGTCGCACGACCGCGCGCGCGTCCATCGTGCCGTCTCCCGCCTCCGCGCCGGACGGCACGACTCCGGCGCCGGCTCTCCCGGCAGCGATCCGGGCAGCGTCACCGGGCACACCGTCGACCTGCGCGCGCCGTCCGAGACGCGCGCTCTGCTCGAGACCGTCGGTCCGCTGGACCACCTCGTCTACACGGCGGGCGAGGAGCTGCTGCTGTCCCCGCTCGCCGACCTCGATCTGTCCACGGCGCGCCGGTTCTTCGAGCTCCGCTACTGGGGGGCCCTGACGGCCGTGCAAGCGGCGCGACCACACCTGGCCCGCGAGGGGTCGATCGTCCTGACCAGCGGCGCCGCCGGCCGGCGCCCCCACCCCGGCTTCGTCGTGGGGGCCAGCATCTGCGCCGCGATGGAGGCCGCCGCCCGGACCCTGGCCGTCGAGCTGGCGCCGCTGCGGGTGAACGTCGTCACCCCCGGGTTCGTCGACACCGACTTGTGGTCGAACATCCCCGCCGACGCACGCGCGCAGATGTTCCGCGACGCCGCCGCGAAGCTGCCCGTCGGCAGGATCGGGGCGGCCACCGACGTCGCCGAACACTACCTGTCCTTCATGCGCGGCCGCTACGTCACCGGCCAGGCGCTGGTCGTCGACGGCGGCGGCGTGCTGGTGTAGGGGGGCGCGGCGCGACGAGCTTTCGGCGCGTGGCTGTCGATTTTTCACCGCTCGGCCCGCGCAACCGCGCTTGCGGCGCGGCCATCGGCGGGTGTCCCAGGTCTTGCATCGGCAGCTCGGCATGCGCGCCACCGTCCCGTCAGCCTCGGTTCGCCTGTTCCTGGCTCTCGCGGTCCTGGCCCTGACCGCCCGGGGCGCCCGCGCCGGCGAAGGCAATCCGGCTCCCGACATGCGCTTCGAATGGGCAGGGGTCGAGCTGCTTCCCCTGTCGGTGAACGCCGGCTCCGTGCGCTCGTGGGAGACGCCGCCTCCTCGATTCCGGGCGGGGCTGGGCGTGATGCTGCGCGGCCCGCGGCTGCTGTGGACGAACGTCTACTGGACGCCGCTGGAGGCGGGCGGCTTCCTGTCGGGCAGCGGCTCGGGGGCCAACCGCATCGTGCTGATGCAGGTCGCGACCGAGGCGGGTCTCCGGCTGCCCGTTGGTCCTGGCACCTTCGAGCTGGGGCTCGGCGCCGGACTGGGCGGGCTGTCCATCGACTACGGCACCACCTGCGACGGCACCTGTGCCATCGGTGGGGTGGGCCCGATGCTCTCGCCGGTGGTGCGGTACCTGCTGGACGCAGGGCGATGGTCGGTCGGGTTCGTGGTGCGCGGCGCCGTGCCGCTGCGCGTGCCGCACGGCGAGTGGCTGTCCACCATCACCGGCTTCGGCGCGCTGGTCACGGCCGGCGCGGAGGTCGCCTTCGGATCGTAGGTCGTCGAGGCGGGGCGGGCGCGTTCGTCAGCGCAGCTCGCGGACGACCTCGATGATGTAGGTCGTCTGGTAAGTGTCGAAGGCGAGGGCGCGCCGCTCGAAGCGCCTCCCGCCGCGGCGGTACGACGTCACGCCCGGGCTGGCCGGGCCGTCGAGCTCGGCCTGATCGGTCGCGGCGTGGTTCGAGTAGACGAGCTCGCCCGCGGTGGTCCAGACGTTCACCGCTTCACCGACCGTGTCCAGCAGGAAGGCGATCGGATCCTCCGCCAGCGGAGGCGCCCACCCGCCGGGCTCGCCGGCGCGGAAGGAGAGCCGATGTAGAGCGGACAGCAGCAGGACCAGGCCGGGGGGTGGTTCCTGCTGCTGGTCATCCCAGTGTCCAGCCATCGTCATCTCGAGGCTCTCAGACGTCCGTCGTCCCGAATCCCCAGGGCAGCCCGGTCATCGGATCGACATCGGCGGAGCGGTTGCCGCTGATCGCGGCCAGCAGAGCGGCGGCGGTGTAGGGACCGTCCCAGCGCTGGCCGTCGATGAAGATCGTCGGAGTGCCGTTGACGCCGCTGCGCACCCCTTCCCTGAAGTCGCGCCGCACCTTGGGCAAGAAGCGATGGCCCTCGAGGTCGCGGGTGAAGCGCACCTTGTCCAGCCGCAGGTCATCGGCGTACCCCAGCAGGTCGGAGAGCTCGAGGGCGCTTTGGTTGGTGAACAACGTGTCGTGCATCTCCCAGAACTTGCCCTGCGCTCCGGCCGCCTCGGCCGCCTCGGCCGCCAGGCCCGCGTGCGGGTGGGCCTGCGCCAACGGAAAATGGCGGAACACGAAGCGCACCCGTTCCCCGACCTCCTGTTCGAGCTGCTTGAGCTCCCAGAAAGCTTGCCCGCAGAACGGGCATTCGAAGTCGCCGTATTCGAGCAGCGTCACCGGGGCATCGGCGGGTCCCCTCACCCAATCTCTCTGGTCGACGGACCGGTTGAGCGCGGTCATGGCGTCACCCCCTGTGCTTGGCGTTGCGGAGGTTCTGCCTCCGCCTGCGGTGTGGGAAGCGCGGAGTCGAGATCCTTCCCGGTCAGCTGCTCGAGCGCGACGAGCACGCCGTCGGCCCCGGGATTGATCTCGATGGGCGACACGTGGCTCCAGAAGACGCGGCCGTCGCCGTCGAGCACGAACAGCGCGCGCTCGGCCGTTCCGATGTCGTCGCGGTAGACGTCGAACCGCCGGCAGACCTCGCCCTTGGGGTGGAAGTCGGTGAGCAGGGGGATGCGGAGGCTGAGCTCCTTCGCGTAGGCGACGTGCGACCACAGCGAGTCGCACGAGATCGCGAAAACCTTTGCGCCGAACGCCTGCAGCTCCGGCAGCAGCTCATTGAACAGCCCCAGCTCGCCTGTGCACACGGGCGTGAAGTCGCCCGGGTAGAACACGAGCACCACGGGTGAGCCGCGGTGGTCAGCCAGCTTGGTTCGACTCCCGTCGGTCGCCGGAATGTCCAGCTCCGGCGCCGCGGCTCCGCGAGAGAGGCCGTGCGCCCGAATGCCCGACGCCGGCGGTGGTGGAGCTTGTAAGACCATGTGTTCCTCGCTTTCGCTGTCGAAGCTGGATCCCTCGCCGCGGTAAGCCAGTCCCGCCGGCAACGTGTGACACGACCAACGCGAGCGGTACGCCGCGCGAGATCGGGGCTGCCCCGAGCTCGGCTGCGAAATTACGGACAGCCCCGTAGCGCCTACGAGAAGCCGGGACCGGGACCCCCGCGGGGGCCACCGCGTCTGTTCCCGCCAGGTCGGCGCGCCTCCGTCAGAGACAGCGTTCGAGGATGTCGAGGCCCTCGTGCAGGACGCTGCTCGAGATGGTGAGCGCGGGAAACAGGGTCAGCGTGTCGTCGTCTGCGCTGAGGATCAGCCCTCGCCTGCGGCAGCGATCGGCGAGCTCGCCGGCGTAGTCCGCGTCGTCGAGCTCCAGGCCGATGGCAAGGCCGGTGACGCGGATGTCGACGGCGCAGCCGAAGTCCATCTGGTGCAGCCGGGAGCGGAAGTCCTCGCTGCGGTCCGCGACGTTCTTCAGCAGCTGCGTCTCGTGCGCGCGCAGGTAGGCGAGGTTGGCGAGCGCCGCCTCCACGCTGAGCGGATGCCAGCCGTACGTGGAATAGACGTTGATTTTTCCGTCGGCCGCCCGCGCGACGCGCTCGGTGGCGACGGTGGCGCCCATGCCCGCGTGACCGCCCGTGATGGCCTTGGCCAGCGTCATGATGTCCGGCGCGAGCCCGAAGATCTCGGAGGCGAAGAGCCTTCCCGTGCGCCCGAAGCCGGTGGCCACTTCATCGAGGATGAGCAGCGTCCCGTAGCGCCTGCACAGGCGGGGGAGGCCGCGCATGAACTCTGCGTCGGGGACGAGCGCGCCCAGGTTGCAGATGATGGGTTCCATGATGAAGGCGGCAACCTCTCGCGTGCGGAGCAGCCGCTCGACCCGGTCCAGCGCCTCGGCGTCGAGGGGGCGTTTGATCTTCAGGCAGCCGCGCAGCAGGTTCGGCAGCTCCTCGCGGTACGAGGAGGCGCCCACGCTCATCGTGCCGAGGGAGTTGCCGTGGTAGCTGTCCTCGATGGATACGAACTTCGAGCGGCCGGTGGCGGCCATCGCCAGCTGGAGGGCAATCTCCACCGCCTCCGTGCCACCGGTGGCCCGGTAGCTCCTCTGCAGGCGGCCCGGGGTGATGTCCGCGAGCTGCCGGGCCAGATCCGTCCAGGGACCGTAGAGGTGTGACGGGTGAACGTAGTCGGGGCCGCCAAAGCGGCGCAGGCGCGCCCGGATCTCGGGAACATCCCAGCCCAGATTCCCCACGCACCAGCCGGCGGTGAAGTCCACATAGCGGCGGCCGTCCGCCGCCTGGAGGTAGCTGCCCCGCGACCCGACGACCTGCACGTCCTCCGGCGGGGAATCGCGACCCACGTAACGCTGGTCCGCGCGCTTGACGTTGGCGCGCGCCCGCGACGACGCCGGTCGCGTCGCCATCATCTGGTCGCGATCCGGCGCGATCGCGGCGAGACGATGCGGACGTCCACATCCTGGCGCCGGGGGACCGGCATCGAGAGGGTGACCCCGACCTGCTCGAACCCGCCCTCCGCGAGCACCGCCCTCCGCAAACCCTGCAGTTGCCTCTCGCTCATGGCCGCAACGTAGCGATCGCCGCTGCGCGTACAACCGGGGGGCGCTTTGGAAAACCGAGCGTAGCAATGTCCGACGTGGGCGTGGCGTGGCCCGACGCGCCTCACGCCGGTGACCGGCGACGTGACTTCAGCCTGGCTCGTTACCGCCGGCCCGCACTTCTTTCACGCCGCGGTAGCTCGGCCTCGCGCGCACATCGCATGCTCATCGTCCTGGCCGCCATTTCTGAGCAGCTCGGTCGACCGTCGGCGCATCGAGCGCGGTTTTGGCCGAGAGCCGGCCAGCGTCTTCGGGAGGTGCCACGTGGGCCACCGCCGTATGTACGACGAGTGTCGCGGAGAGCTGCCCAGAGTCTCCATGGAGAGTTCGTTCGTGCTGGAGCGCCTGGCCCGCCTCGAACCCGGCACGACCGCCATTCTCCGCCATCGTTTGATAGACCTTGGTCTGCCCGGGTCCTCCCTCGGAGGTGCCCTCGCAGACTCCGATTGCAACAGCGAAGCCGCGCCGCCAGGCATCCGTGATCTGATATGTCTTCACGACCTTGCGCCACACACCGTTGAGCGCGTCGAAGTCGTCGACGGCTATGGTGAATGAGCTGCCCATCGAGATGTCGGAGACCAGCTTCAGTCGGAAGCGTATGCCTCCGGCCATGAGTCTCTTGCCCTTTTCCTCCCAGGAGTTGTTCTCGTCGACGTTCGACTCCGGCGCGCTACCGAACCTCCCCACGACCTGAGCAGGTCGCAGCATGGCACCACCGGCCAATCCCAGGGTGAGCGAGCCTCTCTCTTCCGGGGAGAGCCTATCGACCGCCATCTGATAGCCGGTATCGGCCGCGTACTGGTTATAGATCGAGTCGACCTGGGCTTCTGCGATGTTCAGGGCGTCGGCTCCCTTGTCCTTGGCGGCCTCGAGAATCTCCCGAGCGTCTTCTCTCACGGCATTGACGACAGCCTGCTCCGCCTCGCTGAGCACGATCTGGGGATTCTTTTCTTCGATGATGCGCCGGGCGATGTCCATCCCCTGCTGGGCCTCAGGGGGGAGCTGGTCACGAATGACCTTGTAGGCCGCGTCCGTAACATTCTCGCCGCTTGCAATGCCGTAAACCAGATCGTCAACGACTTTGATCGCGCTCTTTACGTTTTTGTCGACGGGGAGACCGTCAATGAGTGCATGGTCGATGCGTTCGCCCTTGGCGATCGCCACGCCCGCATTGAAGATGATGCCGGACGTTGGCTGGCCCGGCAGGGCCCCACCGATACCGTCCAGGAGAGCCTGGTCGATGGTCTCACCTTCGGCGAGTGAGACCCCCGTATTGATGAGATAGCTGACCGCAGTTCCGAAGACCGGGACGTAGGAAGCAATCATCGCGATGCCGCGGGCGGCGGTGGGAAGTCCCTCGAGAACGTCGGACCACCCCTTTTCCAAGGACGTCTCGCACTTCTCACACCAGAGAAACGTCCAGTCGTAACTACCCCAACTCCCCCGCCCCAAGCCCCACTTGACCTTGCGTTCGCCTGGCATGCGAACCCAGCGAGGGGGGTTGGGCAGACCGGGCACGCCGGTGGGCGATGGAATCCAGTGCACTCCCTGCCAACGCATCCACTCTTCCACGTCGACGAACGGTGGGCGATAGCCGCTCTTCGGCCCTTCTACCCAGACATAGCCCTTCATGTCCTGGGTGTAGATGTTGTTGCCGTGCGTGTCGGTGCCCACGACACGCCGACCGTCAATATCGTCCGATTCCCCGGTTGCGTCCTGAACTTGAAGTGGGTCCGATTTCAAATAAGCAGTGAAGTTCCGGTCAGCGTTCTCGTCGTCGTCCTGGACTCGGTGCGTATCCCAGACGGGGGCGCAATCTCGGCAGCATCTCTGCTCGCGGTGAACGCCTGGGCGACCAACGAATCGCTTGTCGAAGGCCCCCGGGTCGTCGTTGTCGACGATGTACGTGTTGCGCGGATCTTCGAAGAGTCGGCGAGGAGTACTCATGGGTTGGGCGCCTTGGTGGCTCAGGGAGCCGGTAGCGGTGGGTTCGTGGGTTCGTTTCCATCGGAATTGCGCTGGCGAAATCGATCGAACAGGAACGCGACTACCTGGGCCATCGTGTTGGCATTGGTAAGTCCTTCGGACGTTTTTGTCACCGCGTGGTCACCAAGGCCGACCAAGTGGAAGTATTCGTGCGTGACGACATCCCGCTGCAGGTCTGTCGCTTGAACGAAGAAGGGGTCACAGAGACTCACCTGCGGGTTGGGAGCAGCTGCGGCAGTGGATGCGAACGGCATCCCGCCGTCTGGCCCTGGCGTACATCGCCCGAGCGCGCCGCCGTCCATGACTGTGAAAGGCTGAGCGAGGTTGCTGCGAATCAGGTCCAACGTCGCCTGCAACGCTTGCCGAAACGAAGCGCTCAGGGGGTCCGCGCTGACGAGTAGCCGTCCCGAAATGACGCGAATGTCTCGCGCGCTGGAGACGAGGAGGCCGGCGAGAGCGACTCCCTTGTCGGGCTCTGGCAACCCGTCCACTCGATTGATTTCCGTCTGCAGGCTCTGGAGACGGGTCTCGACGGACCGCAGCGATTGTCGGCTGCGCGCGTGAGCGTTGGCGATCATCTCAGGACGACCCGCGCCAGCCCCGGCCAGCTCATCGTCCATGCTCTTGATCGTCCGAATCCCGACGATGTTGTCGGGCTGGGCCTGGATCGCGGGATTTACGATGTTGCGAGCGGTCTTGTAGGCGAGAACTGCGGCGGCCGTGCCAGGCCCGTAGGTCTTCGACGACCTTTCGCCTTCTGGAATCGCAGCACTGTCCAGGATCTCCAACGCCATCTGGATCTTGACGACGTGGTCACCAATCGCGCCTGGAGTGATGTGTCCAAGGTCTTGCTCCGAGGCGGCGTTGAGCTTTGGGTCCCCGTCGAACAGCGGCGATCGCAGCGGCATGTAGCCTCGAACGGACGACGATGCGGTTCTTCCGTCGGGCGACAACTATAGAGTTGCGAGAGCTGAGCCCATCCGCCGAGGTCGCGCCCCGGTTCGAACTTACAACTGCCGGAAACGATTGAGGAGCTCGTTGCCGGCGAGGCGGACGATTCCCGACAAGCCCCGTCGTACGCGGGCGGAAACCACCAACTGTATCTTTCGCCTGTATCTTTGCCGACCTGCAAGCGCGGGCGCTGCGCCCCTGAGCGTGCGGGGCGAATCTGGCAACGTCCGACTGTCCTGCCGCCGAGGCGGGCGCCACACTGCTGTCTGCCAACCCCCCGCCGGCGCTTGGGAGGGCGGCTCTCGCGCCACGGCGACGCCTGGACCGTGTTGCCTGCCGCCGTGATATCGCCGCACGAGCCAGTGAATCTAGGACTGGAGGTTACAAATGGAGACGTCGACCCACGGTCAAGCTGAAGCGGGCGTACTGGCGGAAGCGCGATTCACCTCCGCCGAGCTGGCCGAACGCACCCAGCATCGCTGCGCCATCGAGTCGGTCATTTGGGGCATGCCGGCGGTCAACGCCCAACTCTTGTTCGACGCGGTGAAAGCGTGCGGCAGCGACTTCAATCAGATCGTGTACTGGTCGCGGCCGCTGACGTGGAAGAACCAGACTCTCACGCCCAATCCGTCGACGATCTACGTCTTCGCGTTCTACAACACCAAGGACGTCGGTCCGATGGTGCTGGAGATTCCACCGGCTGACGGGCACAACTCGATCACGGGAAGCGTCGACGACGGGTGGCAGACGGCGCTCGCCGACGTCGGCCCCGCCGGTGTGGACCAGGGCAAAGGCGGCAAATACCTCATTCTGCCGCCCGGCTACAAAGCCAACCTGCCGGACGGTTACATCTCCCTGCCGTCGCGCACCTATGCCGGCTTTGCCGTCCTGCGCTCCAACCTCGCGAGCAGCAGCACCGCGGACGTCGCGAACGCCGTCACCTACGGCAAGCGCATCAAGTTCTATCGGCTGTCGCAGGCGGCGAGCTCGCCGGAGACGAAGTTCGTCGACGCGATCGACGTCCTGTTCGACAGCACGATTCCCTACGACCTGCGCTTCTTCGAGGCGCTCGACCGCTTCGTGCAGCGTGAGCCGTGGATCGATCGCGACCGGGTCATGATCGATTCGCTGAGAACGGTTGGCATCGAGAAGGGCCGGTCTTTCAATCCCGACGACGAGACAAAGCGGATCCTGCGCGACGCCGGGCGCGAGGCGCGTGCGTGGCTGGATCGCAAGTACGAGCTGATGCTTGCGACGCCTTACAACGAGGGTTTCCACTGGGGTCTACCCGCATTGCCCGAGGTCATCAAAGGCATGACCACTGACTTCGCCGACCCCGACGACTATCCCGTCGAGGGCCGGGGCATGCTCTATTCGTACGTCTACTTCAGCCCCAAGCATCTGGGCGCGGGGCAGTTCTATCTCATGACCGTCGTGGACAAGGACGGCAAGCCGCTGGACGGCGGCAGCTCCTATCGCTTGAACGTGCCGGCGAATCCGCCGGTGAAGTTGTACTGGTCGGCGACAGCGTACGACCGCGCGACGCACGCACTGATCCGCGAGATGCCGTCGGCGGCCTGCTCGTCCGTCACGCCGGGCCTGACGAACAACGCCGACGGGTCGGTGGACGTCTTCTTCGGTCCGAAAGCGCCGGCCGGGAAGGAGGCAAACTGGGTGCCCACCAAGAGCGCCAGCCGGTTCGAGGTGATGTTCCGGTTCTACGGCCCCGAGAAGCCGCTCTTCGACAAGGCGTGGAAGCTGCCCGACCTCGAAAAGGCACGATAGCGGCGGTCGCTTCGGCGCTCGACACCCGTCGTCCAGGACGACGGCCGAGAGCTATGCGAACGGAGGCGGTGGCGGATGCGCAGCAGAAGCGGGCGCTGGCGGTGCTCACCGGAGGGCGGGCGGCGTCGTGAGGAGTGCCTCCTGAAGCCGCAGGTGAGGGGTCCAGTCGTTTCGCAGAGTTTGAAAAATCCGTGGAGCTGAACGGGATCGAACCGTCGGCCTCCTCAATGCCATTGAGGCGCTCTCCCAGCTGAGCTACAGCCCCGGATGCCGTTGCCGGCGACCCCTAACTAGCAGCCCCCGGGGCCGAGGTCAACGGTCACCAGAAGAGACTCTCGAACCGGCGGGTGCCGCGCAGGCGGTCCCAGTCGTTCGCCAGCGACAGGTCGCGCAGGAGGTCCGCGGGGCGGGGTAGGGGCAGGCGCAGCACGTAACCCTCCAGGGCGCGCAGGGCCGCCTCGTCCTCATGCAGCGCGGCCGCGCAGGCGGCCAGGGCGACGGCGTTGCTGGCCTCGGCCCGGGCCGACTCCGGGACGGTGGCGCGGGCCAGCCGGGCGGCGGCCGCGTCACCGCCGACGGCCTCGGTCGCGCAGCGCCACAGCTGCGCCTCGGCGTTTCGGGCGGGCGCCGCTTCGGGATCGACGGCGTCGCGCAGGCGCGCCCGCGTGTCGGCAAAGAGGCCAGGCGGCAGCCGGCCCAGCGCAGCCCGCGCCGCCATCAACTTGTCGCGCAGCAGTCGCCCCTCGTCGAACGCCTGCCGCCGCCGGAACGTCTCTCGCAGGTTGTCGGGGATTCGCCCGCCGAAGCTGGCGTTCCTGGCGCGCACGGCCAGCGCCTCGGACCGGTCGGCTTCGTGCTCGGCCTTGGCGACGGCCAGGTCCAGCCCCGACGACGGTTGCCGGCGCGCCCGCGCGGCCCACTCCTCGGCCGCGCGCCGGTAGAGCGCATGCGCCTCTTCCCACCGCTCGTCAGCGTCGGCCTCGGCGGCCCGCCGGTACCAATCGTTGGGGAACGCGCGCTCGATGGGCGCACCGACGTCCTCCGACACCACGACGACGGTGGTGCGGCCGGGCGCCAGCGGGACGGCGGCCGCCCCGGTCAGCGCGGCCCAGAGGGAGACCGTCTGCAGCACGCGCCCATAGTAACGCCCACCGGGCGGCACGCGGCGCTGGTCTTGACGTGCCGCGGCCGGGCATAGTAGCGACGGGCATGCGGCTGATGGGGTTCGCGGGAACGATGGCGGGGTGCGCGCTCGCGTTGTCGGCTTGCCACGCAGGCGCGGGGGTCGCGCCCACGACCACGCCGGCGCTGCCCGGCCCCATGGTCGTCGTCGAGCGCGCCGAAACCGGTCCCATCACGGCGCTGGCGGGATTCGCGCCGTCGCTGTGGGCCGTCGGTGCGCCCGGACTGCGGCGCTGGGACGTCACCAGCGGCGACTGGGAGGTGGTCGGCGACGCGCAGCTGGCCGGCGCGTCCATCACCGCGCTGGCCGCCGACGAGGACGGCAGCGCCTGGGTCGCGTTCTCGGGCGACGTCGGTCGCTTCGTCGCCGATCAGCACGGCGACTGGCGCTATCAGTCGACGGGCTCGCCCGGCGAGGTGACGGCGCTGGCCGCGCGCGCCGCGGCCAAGGGCGGCGGCGCCTGGGCGGGCGGGCCGGGCGGCCTGTTCCGGTACGACGGCCACCGCTGGTCGGTGATCGACGGCATCGACGGGGCCGGGGTCAGCTGGCTGGGTATCGACGCCGAGGGGCGGGGCGCCTGGGTCGCCACGACGGGGCACGGTCTGTTTCACGCCGACGATCGCGGGACGACTCCGGTGCCGGGCGGCGCCGCCGTGCGCGCGCCCGAGATCGTTGGAATGGCGACGACCGCGACGGGCACGCGCCTGGCCGGCGGCAACGTCGCGGGGCAGGGGCGCCTCTACGCCCTGACGATGGCGGGCACCGTCGAGCTCATCGCGCCCGCCGGGGTCCTGGTTCGGGGGCTGGTCGATCGTGGCGGCGACGCGGTCCTCGTCGCGGGCCCGCGCGGTGGCGAGCGCGCGTTCCGTCTGCAGCCGCTGGCGCCCGGCGAGCCGGTCCCCCCTGGCGCCTTGCGGTTCGGCGGTTCGGCCGGGCCCGGCGAGCACGAGCGCTGGGCGGCCGTGCCCCTCGATCTGGCGCTTCCGCCCGGCGTCACGGTGACGGCCGCGGCGGGAGGCGACGTCTACTGCGGCACCTCCGACCTGGGAGTCGCCAAGGCGGCAGCGGGCCGCCCGGTCTTTCTCGACGGCTCGCAGCTGGTGGGCGACGCCGAGCACTTCTCGGTGGCGTGCCTGGCCACCGATCGCTGCCTGGTCGTCACGGAGCCCGGAAAGGCCTGGCGCACCGACGGCGCTCGCTACGAGAAGGCCAGCCTCGGCGACGCGCCTGCCGCGCAGGTCCTGGGCGTCGCCACGGACAGCCACGGCACGGCCTACGCCGTCTCGTCCGAACCGCCGTGGAACGCGCTGGTCATCGCCCGCCGCGATCCGGCGCCGCACGCGACGCAGGCGACGGGGACAAACGACAGCTGGCGTCCCGCGGCGCGCGTGCTGATCGATTTACCCCCTCACACGACGCCGCAGCTGTCGTTCCTGTCCGTCTCGCCCGCCGGCACCCTCTGGGCCGGCCTGCGCGCCGCCAGCGGCGGTGACGACGTCGGCTGCGGCGCGGTAGAGGTCGACCTGCAAACGGGCATCAGCGTGCAGCACCACGCGACTCGGCCGGGCGCGCGGACCCCCGCCGAGTCCCTTCCGCTTCCCGCCGATCTCGAGGACGTCCTCTTCGACGG
The DNA here is from genome assembly GCA_964546845.1 of uncultured Myxococcales bacterium. Classification (GTDB taxonomy): domain Bacteria; phylum Myxococcota_A; class Polyangia; order Fen-1088; family Fen-1088; genus JADGRB01. Next base: position 566 of record CAZJMY010000493.1, on the reverse strand, counting down.
CGGCGCGACCTGGTTCGCGTCGCTGTCCGGCGTCTGCCGCTTCGAGCAGGGGCAGCTCGAGACCTGGGGCGAAGCCGAGGGGCTGCCGAGCGAGCTGGTCTGGGCCGTCGAACGCGCGCCCGACGGCACCATCGTGGCGGCCACCTCCGAAGGGCTGGCTCGCTTCGATGGACACGCGTTCCGGGCGTTCGGCGGGGAGAAGTTCGCGGTGCACGGCCTGGCGACCGACGGGCGTGGAACTCTCTGGGCGGCGACGAACAGAGGGTTGCGCCCCGTGCCGGTCGGCGGCGGCTGGAACCGCGCGCTCGCCGACGCGCCCGAGATGGTTCCTGGAAGTCTGCGCGACGTCGCCCCCGACGCCTTCGGCCGCGTGTGGGCCCTGACGGTGAACGCGATCGCGCTGGCCAGCGTCTCCGGGGGACCCGCTGTTAACGGCAGCCGGGCCCCGTGATATGGTGCAGGCGTGACCACGCATGAGGGTGGACGTCCGGCGGAGCCCCAAATCCCGGACGTGCTGCCGTTGCTGCCGATCCGGGATCTGGTCGTCTTCCCCTACATGATCGTGC
>CAZJMY010000492.1:0-1110 GCA_964546845.1 uncultured Myxococcales bacterium | reverse complement strand
CATCACGCCCAGCTCCGTCGGGTGCAGGCGCCCCTCTTTCTTCTCGACGTAGCCTCGGTCCTGCACGGTCGAAAGGATCGCCGCGTACGTCGACGGGCGGCCGATGCCCTTTTCTTCCAGCTCCTTCACCAGCGTCGCCTCGGAGAAGCGCGGCGGCGGCTGGGTGAAGTGCTGCTCGGGCTTGTTCTCCAGCAGCTTGATCGGCTCGCCCTGCTGCACGTCGGGCAGGGCGGCTCCCGTCTCGTCCTCGTTCGCCGCGTCCTCGACGGTCTCGGCGTACACCTCGAGGAAGCCGGGGAACTTCATCACCTGGCCGCTCGCGCGCAGCTCGACGCGCCCCGCGCCGATGTCGATCGACGTCTGGTCGAACACCGCCGCCACCATCTGGCAGGCGACGAAGCGGTTCCAGATCAGCGTGTAGAGCCGCAGCAGGTCGTCGCTCTCGCGCTCGTCGCGGCCGCCGCCCTTGCCGCTGGCCCAGGCCCGCCGCACGGTCTCGGGGTCGTACTTCAGCGACGTCGGTCGGATCGCTTCGTGCGCGTCCTGCGCGCTCTTCTTGCTCTTGTAGACGACCGGCTCGGCGGGCAGGAAGCTGGCGCCGTAGCGATCCTTGATGAACGAGCGCGCGTCGCTGACCGCGTCGTCCGACAGACGGGTCGAGTCCGTACGCATGTACGTGATGAGACCGACCAGACCGTCGTCGCCGACCTCGACGCCTTCGTAGAGGCGCTGGGCCAGACCCATGGTCCGCTTCGGCGAGAAGCGCAGCTTGCTGGACGCGTCCTGCTGCAGCTTGGACGTGATGAAGGGCGGCGGCGGGTTCTTCCGCCGCTCCTTGCGCTCGACGCCGGCCACCACCAGCGGCGTGCTGGTGATGATGTCGACGACCTCGCGGGCGGCGCCCTCGTTGGTGAGCTCCGCCTTCTTGCCGTCCAGCTTGGCGACCTTGGCCGTGAACGGCGGCGGCGCGGCGCCCTCGACCAGCGCCTCGACGGTCCAGTACTCCTGCGGCTTGAAGATCGAGATCTCGTGCTCGCGCTCGACGACCAGGCGCACGGCGACCGACTGCACGCGGCCGGCCGACAGCCCGCGCTTCACCTTGGTCCACAG
>CAZJMY010000491.1:0-29143 GCA_964546845.1 uncultured Myxococcales bacterium | reverse complement strand
CGGAGGCGGAGGAGTTGCGCGGGCACGCACGGGCGGTGCTGCCGGAGTACATGGTGCCGTCGGCGTACGTGCGGTTGGCGTCGCTGCCGCTGTCGGCGAACGGCAAGCTGGATCGACGTGCGCTGCCGGCGCCCGGCGGAGCGGCTTTCGGCGTCCGGGGGTACGAGGCGCCGCGCGGCGAGCTGGAGCAGCAGGTGGCGAGCATCTGGGCCGACCTGCTGCGCGTCGAGCGGGTGGGGCGCGACGACAACTTCTTCGCGCTGGGTGGGCACTCGCTGCTGGCGGTGACGCTGGTCGAGCGGATGCGGCGGGCTGGCCTGCACACCGACGTGCGGACCGTGTTCAGCAACCCGAACGTGGCCGGGCTGGCGCAGGCGCTCGCGCCCGAGCCGGCTGGCGTCGAGGTGCCGCCAAACCTGATTCCGGCGGACGCTCAAGCCATCACCCCGGAGATGCTGACCCTGGTGAAGTTGAACCAGCCGGAGATTGACCGGCTCGTCGCCACCGTTCCCGGCGGGGCCGCGAACGTGCAGGACATCTACCCGCTGGCCCCCCTGCAGGAAGGGATCCTCTTTCACCACCTTCTGGCGCGCCAGGGGGACGCCTATCTGACCCCCTACTTGCTCGGGTTCGCCAGCCGCGAGGCTCTGGATCGCTTCGCGGCTCATCTGCAGTCGGTGGTCCAGCGTCACGACATCCTGCGCACCGCCGTGTTCTGGGAGGGGCTGGACGAACCGGTTCAGGTCGTGCTCCGGCGGGCCACGCTGGAGATCGAGACGGTGGCGCTCGATCCGGCCGCGGGAGATCCGGTCGAGCAGCTGAAGGGAATGTTCGATCCGCGCCACTACCGCCTGGATCTGGGGCGCGCGCCCTTGCTGCGCGCGGTCGCCGCGGCGGACCCGATCCGCGGCCGTTGGCTGCTGCTGGTCTTGATTCACCATCTGGTGGACGACGCGACGTCGATCAATTTGATCGCCCGCGAGATCGCCTGCCTGGAGAGCGGCGACGGGGCTGCGCTGCCGGCGCCGGTGCCGTTCCGCCGGTTCGTGGCGGAGGCGCGGCTGGGGGTGCCCGTCGAGGAGCACACTCGCTTCTTCGGCGAGCTGCTGGGCGACGTCGACGAGCCGACCGCGCCGTTCGGCCTGCTGGAGGTGCGCGGCGACGGGAGCACGATCGGGCAGGCCCGGCGTCTGCTGCACGCCGGTCTCTCCGCGGGGCTGCGTGAACAGGCGCGGGAGCTGGGGGTCAGCGTGGCCAGCTTGATTCACCTCGCCTGGGCGCTGGTGGTCGCGCGCGCGTCGGCGCGGCAGGACGTGGTGTTCGGGACCGTGATGTTCGGGCGGCTGCAAGGCGGCCAGGACGCCGATCGCATGCTGGGCCCCTTCATCAACACGGTCCCGGCGCGCCTCCGGCTCACGGACTCGCCGGTGGTGGCGGCCGTCCGCGAAACGCACCAGGTGCTGGCCAGGCTGATGCGCCACGAGCACGCGCCGCTGGCGCTGGCCCAGCGCTGCAGCCGGGTGCCCGCAGGGACCCCGCTGTTTTCGTCGTTGCTCAACTACCGGCACCGCAATCTGGTCGCCGACGAGCCGAGCGGCCTGGACGCCGACGCGGCGGAGGCCGCCGAGGACCGCGATCCGCTGGAGACCTTCGAAACCGAAGAGCGGACCAACTACCCTCTGACCCTGTCCGTCGACGACTTTGGCGACGCGATCATGTTGACGGCGCAGGTGAGCGCATCCGTCGATGCGCAGCGGGTGTGTGGATTCATGGAAACGGCGCTTTCGAGCCTGCTCGATGCGCTCCGGACGGCGCCCGCCACGCCGGTGCGCAGCCTGGAGGTGTTGCCGCCGGACGAGCGTCATCAGGTCCTGGAGGGCTGGAACGCCACCCAGACGGAGGAGCTCGAGGAGCAGAGAATCGAGGAGCTGTTCGAGGCGCAGGCCCGCGCCACCCCGACCGCAGCGGCGCTGATCAGCGGAGACCAGACGATCAGCTACGCGGAGCTCGACGGACGCGCCAGCCGGCTTGCCAACCACCTGCGCGAGCTGGGTGTCGGTCCCGAGACCCGCGTGGCCGTCGCGATGCACCGCAGCCCGGAGATGGTCGTCGCGTTGCTGGCCACGATGAAGGCCGGCGGGGCCTATGTCCCGCTGGATCCATCTTACCCGCGCCAGCGCTTGCAGGAGATCCTCGAGGACTGCGCGCCAGCCGCGCTCTTGACCCACCGGCTCGCCCGCGCCGAGCTTCCGGTGGAGCTCGGGACGCTCCCGATCGTCGACGTCGACGACGACGACCAGGCCGGCAACGATCATGAAGCCGCCGACGGCGCGGCACCGGTGCGGCGCTCGGCGCGAGATCTGGCCTACGTCATCTACACGTCGGGCTCGACGGGCCGCCCCAAGGGGGCGATGAACGAGCACCGAAGCGTGGTGAACCGCCTGCTGTGGCTGCGGCGCTTGTACGGGCTGGGGCCGGGGGACGTCTTTCTGCAAAAGACGCCGTACACGTTCGACGTGTCCGTCGGCGAGATCTTCGGGCCGCTGATCTCCGGCGCCCGATTGGTGATCGCTCGGCCAGAGGGACACAAGGACCCCGCCTATCTCGCCGAGCTGATCGAGAGCGCCGGCGTCAACGTCGTCCACTTCGTACCGTCCATGCTGCGCGCCTTCCTGGAGCACCCGGCCGCTGCGCGCTGCACGGGTCTGCGGCGGATGATGTGCAGCGGGGAGGCGCTGCCAGCGGCGCTGGTCGAGCTGGCGCACCAGCGCCTGCCGGCGGTGGAGATCCTCAATCTCTACGGGCCCACCGAGGCGGCCGTGGAAGTCACCGCCTGGGTCTGCGACCCGCAGCAACCCCGTTCGCCGGTTCCGATCGGCCGTCCGATCGCCAACGCCCGGATTTACGTGCTGACCGCCGATCTGCAGCCGGCGCCGATCGGGGTGGCCGGCGAGTTGATGATCGCCGGCGTACCTGTCGGGCGCGGCTACCTGAATCGCCCCGAGCTGACCGCGGAGCGCTTCGTGGCCGATCCTTTCGTCGACCAGGAGGGCGCCCGCATGTACCGGACAGGCGACCTGGCGCGATGGCTGCCGGACGGCACGCTCGAATACCTCGGGCGCAACGACGGGCAGGTGAAGCTGCGCGGGCTGCGCATCGAGCTCGGTGAGATCGAGGCCCACCTCGCGCGGGTGCCCGGCGTGCGCGAGGCGGTGGTCGTGATGCGTGAAGATCGCCTCGGCGATCAGCGGCTGGTCGCCTACTACACGGGACCGGACGCGCCCGATGAGGGGGCGCTGCGCGACCAGCTGGCGCTGAGCCTGCCCGCCTACATGGTGCCCGGCACATTCCTGCGCCTCGAGGCGCTGCCCCTGACCGCCAGCGGCAAGACAGACCGCAAGGCGCTACCGGCGCCGCAGATTCCCGAGGCCAGCGAGCGCGGGTTCGTTCCACCCCGCGGCGTCATCGAAGAGAGCCTGGCCGCGATCTGGGGAGAGGTGCTGGGGGTGACCGAGATCGGCCGTCACGACGACTTCTTCGCCCTGGGCGGGCATTCCTTGCTGGCGCTGACCGTCATCGAACGGATGCGCCGTGTGGGGTTGACGGCGAACGTTCGGTCGCTGTTCGACCACCCGACGCTGGCTGCGCTGGCCGCGGCCGTCGCCAGCGGCGGGCGCGAGATCGCGGTGCCGCCGAACCTCATCCCCGACGGCGCAACGGTGATCACGCCGGAGATGCTGACGCTGGTGCAGCTGGATCAGGGGGCCATCGATCGGATCGTGGCGCGTGTGCCGGGAGGGGCCGGGAACGTGCAGGACGTGTACCCGCTGGCGCCGCTCCAAGAAGGAATCCTGTTCCAGCATCTGATGAGTGAGACAGGCGATCTGTATCTCGTCCCGCACCTGCTCGCCTTTCCGAGCCGGGCGCGGCTGGACCGGTTCCTGGCGACGCTGCAGGCGGTGGTCGACCGCCACGACGTCCTCCGCACCGCGATCCTCTGGGACGGGCTGGAGCAACCCCTGCAGGTCGTCTTGCGAGAGGCGCCGCTGATCGTCGAGAGCTTCGTCGAGGACCCGGGATCGGGCGCGATCGCCGATCAGTTGAAGCGGCGCTATGACCCGCGCCGTCACCGGATCGACGTGGGGCGGGCGCCGTTGCTGCGCGCCGTCGTCGCCCACGACGAGCCGGAGGCTCGCTGGCTGCTGCTGCTGCTGGCCCACCACCTGGTCATCGACAACACGGCCGCGCAGGTGCTGGTGGAGGAGGTCGACCTGATCGAGGCGGGCAGGGCCGCGGAGCTTCCGCCGCCGGTGCCGTTCCGAAACTTCGTCGGACAGGCTCTGCAGGCAGTCCCTCGCCAGGAGCACGAAGCCTTCTTCCAGCGACTGCTCGGCGACGTCGAGGAGCCGACGGCACCGTTCGGGTTGCTGGACGTGCAGGGCGACGGGGCTGGGCTCACGCAGGCGCACCGCTGGCTGGATCCGTCCGTGGCCGCCGCCGCCCGCCAGCAAGCGCGGCAGCTGGGGGTCGGCGTGGCGAGCCTGGTGCATCTGGCGTGGGCGATGGTGCTGGCGCGCGTGGCATCGCGGCGGGACGTGGTGTTCGGGACGGTGCTGTCGGGGCGGCTGCAGGCGGGCGCAGGCGCCGAACGGGGGCTGGGGATGTTCATCAACACGCTCCCCGTCCGGCTGGACGTCGGCGGGCTCGGGACGGCGCAAGGCGTTCGCCAGATTCACGGCTTGCTGGCCGAGCTGATCCGGCACGAGCACGCGTCGCTGATCCTGGCCCAGCGCTGCAGCCGCGTGCCCGCGTCCATGCCGCTGTTCTCCGCTTTGCTCAACTACCGTCACGCTGCCCAGGCCGTCGTGTCGCAACCGCCGGCGCCGAACGGAGAATCGACCGCCGGTGGCGCGTTCGAGCCGGCCCCCGACGAGGCGGGCGTCGAGACGCTCTGGGCCGAGGACCTGACCAACTTCCCCGTGGTGATGTCCGTGGACGACGCGGGCAGCGACCTGTTGTTGACGGCGCAGGTGGCGCATCCCGTCGACCCCGAGCGCCTGTGCGTTTTCGTCGAGTCGGCGCTGGCCGGCCTGGTGGCGGCTCTGGCGGAGACGCCGGAGAAGCCGCTCACGGACATCGACGTGCTCCCCCGCCGTGAGCACGATCAGGTGCTGAGCGCGTGGAACCGCACGGCGGCGCTCTACCCTCGCGATCGCGCCGTTCACGAGCTGGTCCAGGCGCAGGCGCTCCGCACCCCGGACGCTGTCGCGGTGGTTCACGGAGGCGACCGACTGACCTATCGCGAGCTGGATCGGCGGGCCCGCCGGCTGTCGGCGCGGCTGGCCCGGCGAGGCGTGGGACCGGGCACGCGGGTCGGGATCTGCCTCGAGCGCGGGGTCGACATGGTGGTGGCACTGCTGGGCACGCTGGTGGCCGGAGCCACTTATGTCCCGCTCGACCCCGCCCATCCGGCCGAGCGGCTGGCCATGATCGGGGATGACGCCGATCTGGCCGTGGTCGTCAGCCAGCGCGCGCTGCGAGAGCTGCCCTGGCGGGCGCCGGTGCTGGAGATCGACGCGCCGGGCGGCGACCGACGCGCGACGGCGCCCGCGTCGGCGCAGCGCCGCGCCGCCGGCGAGGTCGCGTACCTGCTCTACACGTCCGGTTCGACCGGACGCCCGAAGGGGGTCGAGATCACGCACCGCTCGCTGGTGAACTTCCTGTCGTCGATGGCCGTCCGCCCGGGGCTGGACGCCGGCGACGTCGTCGTCAGCGTGACGACCCTGTCGTTCGACATCGCGGGGCTCGAGATCTGGCTGCCACTGACGGTGGGAGCGCGCGTGGTGGTCGCGTCACGCGAAGACGCCAGCGACGGCAACCGGCTGGCGGCGCTGCTGGACCGGAGCGAGGCGACGTTGCTGCAGGGGACGCCCGCCACCTGGAAGCTGCTGCAGCACGCCGGCTGGCGCGGCCGCCCCACGCTGAAGATGCTGTGCGGCGGCGAGGCGCTGCCGCCCGATCTGGCCGCCTGGTTGCTCCCACGCGGGGCGTCTCTGTGGAACATGTACGGTCCGACGGAGACGACGATCTGGTCCAGCGTCGAGCGCGTGCAGCAGGATGGCAAGCCCATCGGGATCGGTGAGCCCATCGCCAACACGCAGCTGTACGTTCTGGACCAGGCGATGCGTCTCGCGCCCCTCGACGTCTGGGGAGAGCTGTTCATCGGCGGCGACGGGGTGGCGCGCGGCTACTGGAATCGGCCGGAGCTGACGGCCGAGCGGTTCGTGCCGAACCCGTTCGGCGCCGGGCGCCTGTACCGGACGGGCGACCTGGTGCGCCGGCGGGCCGACGGAAAGCTGGAGTTCGGCGGTCGCACCGACCATCAGGTCAAGGTCCGCGGCTTCCGCATCGAGCTGGGGGAGGTCGAGGCCCGCCTGGCGACGGCGCCCGGCGTCGAGCAGGTGGTGGTGGTGGTTCGCGGGGAGCCGAGCGGCGGGAACCGCTTGATCGCGTATCTGAGCGGCGACGGTGCCCGCGACACCGACGGCCTGCGGGCGCACGCGCGCGCCGCGCTTCCCGACTACATGGTGCCGTCCGCGTTCGTCGCTCTGGACAGCTGGCCGCTGACGCCCAACGGGAAGATCGACCGACGGGCGCTGCCTGCGGTCGAGGGGCTGGCGCGCTCGGGCGCGCATGAGCCGCCCCGGGGCGAGCTGGAGGAGCGGGTGGCGCGCATCTGGGGCGAGCTGCTGGGGGTGGAACGTGTGGGACGAAACGACGACTTTCTGAACCTGGGCGGCCATTCGCTCCTTGCGGTGCAGATGGTCTCGCGCGTGCGGAGCACGCTGGGGGTGGACGCCACGGTCCGCGATCTGTTCGGGCACCCGACGCTCGCGGACTTCGCGGCGGCGGTGGGCGGTCTGTCCTCGCGCACGCCGCCGTCTTCGCCCCTGATCCCGATACGACCGGAGGGGACCTGGGCGCCGCTGTTCATGGTGCACGAGGCCACCGGATCGGTGGAGTACGCGCGGGCGCTGGCGCCGCACCTGGACCCCCGACTGCCGGTTTATGGGCTGGCGCCGGCCGGCCTGCGTGGGGGCGAAGCGGTCTCGCGCTCGGTTCCCGAGATGGTCGCCGCTTACGTCGCTGCCGTGCGCGCCGTTCACCCGCACGGGCCGTATCGCCTGCTCGGCTGGTCGGCGGGCGGCGTGATCGCCTACGCGATGGCGGCGCGTCTCGTCGAAGAGGGGGAGACCGTCGCCTGGGTCGGGGTCGTCGACAGCTACGCCGACCCGAGCGGAATCGGGGGCTGGAGCGAGCTGGCGGCGCGGGTGCGGGCTGCCACGGACCCCGCGCGCAAGGATGCGCTGATCCTGCAGCGCGAGGTGTCGGCCACCGCTCCCGCCGAGCTGCAGCCCGAGCTGGCGGCGCTGGCCGATGCGGGCGACGTCCCGGGTATGCTCGCGGCGTTGAAGCGCGCGGGCTCGATCGGCGACGAGCTGGACGACCAGCTGCTTCACCGGATGGTCCAGGTCGCGACCGCGACGTTCGAGGCGGTCGCCGACTATCGCCTCCCGCAGGTGGCCGCGCCGATCACGCTCTTCCGCGCCGAGGGGCGGCAGGTCGAGGACCCGACCCTGGGGTGGAGGGCGGTGGCCGGCGATCGGCTGCAGGTGGTCGACGTGCCGGGAAGCCACGCCACGGTGATGTCGCCGCCCCATGTGGGCGCTCTGGCGGCGGCGATCGCCGCCCGGGTCGCTGCGCCCTCGGCGGCGGAGAACGCGTGATGGCGACGCTGGAGGTCGAGCGCGTGGTGAAGCGGTTCGGCGACCACGTCGCCGTCGACGGCATCTCGTTCGCGATCGAGCCCGGAAAGGTGCTGGCGCTGGTCGGCCCCAACGGCGCCGGCAAGAGCACCACGATCCGGATGATCCTCGGGATCCTGCTCCCCGATCAGGGGTCCATTCGCAGCGACGGCGAGGACATGGCGACGGTCCCCAAGTCCGCCGTCGGGTACCTGCCGGAGCAGCGGGGCATGTACCTCGATCTCAAGCCGATGCAGATGCTCGAGCTCATCGGCGGGCTTCGCGGCCTCTCTCGCGACGCTGTCCAGCGGTTCACCCGCCCCTGGCTGCAGCGGCTGGATCTCGAGCGTCACCTGAACAAGAAGCTCGGTCGCCTGTCCAAAGGCTTGCAACAGAAGGTGCAACTGCTGATGACATTCATGCACCAACCAAGGCTGTTGATCCTGGACGAGCCGCTGTCGGGCCTCGATCCGGTCAACGTCGCGCTGTTCAGCGAGATCCTGACCGAGCTGAAGGAGAGCGGGACCGCCGTCCTCTACAGCTCGCACAACATGGACCAGGTCGAGCGGGTCGCCGACCAGGTCGCCATCGTCGACGGCGGGCGAATCCGGCGCCAGGGACGAATCGGGGATCTCCTGCGAGAGAGCGGCCGGTTCGTCTGTCGGGTCGACTACTTCGCCGAGCCGGTCCTGCCGTTCTCGTCCGACGCGCGGGGCACCGGCGGCTGGGTCATGACCCGCCGCGGCCGCTCGGTCGTCGTCGAGACGGCCGGCGAGTCGGAGCTGCAGGAAGCGGCTCGATGCGCGCTGCTCTGGGGGCCGGTGCAGCGGCTGACGCTGGGCCAGATGACCCTCCAGGAGCTGTACCTCGAGACGGTCGACGGCCCGCACACCGCCACGGCAAGCGCGAGGACCGGCGCATGAAGTGGCGAGCCATCTTTCGCAACGAGTTGCTGACGGTGCTCCGGAGCCCCTGGTATTGGGTGTCGGCTCTGGTCTCGCCGATGCTGGCTTTGTTGCTGATCCTCGGGGCGCCGCGGCTCTTGGACCGGTATGGCAACGCACCTTGGCGCGTCGGGACCTGGGTGCCAGCGACCGCCGCCGCGGCGGACGCCTTGCCGGACATCCAGCGCCGGGTTCCACGCGCGGTCTGGGTGCCGCTGCGCCGGTCACCCGGGCCCGAAGAACGGGCGCAGCTGCGCAAGGGCGAGCTGGACGCGATCCTGGTGCTGGACGGCGCCGACCTGGCGACGACGCACGCGCAGTTGCTGACGCGCAGTCTGGGCAAGCCCTCGCGAATGCGGGCCCTGCAGGACGCCCTCAACGAGGCGATCGCGCAGCGCCGGCTGGCGGCGGCGGGACTGACCCGCGCGCAGCTGGACGCGTTGCAAGCGACGGTGCCATTGCGGGTTCAACAGATTGACGCGGAGCAGGCCCGACACAGCGAGGACGCGATCTGGATCGCGTACGGGCTGCTGGGGATCACGTTCCTGATGGTGCTGCTGTTCGGTGCAACCGTCGTGAACGCGATGTGCAAGGAGAAGTCGACCAAGATGGTCGAGGTGATCCTCTCGTGCGCGACGGCCGAGGACCTGGTGCTCGGGAAGGTGGCCGGCATCTGCGCGTCGGCGTTCATGGACGTGCTGCTCTGGGTCGCCGTCGGCGGTGTCGAGCTGCAGGTGGTTCGGTGGCTGCTGGGCCCAGCTGCTCCGACCCCGGCGGATCCGCGCGCGCCGTCCATGGCGGACACGGGCGGCGGAGTGCTGGAGCAGGTGCTGGCGCTCCCGCCGTCCTTCTGGATCCTGTGCGTCGCGTTCCTGTTGCTGGGGTTGACCCTGTTCATCCTCTTCTACGCAGCCGTCGGCTCGTTGGTCGAGACGCCGCAGGACGGCCAGCACCTGATGCTGCCCATCAGCGTCGCCTGGGAGATCCCGGTGGTGCTCTCGTTCGTGGTCAAGGAGGTGCCCGACGCGCCCTTCTCGGTCGTCGCCTCGCTGATCCCGCCGTTTGCGCCGTTCCTGATGCCGATGCGGATGACGTTGAGCTCGGTGCCCGGGTGGCAGGTGGCCGCCAGTCTGGTCCTGCTGATGGCGAGCATCTGGGCCAGCCACCGGATCACGGCCAAGATCTACCGGATGGGCCTGCTGATCGCCGGCAAGCCGCCGACCGTTTCCCAGATCTGGCGCTGGTTCCGCGCGGCCTGATCGCGCCCTGGCCGCCGCGTCTAGCGCGCTTTCATCGGCTTCTTGGCCAGCGCTGCGTCCAGCACGGCCGTGAGCTTGAACCCGGCTTTGACCGTCGCGATCTCGGCGGTCACGGCGTCGAAGGCTGCGCCAAGCGCGCCGGTGTGGGAGGTCGAGAGGCACCAGTCGATCGCCGCCTGAAACTGCTCGGCAAACGACGGCGTCTTCCAGGGCGCGGGCAGGTGTCGCGACAGCCCGCGTTCGGCCAAGCGCAGCGCCACTTCCTCGCGGTCGACGCACTCGGTGCCGATGGTGACCGCCGGCTTGCGGTGCAGCAGCGGATACTGGTACGCGCCGCTGCCGCAGTGGTGCACGATCACGTCGACGCGCGCGCAGACGTAGTGCATCGGGAGGTACGCCGCGACCAGGCAACGGCCGTCGTGCGGCAGCGGGTCGACGGCCAGGTTGGTCACACAGCCGTAGCCGTTCTCCAGCAACGTCCGGATGCAGGCGATGAGCTCGCGCTCGCCGGGCTTGGGCGAGGCCCCGCCGAGGGTCACGTACACGATCCGCCGGCCCGCATTTCTCTCGAAGAACGTCTCGACCTCCCGCAGCTCTCGACCCAGGGTGTAGGGCGGTTTGGCGCTGGCGAAGAGGTCGTTGATCAGCAGCGGCCCGGCATACGTCCAGTTCGGGTCGCTCGCGTAAGGCGCCTCGAGCGGCTCCAGCGACGGGACGGCCGGGATGACGTTGAGGTCTCCCTGGAACAGCTCGGCGAGCGTGCGCGGCTTGGGCAATCCCAGCGCGGAAGGGTCAGGCAGCGCGCTGACGTCCAGTGCCATCGAGTGCGTGCGACAGGACGATCGCAGCACCTCACCAGGCAGGGATCCGGTCCGCATGATCGAGACACTCGGAATCTTCGCCAGCCGCGCCGCATAGGGCGCCGTCAGGCTGCAGTCGTAGATCAGGACATTCGGGCGGAATCGACTGTGCGCCACCATCTGCGTCGTGATGTCCCGGTGGTCGAGATCGAGCACGTTGACGTCGAAGCGGCGGACCATGTCGTGTCGCGCGCGCGGCACCAGGAACGCGTGCTCGGCGTCGCCCGGCGGCAACATGCGGCAGAGCGCCACCAGCGGAACCGCGTGGGACAGAACGCCTGGCTCGCACGGCACGAACAGAGCTCGAAATCGCGGCATGTCGTCACCCTTGCCCCTGGCTCGCCCTGACGTGAGTCACTGAGCCAAATCCTTTTTGTAGGCTTCCGTGTCCGGAAGGATCAGCCGGTTGCGCGGCAGCCCGGTCCAGGCCTCGAACTGGAGGCCCAGGCCGAACCAGAGGCCGCTCACCTCGCCGCCCGGGAGGTAGCGGGCCGTCGCGGTCGGCGTGATCGCCCATCCGCCCGTCAGCCGGTTCGTGAAGAAAAGGGCCCAGGACACGCCGACCTCGTAGAGCGATCCGTAGCCGCTGCGCGACGGGTGGGCCAGATCATTCGGAAAGTTGATGGTGACGGTGCCCAGACCGACGCCGGAATGAAGCGCCAGGTTGCGTACGGGGTTGAACTGGAATTCGAGCAAGCTCCCCGAGCTGTCGTGGGTCTTGGCGTTGCCGATCCCCACGGCGTAATCGAAGTGGAACCCGACGCCCCAGCGCGGGGTCATCATCTCCCCGGCGCGCACGATCAAGAGCTGCCCGGGGGTGACGTTGTGCGCGACGTGCGGGCCCCATTCTCCGCTGCCGTAGAGCTCGTCGCCGACGGCCAGGTAGTAGCCCTGGCGGGCGCGTGGCTCGACCAGGGATTGCGCCCGGCTGGACGCGCTGCAAGCCAGCGTCACGAGCAACGCGGCGATCGCCGCCCCTCGCTCCGCCCGGACGCTTCGCCGCTGCCACCGCATCAGAAGTCAGCCTTGAACCCGACGATCATCAAGACCGGCAACCCCTGGGAGATGGCGACCTTGGTGTAGTCGTAGTTGTAGGCGAGCCCTTCGGGGTTCGCGCGGTTGTAGACGTTCTGCAGGTCCAGGTAGACCGTCGACGTCCACTTCTCGTGGATCCACTTTTTGTCGACCCGTAGGTCCAGCTGGTGGAAAGCCGGCGTGCGGGCGCTGTTGGGCGCCCCGAAGATCGGATCGTAGCGATCCGTGATGGAGTCGAACGTCGCCCCAACCGTCGGCGTTTGCGGGGTGCCGGTCACGTAGCGGTAACGCATGCCGATCTGGTAGTTCGCCGGCAGCTGGTAGGTGGCGACCGCCGCCAAGATGTGGGTCTGGTCGAAGTCGAAGAGCCGATACGTGGACGATCCGGAATCGCGCCTCTCCGACCGCGAGAGCGTGTACGCCAGCCAGGCCACCAGCTTGTTTGAGAAGTCGTGACGGATCATGAGCTCGAATCCGTAGACCCGGCCGACGCCGTTGTTGTCGTACCGCAGCGGCTCCGACACGCCGCTGGCCGTCGTGGTGGTCGCGTCGGTCGGGCTGACCATGCTGGTCAGGTGCTTGTAAAAGCCGGTGCCGTCGAAGGTCAGGAACGGGCGCGGCTTCCACTCGGCGCCCAGCGAGAGGTGCAGCGCGCGCTCGGCCTCGAGATGGGGGTTGCCGAAGTTGGGATCCGTCTCGTCGAACTGCGGCTCCTGGTAGTAGAGGCCGGCGCCGCCCTTCGCGGTGACCGTCGGCGTGAGGCGGTACCGGGCGATGAAGCGCGGAGCTGCCGTCAGCTGCGAGATCCGCCGGAAGTAGTCGGCGCGCACGCCCGCGGAAATGAACAGTCGCTCCGTGGGCGTGAGCTCGAGCTCCCCGAACCACCCAGGCGACCAGGTCACCACCGAGTTGAGGCGGGTCTCCATCAACTGCGAGAGGTCCGTGTTGGCGGCGGGCATCCCCTCCTTCGGCAGGGCCGGCAGGCGCGCCAGCCCATTCCAGCGCTGGGTGAGGCTGTCGATCCCCACGACCGGGGTGATCCACGGCGCCACCTTCCAGCGCAACGTGTCGCGCAACTGCAACGTGTCGGTCTGAACGTTGAAAAGCACCTGCCCGAGCGCGAAGTCCGCCGTGTCGCGTCCGATGGACACGGCCGCGCTGTTCTCGAAACGGGTGGTCGGGACGTAGCGATAGCTCAGGATCCCGCGATAAAAGCTCTGCTGCTGGCTGAATCGAGCGCTGGTTGCTTGGAGGGCGAGGTCTCCGGGCTTCGTGAACAGCTCCGCCAGCCGATCGTCCGAACCGAAGAACGCCAGGCGGAGGTCGTGCCCCGCGGCCGGGCGATAGTTCCCGAGGAGCTGATAGTCGTAGTACACCGGCGCCGTCACCAGGCTGACGCCGCTGCTGTCCGAGTCGTTGCTGCGCAGCAAAGCGTCGATGTAGCTGCGGCGCGCCGCGATCGCCAGCGCCCCCTTCGAGCCGATCGGCGCCTCCAGATACAAGCCCGCGTCCAGCAGGCTGAGGTCGACGTAGCCGCCGAAGTGGGTGGGCGCCAGCTTCTTCAGGCGGACGTCGATGATGCCGCCGATCGCGCGTCCGTAGTAGCTGTTGAAGTTGCCGGGTTGGAAGTCGATGCTCTCGAGGATCCCGATGGGCAGGACGCTGCGCAGCCCGCCGAAGTGATAGATGTTCGGCACGTCCATCCCGTCGACCAGGACCTGGGTGTCCTCGGGGGCTGCTCCGCGCACGACGATCTCGCCGCCCGCCAGCGGCGTGCGCGCCACGCCCGGCAGCGACGGGAGCACGTTGAGCGGGTCGCCGATGGTCCCCGGGACCTTGTCGATGATCTCCCGCGGGAGTATGACGCGATTGACCTCCTTGCGCGCCGTCTGTCCGGTCACCGTGACGTCGAACGGGCTCTGGCTGCCGAGCTCCATGTAGTACTTCACCGTCGTCCGCATGCCCGGCAAGATCGTCTCCGTGGTGCGGTACGGATAAAAGCCCGGGGCTTCGATGAACACCCGCCACTCGCCGGCGGCCAAGCCGCGGAACTCGAAGTGCCCCGCGGGGTCGGTCCGGGACTGGAAGCCCAATGGCCCGTTCGCCCCTTCGACGAATACGGTGACCAGGACGTCGGACATCGGTTCGCGCGTCCCGCGAACCATGAGGTCCCCGGACAGAGTGACGGGAGCGGCCGACGCCGCCGCGGCGGCGCCCGCGTCCGGCGGCGCTGAGCTCGTGGCGGGCGGACCGGCGTCGAAGTCCGCGCCGATCGGAGAGCCAGCGTCGCCCGCAAGGCTCGGGGTGCCCCCGTCGGCCGGACCCGCGTCCGGCCCCGTCGACTCGGACGCGGCCGCCCGCGCCGGCAGGCGAAAGTGATAGACGTAGGGGACGCGCACCGCGATCGGCTTTCCGTTCGCCTCCGCGGGCTCGAACAGAAACTGCTCCGCTGCTTGCACGGCCGCCTCATCGAAGCCGTACCCGGCCGGCGCCGCCGGCTGCTGGACCTCCACCTTCGTGACGCGTCCTTCGGCATCGATGCTCAGCAGCAGCGTCACGTCCGCTTCGATGCGTTCGGTCTCGGCCCGGGGCGGGTACGCGGCCGGCGCGGTGGTCCGTTGCTTCGGCAGCTTGGTCAGCGCGCGGGCGTCGACGGTAGCCGGCGCGCGTCCAGCCGCCCAGACCGCGACGGGCGTGGCGACCGACAACAACAGCAGCAGCGCCCAAGCGACGGACCGCCATCTCCGGCGGCTCACGGGGTCGGCTCCAGCCCAACCCTGCCCGAGGTCCAGCCCACCCCGCCCCGCGAGTCGCGGAGCACCAGGATGATCTGGGCGTCGTCGCGCGGGTAGTCGGCTCGCTCGCCCGGCTTCCACCCGTTCGACAGCAGCTTGTCCAGGTCGGTGGTGCCCGGAAAATAGCCGGTGTGGAAGCTGTCGGGCTCGACGTCGCCGGTCTCGACGTACCAGCTCAGCGTCAGCCGCTCGCGCAGCAGCGCCGGTTGGCCGTCATCGTCCAGCCCTTCGAAGGTTTCGGCTTCACTGTCGGCGACGTTCGCGTGCAGTTTGGTCTCGATGACCCGCGGCAACATCACGCTCGCCTGGTCGTCGATGGGCACGTCGACCCCATTCATCAGCGCGGTGACGGCCGGACCGCCGGCGGCGAACGCGGGATTCAGGTTCGTCGTGGCCCCATCCGCGACGGGAAGGGTGAGCACCGTCGTGGCCGGCAGCCTGACGTTCCCCTGGGCCACGGTGACCGCGATCCGGATCGGGAAGCCCTGGTCGCAGCGCGATGCGCCCAGCTCGAACCCGCGGTTGCACAGGTCGGCGAGCACCGCGGGCGGAAACGGATTCCGGAAAGTCGCGGTCGCGTCGGTACCCAGCGAGAGCGGCGGGATGTCAGTCACCCCCAGCTCAGCGCCCATTTCTTGAATCTCCTGGTCGGTTTCCGGACAACGGTACCCGTCGCTGGGGTCGCCGAGCTCGGGGCACCACGACCAGGAGTACGTCACCGGGTCACCTGCCGCGTCCGGCGGGACGTACACGAGCGTGTCGAGAGTCGTGATCTCGCCAACGTTCGGATTCACGGGTTCAGCGCGCACGGCCAGTACGCGCAACTTGGTGAGGCGCGCTTCCGGATCGAACGCGGGCGTGCAGGCCAGCGCGGTGGCGGCCAGCACGACGGTCCAGAGAAGGCGGCTCGGGCGAAGGGCGGCGGGCGAGGTCATCACGGGTGGGTGCCGTCGGTGAAGGCGTGCCGGCCTCCGCTTCGACCCGCCTCGACCGCGAACATGTTGCCCGCCGATCGCCAAGTCTGAACGAGTTCTTTCAACGGTCGCAAACTAACGCAGACGAATGCGATCAAATCGATCCCATTGCGACATGTCGGAGATGATCACCTGGTCTCCGGGCTTGAGTCCTTCCAAGACCTGAACGCTCTTGATGGACGTCGCGCCCAGGTGCACGGGCGTGCGCGTGGCGCTCGATCGATCCGCGTCGACCTTGAACAGGCCCACCACCGCTCCCGGCTGTCCGATGGCGGGGCGTCCGATGGTGAGCGCCTGCGCCAGCCGTTCGATCTCGATGCTGGCCTCGACGTTCAGATCCGGACGCGCCCCTGGCGGCAGTGTTCCTTCCAGCGCGACGTCGACCAGCACCGTTCCCGCCTGCGCGGCCGGGTCGACGTGAGCGACGTGACCGTGAATCAGGCCGTTGTGCGTATCCACGATCGCCTTCTGCCCGACCGCCACGTCCTTGGCTTGCGTCTCGCCGACCTTCACCTCGGCCTTGAGGTGCGTGGGGTTGGTGATCTTGGCCAGCAGCGTACCGGCCGCCACCGTTTGCCCCGGCTGAACCGAAAGCGCTTGCAACACGCCGGCCACGCCGGCCCGCAGCTTCAGGTCCTGAACTTCTTTGCGCCGGAACTCGGCGATCGACCGAAGACGATCGACCTGGGCTTTTTGCGCCTCGATCTGCGCGGTGCCCCCGCGCGCCTGCGCGCCTTGCCTGAGCCGCTCGAACCGCAGCCGCCCCTCCAGCTCGGTGGCGCGCCCTTGAGTTTGACCCAGCTCCAGGTCGGAGAGGAATCCCTTGCGGGCCAGCGCCTGGTCGGCGCGCGCCCGACGTTTGGCCTCGTCCAGCTCGGAGCGCAGGCTGGCGACCAGCGAAGCCTGGCCCAGGCGTTGACCGTTCAGCGTGGCCTGCAAGTTGACGAGCTCCGCTTCTGCCTGGGCGAGCTGCCGGTCCGCCTCCAGCGTCTGGAGCTCGAGGTCCGAGTTGGCCAGCTCGAAGATCACCGTGTCGGGCTGTACGGATGCCCCCAGCTGGACCAGGATACGTTCCACCCGCACGTTCGTTCGCGCCGAAACCCAGCGCACCTCCTGGGGGATCAGCGCCCCTTGTCCCAGCACCTCACGCACCATCGGTCCGGTCTGCGCGCTGTCGATGAAGACATGGGCTCGTTCGACGGTCGGCGCGGCGGGGCTGGTCCCGCGCAACGCCATCACGACGGCGACGACGGCCAGCAACCCCAGCCCGCCGATGAGCCACCGCCGCCGGGGACGTGGTGAACGGGCGCGTGGAATGTCGACGGGCATTTCCGCCGGCGGCATGCGCTCCGCCGCCAGCCGGTCGAGGCTGCCCAGCGTGCCTCCTTGGTTTCTCTTCATCGCGGGTTCCTGCTGGTGCCGGATTCCATCACGGAATGGCCACGCCGTAATCTGCCAAGATCTCACCGGTCGCCGCCTGCAGGGCGGCGATCGCCCGCAGCTGATCGACCTGCGCGCGCCCCAGCGCGAGCTGCACGGCGGCCAGGGCGTCCTGCCTGCGGAGCACGTCGAAGCTCGTGGAGCGGCCGCTGTCGAACCGCGCCTTCTCGGCTTCCAGATCCAGCGCCGCCGCCCGCGTCGAGCGCGCCAGCACGTCGGTCTCCTGTCGCGCCGTCGAGACCGCCGCGACGCCATGAGAGACGGCGATGGCCACCTGGGTGGCCATGTCGGCTTCCCCCAGACGAACCTTCTGGAGTCCCTCCATCGCGATCGTCCGCGCCCCGCGCGCGGCGTGCCGTCCCAGCGCTTGCTGGAAAATCAGGCCCGCCTGAATGACGTAGTTCTTGAAGCCAGAAAGCTGGTGATAGGTGGCGTCGACGGTGGGCGCGTCGGCGGTGGGGCCTCCGCTCACCGCGATGTCGAGCTGCGGGAGGAGCCCGTTCTCCGTCACCTCGACCTCGAGCGCGGCCGTTGCCCGCTGCGCCCGCAGCGCCTGCAGCTGCGGGTTGTGGGCCAGCGCGGCGGACAGCAGCTCCGCGCCGTCGAACGATCGCGCCGGTGGCCGCGGGCTGTCCGCCGCAAGCAAGAGCGGACCCGTGCCGGCGGTGACGGGGAGGCCGCAGAGTCGCGCCAGCGTCAACGCCGCGTCGACGACGGACAGCTGCGCGACCAGGACGCCGTCGTCGCGCAGCGCGACCGCCACCTCGACCTCGGCGGACGCGCTGGGGGGAAGCTTGCCGACCGAGATGTTGGCGGCCACCCGTTGAAGTTGCTCGCGCGCGGCGGCGGCGGCGCTGGCCCGGATCTGCGCCTCCTGACTGGCGAACGCGAGCTCCCAGTAGGCGGACGCGACGTCGCGCACCAGCGCGGCCGCAGCGCCTTCCAGCTGGGCCCCGGCCACGTCTCGCTGGCCGCGGGCCCGCCAGCGATCGGCCCGCGCCACCTCCGAGCCGAATCCGCGCAGCAGCGGGTGCTCGAGCCGCAGCTGCACGGATGGCGCGTAGTCCTTGGCGGTGGACGGCTCGGTCATGTCGGGCGTGGGGCCGGTCTGCAGGATCGAGCGCGTGAGGGAGTAGTCCCCGGTGAGGTGCAGGCCAATCCGACCGCCGGTCGCGAGCGGCTTTGTCAGCGCCAGGTCGCCGGATATCGCATTCGAGTAGGGCTGCTGGACGGGGATCCCGCTGACGAGCGCGTTGTGGCTCCGGTTCCAGAGGGCCGCGGCGTCCACGACGAAGTCGTCGAGCCCCTGAGCGGCCTCCTGCGCGCCCTGGGCGGCGCGCACGTCGGCGCCGGCGGCGGCCAGCGCCGGGTTGTGGCGGACCGCCAATTGCACGGCTTCGGCCAGCGTCATCGACCGCGGCTTCCCGTCGGCGACCTCGGCACGCGCGGGACCGGCCAGCCAGAGTCCTCCGAGACCCGCCAGCGTCGCCAGGGGGAAGGCGCGCGCGGTCACGGGCTGGTCCGGAAGGCCGTCATCGGATCCACCTTCGTCGCGCGCAGCGCGGGGATCAGGCACGAGACGCCGCTGACCAGCGTCAGCAAGGCGGCGATGGCCAGAAGGGTTGGCGCTTCGACCTCGGCCAGGCCGAACAGCTGCCGTTCCAGGGCTCGCGTGAGCAAGAGCGCGCCACCCAGCCCGATGAGCAGGCCCAGCGCCACCAGTCGCCCGCCTTGCGCCAGGATCATGCGGAGCACGCGTCCGGGGTGTGCGCCCAGGGCCATGCGTATGCCGATCTCCGCTCGACGCTGCGTGACCGAATAAGACATCACGCCGTAGATACCGACGGAAGCCAGGAACAGCGCCATGATGGAAAACACCGAGAACAGATACATGCTGAAGCGCTCGCGTGCCGTCGCGTCGGCGACCGCCTCGCGCAGCGGTCGAGGCATGGTCACCGGTTGATCGGGATCCAGCGCGTGAACGGCCGAGCGCACCGCGCCCGGGAGGGTCGGGTTGTCGCCTGCGCTTCGCAAAACGACCATCAGGGTGTCCGCCGGGTGCTGGGCGAACGGCTCGTACAGCTGCAGCGACGCGCTCTCGCCGAGGTTGTCGTGCTTGACGTCGCCGACGACGCCGACGATCTCGCGCCAAACGCCGGGGGCATAGCCGATCGCGATCCGCTTGCCGACGGCCTCCTCACCCGGGAACAGCGTTCGCGCGATGGTGTCGTTGACGATGACCACCGGCTTGCCTCGGTCGTCGTCCTGCGCGGCGAAAGCCCGACCGCGCAGCAGCGGGATGGACATGGCGTCGAAGTACCCGGGCGTGATTGCGTAGTAGGTGGCCACCAGCATGGCCTGCGCCTGGGCGGGGGGGCGTCCGGCGATCTCGAACGCATACACCTGCCGGCTGCCCGACAAGGGAAGGATGTGCGCCGCCGCGGCGGCCGTCACCCCTGGCAGCGCGCCCAGTTCCTGTGTCGCGTGCTGCGCGAACAGCACCTGCTGAGCGGCCGTTCCGTAGCGGCTCGGTGTCAGCGGCAGCGCGACGGCCAGCGCACGATCGGGGTCGAACCCCGGGCTGACGGTCTGCAGCTTGCCGAAGCTGCGGACGAACAGCCCCGCGCCAACCAGCAGCATGAAGGCCAGCGCGACCTCGAAGATCACCAGCGCCCCGCGCAGGCGGTGGCGGGTCGATCCCTCGGACGTGCCGCGCCCCCCTTCCTTGAGCGTTCGATTGAGATCGATGCGCGCGGCGCGCAAGGCGGGCACCAGGCCGAACGCCACGCCGGTCACCACCGCCAGCAGAGCCGTGAAGGCCAGCACGCGGGTGTCGATGCCGATCTCGCGGGCGCGCGGGATCTCGCCCGGCGCGAGGGCGACCAGCACGTTCATCCCGACGTAGCCGAGCGCGATTCCCAGCGCGGACCCGAGCGCCGCCAGCGCCAGACTTTCGCCCAGAAGGTGCCTGAAAATCTGACTGGGCGTAGCACCCAGGGCCGCCCGAAGCGCGACCTCTTTCGAGCGGCCTGTCGCGCGGGCCATGAGCAGGTTGGCGACGTTCGCGCAGGCGATGAGCAGCAGGAAGCAGACGGCCCCCAGCAGAAGGAACAGCAGATCGCTCACGTCGCCCACGATCGCGTCCAGCAGCGGCGTGACCTTGACGCCCCACCCCTGATTGGTCGCCGGAAACTGCTGGGCCAGGCGCTGCGCGATGACGCCCAGCTCGCTGGAGGCTTGATCCACCGACACGCCGGGCTTGAGGTGGCCGACCACGTAGTCGATGACGTGCGCGCCGTGGTTTTGTCGATCCGCAGGCCCGTACGCGAGGGGCATGTAGAAGTCCACGGCGCCCGCCAGTCGGAACGATGGGGGCATGACCCCGATGACTCGGAACGGGTAGCCGTCCAGCGAGACGGTCTGGCCGAGCACGTCCGGCCGCGCGCCGAACTGCCGCCGCCAGAAGCCGTCGTCCAGGATCAGGACGCGATCCATGCCGGGCGCATCCTCCCCCGCGCTGAAGGCGCGGCCGAGGCTGGGAGAGACCTGCAGCAGCTCGAAGAGATTCGCCGAGACCTGCTGGACCGAGGCGCGGAGCGGCTCCGCGGCGCCGGTCATGTTGTAGGCCGCCTGTCGCACGGCCGCCATGGCCTGGAAGGTGGTCGTTTGGCGCTGCCACTCGAAGAACTGGCCCGGAGCAACCGAGAATTCCGGAAGTTGAGGAAGCTTGGTCTCGTTGATCAGAACGAGCGCGTCCGAATCGGGGTACGGCAGCGGGCGGAGAACGATGCTTCGGACCAGCGAGAAAATGGCGACGCAGGCGCCGACACCGGCGGCCAGCGTAAGCAGAGCCACGGTTAGGAAGCCAGGAGACCGCGCGAGCTGGCGGAGGGTCTGGCGCACGCGATCCATCACGGTCAGGTCCCGGCGCCGATGGAGGCCTGTACCGGAACTGTTTCCGCATCGACGATCCGGCCGTCGAGGAGGCGGACGCTGCGCGAGGCGCGTCGGGCATAGTCGGGGTTGTGCGTGACCATACAGATCGTCGCGCCGGTGGCGTGCAGCTCATCCAGGAGCGCCATGACGGCGTCGCCGTTGCTGGTGTCCAGGTTGCCGGTCGGTTCATCGGCCAGCAGGACGAGGGGATCTCCCGCGACGGCGCGCGCGACGGCCACGCGCTGCTGCTGTCCGCCCGAGAGCTGCGCGGGCAGGTGGCGAGCGCGATTGCTCATCCCCACGCGCGCCAGCGCTGCATCGACCCGCTTGCGCCGTTCGGCCGGGCCGAGGCCGCGAAAGGTCAGAGGGAGCTCCACGTTCTCGAACACCGTGAGGTCCCCCAGCAGATTGAACGACTGAAAAATGAAACCGATGTGACGGTTTCGGAGCAAGGCGCGTTCCCGCGCGTCCAGATTCGCGGCGGGAGAACCAGCCAATCGATACTCGCCCGAGGTTGGCGTATCGAGCATTCCCAGGATCGCCAGCAGAGTGGTCTTCCCGCATCCGGACGGCCCCTCGATCGAGACATACTCGCCGCGAGCGATCTCGAGCTCGATGTCGCAGAGGGCATGAGTTTCGGTGTCCGCCGAGACGAACGACTTGTTGATGTTCCGGAGGGCAATCAAAGGTTCCGAATCGGTCACGGCGCGACTCCTTCTGTCGTTGTCATCCGTCCTGAACGGCATCGGCCCGCCTGCCCGGGTGATGTGAAATTGCCGGCGCGCGGACGCACGCACGCACGCACAACAACGACGGCCGGAAGCAATATTCCGCGACATCGACGTTCAAAAAAATACTTCGACGTTTGCAATTGAGTTGCTTGACCGCATCACCGCGCTTCCCTACTGTTCGCCCGATCCGATGAACACCGTCAGCGCTCGGTTGTCGCAGCTTCCTCCTTATGTGTTGGCGCGCATCGACGACCTGAAGAGGGAGGCCATCGCGCAGGGGCGCGAAACGTTCGACTTCGGGCTGGGCAACCCCGACGGAAAGAGCCCGGCCGCCGTCGTCGCGCGGATCCACCGCGAGCTGGTGGCCGACGGCTTTCAGCGCTACATGCCGTCGCGCGGCCTGCCCGAGGTTCGTGCCGCGATCTGCGAGTGGTACCGGGAGCGGTACGACGTCCACCTGGACGCAGACAGGGAAGCCGTCGTCACCATCGGTTCCAAGGAGGGGATCGCGCATCTGTTGCTGGCGCTCGTGAACCCCGGTGACTGCGTCGTCGTGCCCGACCCCGCCTACCCCATCCACCAGAAGGGGGTCGCGATCGCCGGTGGCCAGGTCATCCCCTACGCCGTCGGTGCCGGGCGTGACCATGCTGCCGAGATCGCGCGCGCATTTTCGCGGGCCCCGCGACGGCCGAAGGGAATTCTGGTCAACTTCCCGCACAACCCAACCACGGCCTGCGCGGACCTATCGTTTTATGAAGCCGTCGTTGCGCTGGCCCTGCGCGAGAACGCGTGGATCATTTCAGATCTGGCGTATGCCGACCTCTGCTTCGACGGGCGGTCAGCGCCCAGCATTTTCCAGGTGGCGCGCGCGCGCGAGGTCGCCGTCGAGTTCTTCACCGTCTCGAAGAGCTATTCGATGCCCGGTTGGCGGGTCGGTTTTTGCGTCGGTCGGCCCGATCTCGTTGGTGCGCTCTCCACCATCAAGGGTTACCTCGATTACGGAATATTCTGTCCGGTCCAACGGGCTGCTGCGACGGCGTTGCAAGAATGTGACGCCGACGTTGCCGCGAATCGCGCTCTTTACAGGCATCGGGCTCAGTTGCTCACGGATGTGCTTGGGGCGGCCGGCTGGCCCGTCACGATGCCGGACGCGACGATGTTCGTGTGGGCGCCGATTCCGGAAAAGTTCCGCGCGGCCGGCGCGCTCGCGTTCGCCACCGAGCTTCTGGAAAAGGCCGGCGTTGCCGTGGCCCCCGGAACGGGGTTCGGTCCGGGCGGTGAAGGGTTCGTCCGCTTCTCGCTGATCGAGCCGGACGAACGGGTTCGTCAGGCGGGCCAGCGGATCCAGCGACTGCTCGCGCAGGTCGAAGAACCGACGGTGAGCTCCGCCGTTGCGATGTAGTCACACGGGCGCGCCGATGGCCGCGTCTCCGGCCGGTGCGTATGGGGCGCCCATCCCGACCAGGACGCGCCGTCGTCCGGAAAAGGGATTGCGGCCGTGGGCGACCCGCATGTTGTCGATGACCATCACGTCGCCGGCGTGCCACGAGATGGCGGTGCGTTCGGCGTCGAAGGCGCTTCTGACGGCCGCGAGCATGTCGGAAGGGATAGCCGCGCCGTCACCGAAGTAGGCGTTCCGAGGAAGATCCTCCTCACGATACAACGACAACATCGCTGAGCGGGAAGCAGGGTCCAGGCTCGAGACATGAAAGAGGTGGGCCTGGTTGAACCAAACGCGGTCTCCCGTTTCCGGGTGCGTCGCAACGCCCTGGCAAATTTGGCTGGTCCGCAGATTGCCGTTTGGCAGCCACTCGAATTGA
Source organism: uncultured Myxococcales bacterium (assembly GCA_964546845.1). Classification (GTDB taxonomy): domain Bacteria; phylum Myxococcota_A; class Polyangia; order Fen-1088; family Fen-1088; genus JADGRB01. The sequence goes on along the minus strand of CAZJMY010000491.1, from coordinate 5,544 downwards.
ATGCCAGCGGCGGCACAGTAACTTTCAACGGTGGAGCGGTCCTGCGTTTGGAACACCGTCTGCCAGGGAAGATCGATGCCGACGGAGTAGTTGCGGACGTAGCGAATCTGCCGCGCGGCGAACTCGTCGACGATGTCTCGAGGGATCCTCGACGTGACTTGGGATACGTCGGCAAGCGGTGTTTCGCCCCCGGTGACCGACGGAATCTCGCACCAGAACAGCAGCCGCATGGGCCAGCTACGCTGGTAGGCGTTCTCGCAATGCATCGGGATCGCGAGCGTTTGCGGATATTCCGTGGCCGTGTAGATATTCGTACCGACGGCGGTTCGGGGTGTCGAGCGATAGAGGTAGGGTTCGGCGCGGCCACAGATCGTGGCGGTCACTTCAGCGAAGCGGGTGGCGTCGACGGAGAACCCCCGCAGCAGGACCGCTCCGCTCTCCTTCAGTACAGCGTCGATACGCGCGCGGTTGTCGCGCACCCAGTCGCCGACGGAAATCCGTGAACGCGCCGCCTTCAAGACGACCGGAAGGGGTGGGCGGCTGGCGGGCTCGGCCGGAAGTTCGCTGAACATTGCTCAAGCGTAATGTCATCGCTTTGCGATCGTCCATTGTGAACTCTCGAGCGGCAACAAATAACGCGTTCGTAACGATGGCGGCGTTCGGAACGTAACGAACAATACCGCTGTCGTTTGTCGGAAGCGATGAGGCGAGCTCGTTCGCAAAAGCGAGACATGGAGCGGGAATAAGAAATCGGCGACCCGTTTTCCCATCGGGCCACGTCTCGTCAAACCAGCACTCAGAGCCTCACTTGCCTCTCGTGAACGGTCGCGCCCCCGGCTCGAAGGTTCAAGAACGGGCAGATGCAGCCATCGTCTAAACCGTCGTCAGGGGGGTCGCGTGAAGCGGGTCAACAGGTACGCCTTTCTCGAGCGAGTCGAGTCGAACGCGCGCACGTACGCAGCGTCCTTCCGTCAGGTCTTCGAGAGCGGAAGCGGGGTCCGCATCCGCGACAGCCGCGGCAGAGAGTTCATCGACTGCCTGGCCTGCGCGGGGGCGCTGCCGCTGGGGCACAACCACCCGGAGGTGCAAGAGGCGGTCCTGCGTTTCATCTCCTCCGGGCACCTGCAGCAGGCGCTGGACCTCGCGACGCCGGCGAAGTTCGACTTCGTCCAGGAGCTCTTCTTGCTTTTGCCTCCTCAGCTGCGCGAGGTGGCCAAGATTCAATTCTGCGGCCCCAGCGGATCGGACGCCATCGAGGCGGCGATCAAGCTGACGCGCTTCGCGACCGGCCGCCAGCCGCTGATCGCATTCCGCGGTGCCTACCACGGCATGACCAGCGGGGCGCTGGCCGCGATGGGGAACGTCATGCCCAAGCAGGGGATCGGCCTTTCGGGCAACGCCGTTCATTTCGCGCCTTACCCCGACCGCCTGCATTGCCCGTTCGGGTCGGACGGCACGCAGACGGATGAGCTGTCGCTGGGCTACCTACGGACCCTCCTGACCGACCCGGAGAGCGGCATCCCGAAGCCTGCCGCGATCATCGTCGAGGTCGTGCAGGGCGAGGGCGGGTGCATCCCAGTGTCGACGGCCTGGTTACGCGGCGTGCGCGACCTGACGGCTGAACACGACGTCCCCTTGGTCGTCGACGAGGTCCAGACCGGTCTCGGGCGGACGGGGCGCATCTTCGCCTTCGAGCACGCCGGCATCGTTCCAGACGTACTCGTGCTCTCGAAAGCGTTCGGGGGAGGCTACCCGCTGTCGGTCGTCGTCTATCACCGCCGCCTGGATCGCTGGCAACGCGGGATGCATGCTGGGACGTTCCGCGGCAATCAGATCGCGATGGTGGCGGGCCGGGCCACCATGTCGATCGTTCGCCGCGATCGGTTGGACCAGCATGCCGGGCGGCTCGGCGAGCTTCTCAGTCGCGGGCTGGAGCAGATCGCCCGCCGCAGCCCGGTGATTGCCGACGTGCGCGGCCGCGGACTGATGTTGGGGGTCGAGGTGGGAGCGGGCGGACGTGGCGAGCAGCTCGGACCGGCGGACGGGGAGCTGGCGAGGCGGATCAAGAAGGCCGCCTTCGACAGCGGTCTGCTGCTGGAGACCGGCGGCCGGTTCGGTGCCGTGCTGCGGTTCCTGCCTCCGCTCATCGTGAACGAAACCGACGTCGGCGCCATTCTGGACCGGTTCGAGGCTGCCCTGGCTGAGGCGATGAAGCAGTTCACACCGCCGGTGCGTCCGGTGGCTCACCTGCCGTCGCTGGCAGAGGTCATCGCTCAGAAACGACAGGTCGGGGCGTGAGCGCGCCAGCGACCACGACCGCGACCGCCGCGCGACGCCCGGTGTTCGCGATCTCGCATGACGCGATCGACGCGGAGACCCTCGAGGCCTCATGGGGCGCGGCGGAGCCCGAGCTTCCATTGCAGATGGTGCCGGTCGATTGGACGGAGTCGCGCCCGCGACGCACGCTCCAGGGGCTGGCCGCGGATCTGGTGCGGCGGATTCGAATGATTCAGCCGGCGGGTCCGTACCGGCTGGCCGCCTGGGGAGACGGTGGTCTGCTGGCCTATGAGGTCGCCGTTCGCATGCTCGGCGCCGATCAGCAGATCGAGCTGCTGGCGATCGTGGATGCGTCGCCGTCGACGCCGGTCGATCGCGGTGCGCGACCGGGGGCCGCTCTCCAGCAAGCGCTGCGGGCCTACGAGGTGCCTGCGTCGTCCATTCTGATACATCGTGTGAGCCGCGGGATCGACGCCCCCTCGCCCGCCTGGCTGTCGCGAGTTCCGGCGCGCCAGGTGCGGACGGTCGCCGAAGGCGCGCTCCTCGGCACGCCGCCGCGCGGGACCGCATTGGCGCGCGCGCTCGCCAGCGCGGCGAAGGAGCTGCGGTCGCCGCCGGAGCTCGGGTACACGCCGATGGTCCCGATCCAGGCCGGAGCGCGCGGGACGCCGCCCATCGTCTGCATCCCGGGGGCGGGCGCCAGCATCACCGACTTCGTCCCGTTCAGCGGCGCCGTGGGCGCGCAATGGCCCGTCGTCGGGTTCCAGCCGCGTGGCATGGACGGCGTGATGGTGCCGTATGCGACCGTCGAGAGCGCCGCCGGCGCCTACTTGAACGAGCTGGTGAAAGTCGCGCCGCGGGGCGAAGTCCGGCTGGTGGGACATTCGTTCGGCAGCTGGATCGCGTTCGAGATGGCGCTGCGCCTACGGGCGGCGGGCCGTCCCGTCGCCTGCCTGACCATTCTCGACGGTGACTACCCCGGCGGCGAGGGCCGGGTCGGCCACGAGTACACGCGCCCGGAGGCGCTGATCGAGCTGGTCTCGCTGTACGAGCAGGCCGCCGAGCGATCGCTGAACCTCAAGCTGGAAGACTTCCAGAGCCGCGACGCGGGGGGGCAGCTGTCGTTGTTGCACGCGCGACTGGTGCAGGTCGGGCTGGTTCCGGCGCGCTCGTCTCCCGAGCTGCTGCGCGGCACGGTGCGGACTTTCGAGGACGCGCTCCGAACGGAATACGAGCCCAGCGGCACGTTCGACGGTCCCGTGAAGATGGTCCTCGTCCGCGGGTTCGACGAGACGCAAGAGCAGGCCGAACGCCGGTTCGGGCGTGTGGTCTCCGGATGGGCCCGCCTGGCTCCCAAGATCCAGTTCCGGCGCGGCCCCGGCAATCACGTGACGCTTCTGAAAGCCCCCAACGTGTCCCAGTTCGCCGGCTGGTCACAGGACGTGAGCTCGCTCGGCGACCCGTGGCCGGCACCCGTGATGCCGCGCAACGCGATCGGCGCGGATGTCGGGCACATCCCGGACCTCGCGGCGTCCATCGATCTGACGAGTCGCGCTCCGGCGGATCCACAGCGGTCGTGACCAAGTCCGCGTGTCGCGCCGGTTGCCCCCCGCAGGAGGGGCGGCCCGAGGGCTTCGCCTGCTTCCCAACGCATTCCCATGGAGGGTGACGTGACGGCGTCAACTGATCTCGGTCTCCGCGAATCTCACCACGGCGACAACTGGCATTCGCTCTCGGCAATCCAGCGGAATCTGTGGTTCCTCTATCGGTTGCACCCCGAATGGCAAGGGAACTTCAACCTGCTGTTCGTCGCGCGCGCGCGCCCGGCGCTGGATGCGTCGCGGTTGCAGGAGGCGCTGAACCGATTGGCGGCGCGACACCCGATGTTGCGGGCTCGGTTCGCCGAGCGCGACGGCCAGCCGGTCCAGTGCGTGCTGGACACCGTCTCGGTTCCGGTGGACGTCATCGAGGTCGGCGAGCTGGACGACGAGGCGGTCGCGCGCCGCGTGATGAGAGATCGAAGCCGTCCCTTCGATCTATTTGCGGGGCCGGCCATCCGCGCCCGGCTCTACCGAACGCCGGCCGCTGGTGAGTGCGTCGTGTCGCTGGTCGTCGACCATCTGGTGTTCGACGGGTGGTCGCTGTGGCAGCTGACCCGTGAGCTCGGCGAGGAGTTGGAGCGGCCGGCCAGCTCAACCGCGTCGGACGGCGCTCGGGCGGCGTCCGGGCCGACCTTTCTGGAGCACGTCGCGCAACAAAGGGAGTGGCTCGCGAGCCCGCGCGCGCAGCGGCAACTGGCGTACTGGCGGGCGGCGCTGGCGGACGACTACCCGCCGCTCGAGCTGCGCCCCGACCTTCGGGGCGAAGATCGCGCCGGCGGCGACCCGCGCGAGGCGATCACGACCGTCTTGCCGGCGGACCTGGCGCACGGGCTGCGCGAGCTGGCCACGCGCAATGGCGCGACGTTGTCGGACGCGCTGCTGGCCGGCTACTTCCTGCTCTTGCACCGGGTGACCGGGCAGGATCGCGTGGCGGTCGGGTCGCCGATGCCCGGCCGCGGGCGCGCCTGGAAGCGGACCATCGGGAACTTCATCAATCCGGTCGTCCTGCGATCGATGGTGAAGCCGGGGCTCACCGTCGCCGAGCTGGTGAAGGTCACCCACTCGACGGCGACGAAGGGGCTGCGCAACCAGGATTACCCACTGACCGAGCTCGTGGAGCGTCTGAACCCGCGGCGTTCGGCTGACCAGCAACCCTACTACCAGGCGCTATACGTCTTCCAGAAGGCGCGCGAGGCCGCCGAGATGACGGCGGTCCTGACCAGCTCGACGGGTTTCGGGCCGGTCGGCTGGGGAGGCGTGCAGCTGGAGCCGTTCGGGCGGTTCGAAAGCTTCGGGGCGGCCGGGCTGGACCTCGTGATGGAGGCGCTGGAGCTGGAGGATCGCATCTGGACGTGCTGGGACTTCGACGCAACGAAGTTCCGACGCTCGACGATCCAACGCTTCGTCGATTGCTGGATCACGTTGTTGCGCGGCATGGTCGCGGCCGACGGCCGCGAGGTGATGAAGCTGCCGCTCCTGGGGGAGGCGGAACGTTGGCAGGTGGTGGAGGGGTGGAGCGGGAAGCGGGAGGGGCTGGGGTCCGGACGGTGCGTGCACGAGCTGATCGAAGAGGTGGCGCACGGGCAGCCTGAAAAGGTGGCGGTGTGGGCGGCGGGCAAGGAGGTGCGTTACGGGGAGCTGAACGCGGGAGCGAACCGGCTGGCGC
>CAZJMY010000490.1:0-2691 GCA_964546845.1 uncultured Myxococcales bacterium | reverse complement strand
GCCATCAGGCGCTGGCAGGCCAGCCCCGGCAGCTGGTTGAGGCCGTAGAGGTCCTCGAACGTCGTCGTGAAGGCGCCGTAGCCCCCCTCGGTCAGGAAGCCGCGCATCCCGATCTCCTGCCGGGCCGCGTGGCGCAGGTTCTCGCGCTGCTCACCGCCGCGCCGCAGGGCCGGGGCCAGCGTGTACAGCCCCTCGTACTCCTCGACCAGGGCTTCGATCTCCGCGTCGCGCACGGCGGCGATGCGCTCGACCAGGTCGCCGACCGCGTGGCCGTTGATCGACCAGCCGAACTTGATCTCCGCCTCGACGCGGTCGCCGCCCGTCACGGCCACTTCGCGCATGTTCATGCCGCCGAAGCGCACGATCTTGAGGCGCCGCGACTCGGCGGCGGCGCACGCGACGCGCGACCAGCTCTCCAGCTCGGCGACGACGTCGCCGTCCTGCCAGTGACCGACGACGATCTTGTGCTCGAGACGCAGCCGCGCCACGACGAACCCGTACTCGCGGTCGCCGTGCGCCGACTGGTTCAAGTTCATGAAGTCCATGTCGATCTGCGCCCACGGCAGCTCGCGGTTGTACTGCGTGTGCAGGTGCGCCAGCGGCTTGGTCAGATGCGTGAGGCCGCGGATCCACATCTTCGCGGGCGAGAACGTGTGCATCCAGGTGATCACGCCGACGCAGGCCTCCGACGCGTTGGCTTCCTGGCACATCTGGTAGATGGCGTCGGGCCCCTTGAGCGTCGGCTTGCACACCACGCGCACCGGCAAGCGTCCTTCGGAGTCGAAGTACGCGGCGATCTCGCGCGAGTGCTCTGCGACCTTGTTCAGGGTCTCCTGGCCGTACAGCTCCTGGCTGCCCGTCAGAAACCAAACCTCTGGCTGCGTGCTTGTGGCGTTCATGTGTGCACTTCGTTCGTTTCTTTGGTTGGGACGACTGCCGTTCATGACTTCCGCGTGACCTCTGCTTCGACGAAAGCGCCGAGCTTCAGATAGTCGGTATACACCCGGTCGTAGTGCCGGGCTCGTTCCGGATCTGGCCGGTACACGGCGTCGACGCCCGACGACATCGCCCGCTGCGCCTCCTCGACGGTGGGGTAGACGCCGGCCGCCGTGGCCGCGAACATGGCGGCGCCCAGCGCGACCGGCTGGTCGCCCGCGGCCACCGTGACCTCCATGTTCATGACGTCGGCGATGGTCTGCATCACGAAGCGGCTCTTCTTGGCGACGCCGCCGATGGCGATGGCGGCGTCGATCCGCGTCCCCTGCGCGCGAAAGCGCTCGACGATGGCGCGCGACCCGAACGCAGTCGCCTCCACCAGGCTCCGGTAGATGCGGGGGGCGTCGGTGCCCAGGCTGATCCCGGCGATGGCGCCCGTCAGCCGCTGGTTGGCGTCCGGGGTCCGGCGTCCGTTCATCCAGTCCAGCGCCAGCGGGACGGTCTCGTCCAGGCTCAGCGCCGCGGCGCCCTGCTCCAGCGCGGGGATGATCTTCTCGGCGACGCCGTCGGCGATCTCGCGCTTGACCGCGTCGGGAACCCCCGGCAGCGACGGCAGGATCGCCTGCAGCGGCCAGGCCAGCAGCCCCTTGAACCAGGCGTAGACGTCACCGAACGCCGACTGCCCGGCCTCGTAGCCGATCATCCCCGGGATCACCGACCCGTCCACCTGCCCGCAGATGCCCGCCACCAGCTTCTCCGGCTGCTCCCCCGTCCCCGACACGACGATGTCGCAGGTGCTGGTCCCCATCACCTTCAGCAGGTGGTTGCGGCTGATCCCGCCGCCGACCGCGCCCATGTGCGCGTCGAAGGCGCCCACGGCGACCACCGCCTCGCGCGGGACGCCCAGCTTGGCCGCCCACTCGGGCGACAGCGTCCCGAACGGCGTGTCGGACGTGAACGTTTCGGTCCCCAGGCTCTTCTTCAGGGCCGGCAGGCGCGGGTTCAGGCGCGTCAGGAAGGCATCCGACGGGTAGCCGCCGAACTCCGCGTGCCACAGCGCCTTGTGCCCGGCGGCGCAGCGGCTCCGCTTGAACCGGGCCAGGTCGGTGGTCCCCGTCAGGACCGCCGGGATCCAGTCGCAGTGCTCGACGATCGTGGCCGCGGCCTCCGCGACGGCGGGGTCGGTCTCCAGGACGTGGACCGCCTTCGCCCAGAACCACTCGGACGAGTAGATACCGCCCACGTACTTCGTGTAATCCACCCCACCCCAGGTCCGGGCCAGGTGGTTCAGCCGCTCGGCCTCCTCGACGGCCGTGTGGTCCTTCCAGAGGACGAACATGGCGTTCGGGTTCTCGGCGAAGGCAGCGCTCAGCGCCAGCGGCTTGCCGGACCGGTCCGCCAGGACGGGGGTCGACCCGGTGGTGTCGACCGCGATGCCGCGGACCCCGGCGCGCGCCTCCGGGCCGGCCTCGTCCAGGGCCGCCACCAGCGAGGCTTCCATGCTTTCCAGATAATCCAGCGGGTGCTGCCGGAACTGGTTGGCCGGGGCGTCGCAGAACTGCCCCTTGGCCCAGCGCGGGTAGTGCTTGACCGAGCTCCCCAGGACCCGCCCGGTGGCCGCGTCGGCGACCACGCTGCGGACCGAATCGGTCCCGAAATCGATGCCGATGACGCGCTCTGACCCGGAGTGAGGATATCTGGCCGCCATCTTCTCCGGTGTTTGTCTTCCGGCCGGAGATGTTGTGACGAAAAGTG
>CAZJMY010000489.1:0-2654 GCA_964546845.1 uncultured Myxococcales bacterium | reverse complement strand
CACCGCTTATGTAGGTGAGCTGAATCAGGTCTGGACGAACTTGATCCACAACGCGATACAGGCCATGGACGGGCGCGGGGACATCCTGATCGAGACCAAGGTCCAGGATCGCGACGTGATCGTGGCGATCGAGGACAGCGGCCCGGGGATTCCAGCCGACGCCGCCGGCCGCATTTTCGAGCCGTTCTTCACGACGAAGGCCAAGGGGGAGGGGACGGGGTTGGGGCTCAGCATCTGCGCGCGCATCGTCGAGAAGCACGGCGGCACCATCCAGGTCGACAGCCGGCCCGGCCGCACGCGGTTCGAGGTGCGGCTGCCCATCGACGGGCCGCCCCCGGCGCCGGCGCCCGTCCGTGAGGCGGCCGTAGGGGCCTGGCCTTCGTGGCTGCCGGGTGAGCCGACGGTGGCGGCGCGCAACACCAAGGAGCGGTCCTGATGGCGCTTTCTCCGGTGATGCGCGAGCACATCGTCTGCGTCGACGACGAAGAAGGGATCCTCGCGGCGTTGCGGCAGCAGCTCTCGGCGCGTTTCGGCGGCGAGTGCGACATCGCCGTCGCCAAGAACGCGCGCGAGGCGCTGGACCTGATCGAGGACCTTCAGCAGGACGGCGAACAGGTCGCCGTCGTGATCGCCGACCAGATCATGCCCGGCATGAAGGGCGTCGAGCTGCTGGAAGAGGTCCACAAGCGTAGCCCGCACACGGTGAAGATCTTGCTGACCGGGCAGGCGGGCCTGGACGCCGTCGTCTACGCCATCAACCGTGCGGGGCTGGATCAGTACATCCCCAAGCCGTGGGACGAGCCGGACCTGCGGCTCACGATCCAGAGCCTGCTGTCGCGGTTCCGGCTCGAGCGCGAGCGCGCCGAGCTGCTGAACGAGCTGCGCGAGAAGAACGCCGAGCTGGCGTCGCTGAACATGTCGCTGGAAGAGAAGGTCATCGAGCGCACGCAGGAGCTGGAGAACCTGAACCAGCGCCTTGCCGAGCTGGCGATCACCGACGGGCTGACCGGCCTCTACAACCACCGGCACTTTCGCGAGAGGTTGTCGCTGGAGATGGAGCGCAGCAACCGCACCGGGCTGCCGCTGTCCGTGCTGATGATCGACGTCGACCACTTCAAGGGCTACAACGATCGGCACGGACACCTGGCCGGCGACAACGCCCTGCGCGGGGTCTCGAAGATCCTGCAGCACGGGCGGCGCGCCAACGACCTCGTCGCGCGCTACGGCGGCGAGGAGTTCGCCATCATCTTGCTGGACGTGCCGAAGCCGTCGGCCCGGGAGGTCGCCGAGAGGATCTGCGCGCAGATCGCCGAGTTTCCGTTCGAGTTCGGCAGCACGCAGCCGCTGGGCAAGCTGACGATCTCGTGTGGCGTGGCCGCGTTCCCCGACGACGGCGCCGAGCCGGCGCTGGTCCTGGCCGCGGCGGACCGCGCGCTGTTCGCCGCGAAGAACGCCGGCCGAAACCGGGTTCGGGTCGCCGGCGGAGACTAACAGCCGCTCATGAAGGTGGCGGTCCTCGGTGGCGGGGCGTGGGGTGGCGTGCTCGCCGCGCTCGCCAGCTGGCGGGGACACGACGTCGCCTTGTGGGAGAGCGACCCCGCGGCGGCGGCCGCGCTGGCGCGCGAGCGGCGCAACGAGCGCTCGGTGCGCGGGTTCCGCCTGCCCGAGGCCATCGCTGTCTCGGCGGCCCTGGCCGCCAGCGTGACCGGCCGCGAGATGCTGGTGGTGGCCATCCCGTCGCACGTCGTCGGCGTCACGCTGCGGGCGGCGGCCCCGGCCGTGAGCGCCGGGACGACCATCGTCTGCGCGTCGAAGGGCCTCGAGCCCGAGAGCGGCGCGACGATGGCCGACACGATCGCCGCCGCCGTTCCCCAGGCCGACGCGGTCGTCCTGTCGGGGCCGACCTTCGCGCAGGAGATCGCCGACGGTTTCCCGGCCGCGCTGGTGGCGGCTGCCCGCGAGCCGGCGGCCGTCGAAAGCGTGAGGGCGGCGCTGGGCGGCGAGCGGCTGCGCATCTACACCAGCGACGACGTCGTGGGGGTCTGCATCGGCGGCGCGTTGAAGAACGTGGTCGCGATCGCGGCGGGCTGCTGTGACGGCTTCGGGCTGGGGGCCAGCGCGCGCGCCGCGCTGATCACGCGCGGCCTCGCCGAGATGGGCCGCCTCACCGAGCGCATGGGCGGGCGCGCCATCACGATGGCCGGCCTGGCCGGTCTCGGCGATCTGGTGCTGACCTCCACCGGCGACCTGTCGCGCAACCGGCAGGTCGGGATGGGCCTGGCGCGCGGCGAGACCGTCGACGACATCGTGGCCCGCCTGGGTCACGTCGCCGAGGGGGTCGGCACCGCCCGTACGGCCCGCGCCCTGGCCGCGCGCCTGGGCGTCGACATGCCGATCACGCGTGAGGTCGCCGCCGTGCTGTTCGACGGCAAGCCGGCGCGAGCCGCGTTGACCGATCTGCTGGCGCGCGACGTCGGCGCCGAGACGTAGCGGCGGACCGGCGGTGCCGTGAGGTACCATGGCGTGATGTCGCTGTCGCTTACTCATCGGTCGCTGTCCTTCTTCGTCGGGTTGGTGGTCGCCGTGGGCGGGTGCGGTTCCAGCGGCGGTTCGCCGGGCGGCGGTGAGGGCGGCGCCGCCGGCGGCACGGGACG
>CAZJMY010000488.1:0-2462 GCA_964546845.1 uncultured Myxococcales bacterium | reverse complement strand
GCCCGACGACGCCATGAGGGTGCGCTTCTGGGGCGTGCGGGGCTCTCTGCCGGTGCCCGGGCAGAAGACGGAGCGCTACGGCGGCAACACGTCGTGCGTGGAGGTCCGCTCGGCCAGCGGGACGCGCGTCGTCGTGGACGCAGGCACCGGCATCCGCAAGCTGGGCAAGGAGATCGGCGGCGAGGGCGACAACGGCCCCTCCGACGTGCACCTGCTGATCAGCCACACGCACTGGGACCACATCCAGGGACTCCCCTATTTCGCGCCGCTTTACGGGAAGGGGAACAAGCTGTCGGTGTACGCGCGCAAGCGGGACGACCTGCACCTGCAGGCCGTCTTCGCGTCGCAGACCATCGATCCGTACTTCCCGGTCCCGTTCAACGAGGCGCAGGCCGAGATCGCCTTCCGCGAGCTGTCCGACGCCGCGCAGTTCGAGATCGCCGATTTCAAGGTCGCGTGCGCGCGGCTCAATCACCCTTACATCGCGACCGCGTACCGGCTGACCTGCGACGGGGCGTCGGTCGTGTATGTCTCTGACACGGCCCCCTTCACCGACATCCTGTTCGAGGACGAGTTCGTCGCGCGGCCGCCGTCCGCCGGGGCCGAGCTGCCCGAACGCGATCGCCAGAAGCTGCGCCGCATGCGGGAAGGCGTGGTCCGCCTGTGCGAAGGCGCCGACCTCGTCATCTACGACACCATGTTCACGGCCGACGACTACCGGCGCATCCCCCACTACGGACACTCGCGTCCCAGCGACGCGGTCGACATCTGCCGCGAGGCGGGCGCCCGCCGGCTGGTGCTGTTCCACCACGCGCCCGAACGGAGCGACGGTGAGATCGACACCATCCTCCAGCAGACCCGGTCGCTGGTCGGCTCGTCCGGGCTGGAGGTCGCCGCCGCGTTCGAGGGGCTCGACGTCGAGCTCGGGCGGGGCTGATGCAGGTCGCGTTCTGGGGCGTCCGCGGTTCCATCCCAGCGCCGGGCCCGGCGACCGTCCGCTACGGTGGCAACACGGCCTGTGTGTCGCTGCACCCGGCGGCGGGCGGCCTCATCGTGCTCGACTGTGGCACGGGCGCGCGCAACCTGGGCATGTCGCTGATGGACGGCGCGTTCGGGCAAGGGCGCGGGGAGGCGAGCATCCTGCTGTCGCACGCCCATTGGGACCACATCCAGGGCTTCCCGTTCTTCGTTCCGCTCTACCACCCCGGCAACCGCTTCCAGATCTTCGGCGGCGCCAAGAGCTCGGCGATGCTGGAAGGGATCCTCGAGGGGCAGATGGCGCCCCAGTACTTTCCGGTCCAGACACTGAAGAACATGGGCGCCAGCATCGAGATCTCCGCGATTCGAGAGGGTGTCCCGTTCCAGGTCGCGGGCTGCACGGTGCGCGCGCGCACGAACCCCCACGGGCGCGCCGGCGCGCTGGCCTTCCGGATCGAGGACGCCGGGCGCGTCATCGCCTATGCCAGCGACGCCGGGTACGGGACGGGCGGGCCGCCGGCGGCTTCCATCGACCTGTATCGCGGCGCCGACGTGCTGATCCACGACAGCACCTACACGCCCGAGGACGGGCGGCGCTACGCGGACCGCGGGTTCTCGTCGGTCGAGGACGCCGTCGGCGCCGCCGTCGCCAGCGGCGTCAAGCGGCTGGTGCTGTTCCACTACGACCAGGACTACAGCGACGCCGACGTCGACGCGATGTGCGCGCGCGGGCGGCGCCTGCTCGACGAACGGGGCGGGCGGGCGATCGAGCTGGTGGCGGCCGTCGAGGGCGCCAGCCTCAGCGCGTGACGACGTAGCCCTTTTCGATCAGCGTGCGGAGCTTCTCGGCCAGCATCAGGTCCGACAGCGGCGAGCGGTCGAAGAGCCCCGAGATCGTCGTGTCCCCCTCCATCACGGCCTGGAACACGTCCAGCTCCTCGGGGGTCAGCTCGCGCAGCTTGGGGGTGAGCGGGCGCGGGATCGACAGCGACGTCGACAGCGGCGGCAGCTTCTCGATCTGGACGTTGTATTCGTCCAGCTGGCGCATCCCCTCCATCAGCAGCGCCTCGGTCGACTCGTCCATCTCTTCGGGGACCGGCGACTCGTCGGGCGCGTCCAGCTCGAACGAGCCCTGGGTCCAGCTCAACATGCGGATGACGGCCTTGCGCGAGCCGGCGTTCCCCGGGTCCAGCGTGGCGTAATAGATCTGCCCCTTGCGCAGGAACAGCTTCCCGGTCGCCGTGTCCGTGCGGACCACCAGCACGCCCGACTTGCGGCTGGTCGACAGCAGCTGCAGCAGATCGGGAAGCGGGATCTCTTCGATGCTGCCCGCCATCGACTTCGGCGTGGAGCGCTTGTTCGCGGCGACGGCCATCTTGGATCGAGCCTCGGTTTCGCTGATCGCGTTGCTCGTCGAGTCCCCCTCGACGTAGACCATCTTGATGATCGACGTGCCGATCAAGATGCGATCGCCGTCCTTCAGC
>CAZJMY010000487.1:0-1592 GCA_964546845.1 uncultured Myxococcales bacterium | reverse complement strand
CGCATAGAGCATCAGACCCGCCGGAACACCCACCGCCCCCGCCGCAACGACGAACAGAGAGATCTGAGCGAGCGTATTGTGCTTAGGCCGAAAGAGGAGATTCATCCTCGTCGCGGAGCATTTATGCCGGACTTGAGTGCGGCGTCAAGAGAAGTATTTGCGCGCGCCTCGCAGACGCGTGCGTGCCCGCGCTCCGTCCTGGACGCGCGCCCGGTGCGCGAGATTCACGCGCTGTTTTCGGGGTGTGCGCGCACAGCCGATCGCCGCGCTCAGAAGCCGATCCGGCGCATCACGAACCGCGGCAGCATGCGGATCGCTAACAGCCCCAGCGCCCCGACCCCGGGCGCGTAGACCCCCGGGCGGCCGCTAACGAGCGCGGCCACGACCTGCGCCGCCACGGCATCCGGCTCGCCGGCGAACGGAGGCGGCTTCAAGCCCTCGGTCATGCTCGTGCGAACGAAGCCCGGCTTCACGCACACGGTTCTCAGACCCTGGGCGCGGAACTTGTGGTCCAGTCCTTCCAGATATCGGGAAAGGCCGGCCTTGGCGGCCCCGTACAAGATGACCGGCTTGCGTCCCCGCTCGCCCGCGACCGAGCTGAACACGCAGAGCGTCCCGCCCACGGAGCCGTCGCGACGGGCGAGCAGCCGCTTGCGCGCCTCCTCACAGAAGACCACCGTGTTGGCGAAATCAACCGTCAGCAGCCGGCGCGCCAGCTGGACGTCCGACTCCAGGGCCTCCTGGCTGGCGAACAGGCCGGCCGTCACGACGACCACGTCCAGGACGCCCAGGGCCGCCTCGGCGGCGTCCAGGGCGGCGGCGAACCCCTCCGGCCGTTCGAGGTCGCAGACCGCGTGGCGAACCGACCCCGCCTCCTTGCCTCCGCGCGCCTCCAGGTCCCGGGCGCTCCGCTCCAGGTCGTCCGGATCGCGCCCCATCAAGAAGAGGGCGTCGCCCCGCTCGGCCAGCCGCCTGGCCACCGCTCGCCCCATCCCCTTGGTGGCCCCCAGCAGCGCCACCCTCATGGGGGGTCGCCCAGCAGGCGCACCGACTGCGCGCTGCGGAACCGCCCCTGGGGATCCCAGCGCCGCCGGATCGCCTGCCACTCGGCCAGCCGGGGCTCCATCTTCTGGAAATGTTCGGCCCGGCTGAAGGCGTCCTTGGCCAGGTAGATGCGCCCCCCCTCGGCCAGGACCAGCTCGTTGAGCTCGTCGATCAGCGGGCGCGTCCAGCGCCGCACCGGCAGGTCGAGCGCGATCGAGATCCCCAGCTTGGGAAACGAGAGCAGCCCCTCCCCTTCGGGCCCGCAGTCCTTGATCACGCAGACCGGCGACGCAAAGCCCCGCTTGTTCACCAGCTCGAGCGCGCGCGTGATGGTTCGCAGCCCGTTGGCGTGCGGAACCACGCACTGGTACTGCGTGAACCCGGGCCGGCCGAACAGCCGGTTCCATTGGCGCATGCCGTCCAGCGGATAAAAGAACTCGTCCGGATGGACGATCCCGCCCGGCTTGGACGGGTTCATCCGGAACCGCAACCCATTGTAGATGCGCGCGCTGGCGCGGTTCAGGACCCACGAGGGCAGGAAGAACGGG
>CAZJMY010000486.1:0-5651 GCA_964546845.1 uncultured Myxococcales bacterium | reverse complement strand
ACAGCTACACGCCGGTGTTCGACACCAGCTACATCTACCGCATCTCGCCGCTGCCCTCGAACGGCGGACAGTCGCTGGACGTCTACAACGGCTCGACGGCGATCGGCACGGCGGTCCAGCAGTACAGCTCGTGGGACGGCGTCCCGCAGAAGTTCACGCTGGTGCCGGACGGCCCGAACTGGCGGATCGCGATGACGATCGATCTGTCGAAGTGCATCGACCTGGCGGGCAGCGGCAGCGCGACTGGCAACGGCACCCGCCTGCAGGTCGCCGCTTGCACGGCCGGCGACAAGAGCCAGCAGTGGACCATCAGCGCCGACGCGATGAGTGGCGCGTTCTACCTGAAGAACGTGCAGGCCGGCCGCTGCCTGGACGAGAACGGCGGCAACACCGCGCCTGGCCTGCCCCTGCAGATCTGGGACTGCAACAACGGCACGAACCAGAAGTGGAACATCAACGCCTACCCGAGCAACTGAGCTAGGCGTCACCGACAGCACGACGGCCGGTTCGCTTCCGCGGACCGGCCGTTTTCATTTGTGCGTGTCGGGCAGGCGCCGCCCCTTCCAGACCATGTAGATGGCCGGGTAGACCAGCAGCTCCAGCAGCGCGGAGGTGACGACCCCGCCCACCATGGGCGCCGCGATGCGCTTCATGACGTCGGCGCCCGTACCGTGCGACAGCAGCACGGGGACCAGGCCCGCCAGGATGGTGGTCACCGTCATCATCTTGGGGCGGATGCGTTTGACGGCGCCCTGGTAGATCGCCTCGCGCGCCTCGGCGCGCGTCGTGGGGCCCCGCTCTCGCCAGGCGAGGTCCAGGTACAGCAGCATGACGATGCCCGTCTCCGCGTCCAACCCGGCCAGCGCGATGATGCCGACCCACACGGCGACGGACAGGTTGTAGCCCAGCAGGCTCAGCAGCCAGAAGGCGCCGACCAGCGAGAAGGGCACGGCCAGCATGACGATCAGCGACTCCACGGCGCTGCGGCTGTTCACCAGCAGCAGCAGGAAGATCACCGCCAGCGTCAGGGGCACCACCACCGCCAGGCGCCGCCTGGCGCGTTCGAGGTACCGGAACTGGCCGGCCCAGTCCAGCCGGTACCCGGGCGGCAGCTTCACCTTCGCGGTGACGGCCGCGCGCGCGTCGGCGACGTAGTCGGCGATCGGGCGCGTCGTGTCGACGAAGACGTACGTGTAGAGGCGCCCCCCCTCGTCGCGCAGCATCGCGGCGCCGTCCCGCGACACGAGGCGCGCCACCTGCGCCAGGGGGATCTGCGCGCCGTCCGCCGTGCTCACCAGGATGTGCTCGAGGTCCGTCGGGCTGGCGCGGAAGTCGCGCGCGTAGCGGACCGTGACCGGGTAGCGCTCGCGCCCCTCGACGGTCGTGGTCACCGTCTTGCCGCCGGCCGCCGTCTCCAGCGCCTCCTCGACGTCGGCGACGTTCAGGCCGTAGCGCGCCGCCGCGTCGCGGTCGACCTCGAAGTCCAGGTAGTGTCCGCCGCCGATCCGTTCGGCGAACGCGCTGCGCGTCCCCGGCACGTCCAGCAGCGCGGCCTCGATCTGGCGCGCCACGGCGTCGATGCCGGCGACGTCGGGCCCCAGCACCTGGATGCCCAGCGGGCTGCGCACCCCGGTGGCCAGCATCTCGGTGCGGGTCTGGATCGGCATCCACCAGACGTTGGGCATGCCGGCGAACGTCATGGCGGCGTCCAGCTTCGAGATCAGCGCGTCCCAGGTCTCGCCGGCCGGCCATTCCGCCGGCGGGCGCAGCTGGACGATGGTCTCGAACATCTCCAGCGGCGCCGGGTCCGTCGGCGTCGAGAAGCGCCCGGCCTTGCCGAAGACGCGCGCCACCTCCGGGAACGACTTCAGCACCCGGTCCATCCGCTGGATGACGTCGCTGGCGCTGGCGTCGCTGATGCCGGGCACGGCGGTCGGCATGTAGAGCAGCGTCCCCTCGTTCAGGGGCGGCATGAACTCGCTGCCGAGGCCGCGCGCCAGCGGGATCGTGACCGCCACCAGCAGGCCGGCTCCGACGATGACCGGCCACCGAAACCGCACGGACAGGCGGCACACGGGCCCGTAAAGGCGGACCAGCAGGCGCGCCAGCGGGTTCTCGTCCTCGGCGCGGATCTTCCCGCGGATGAACAGCGCGGCCACGGCGGGCACCAGCGTCACCGACAGCAGCGCCGCGCACGCCATCGACAGCGTCTTCGTGTAGGCCAGCGGCCGGAACAGGCGCCCCTCGGTCCCCTCCAGCGTGAAGACGGGCAGGAACGCCACCGTGATCACCAGCAGCGAGAAGAAGATCGGGCGCCCCACCTCGGTCAGGGCGCGCGCCAGCACGTCGGCGCGCGCGCCCGGCCGGCCGGCCGCTTCCCACTCTTCCAGGCGCTTGTGGATGTTCTCGACGACGATGATCGCCGCGTCGACCATGGCGCCGACGGCGATGGCGATGCCGCCCAGGCTCATGATGTTCGCGCCCAGGTGCAGGGCGTTCATGGGGACGAACGCCAGCAGCACGGCGATCGGCAGCATCAGCACCGGCACCAGCGTCGAGCGGACGTGCAGCAGAAACAGCAGGATCACCACCGCGACCACCGCCATCTCCTCGAGCAGCGTGCGGCGCAGCGTGTGGATGCTGGCCCGGATCAGCGCCGAGCGGTCATAGGTCGGGACCACCTCGACCCCCGCCGGCAGCGTCGGCGCGAGCTCCGCCAGGCGAGTCTTCACCGCGTCGATGACGTCCAGCGCGTTCTCGCCCGTGCGCATGACGACGACCGCGCCCACGGTCTCGCCCTGGCCGTCCAGATCGGCCAGGCCGCGCCGGGCGGCGGGCCCCAGCCGCACGCGCCCCACGTCGCGGACGGTCACCGGCGTGCCGTTCTCGACCGACAGCACCACCTTCTCCAGGTCGGCCGCGCTCTTCACGTAACCGCGCCCGCGCACGAAGTGCTCGGTCCCGGAGATCTCCAGGACGCGGGCGCCCACGTCGTCGTTGGACCGCCGGACGGCGTCGCTGACCTGCGCCAGCGAGACGTGCAGCGCCTGCAACCGGCGCGGATCCAGGTCGACCTGATACTCGCGGACGAAGCCGCCGATGCTGGCGACCTCGGCGACGCCCGGGACGCTCTGCAGCGCGTAGCGCAGCGTCCAGTCCTGCAACGACTGCAGCTGCGCCAGCGACTGCCCGCCCGTGCGGTCGACCAGCGCGTACTCGAAGACCCACCCGACGCCCGTCGCGTCCGGCCCCAGCGTCGGCGTCACGCGTTCGGGCAGGCGGGCGGTGATGCTGGACAGGTATTCCAGCACGCGGCTGCGCGCCCAGTAGACGTCGGTGCCGTCCTGGAAGATGACGTTGACGAACGACATCCCGAACATCGACTGCCCGCGCACGGCCGTCACGCGCGGCGCGCCGACCAGCGCCGTCACCATCGGGTAGGTGATCTGGTCCTCGATCAGCTCGGGCGCGCGCCCCGTCCACTCGGCGTAGATGGTGACCTGCACGTCCGACAGATCGGGGATGGCGTCCAGCGGCGTCTGCCGAAACGACAAGACGCCCGCGCCGGTCGCGATCGCGACCAGAAGCAACACGATGAGCCGGTTGCGCGCCGACCAGGCGATCAGCGCCGCGATCAACGGCCACCCCAGCGCGGCAAGACGTCGCGCAGCTTGGCCTCGCTGGACAGCAGGAAGGTCGCGCCGGTCGCGACGCGATCGCCCGCCGCGAGCCCGGACCGCACCTCGGCGAAGTCGCCGGCCTGCGCGCCCACTTCCACCTCCACGGGCTGCAGGCGGCCGCCGCCGCGGTCGACGAAGACGTAGCGGTGCTCGCCCGACAGCAGCAGCGCGCTGTCGGGCACGCTGAGTCGGCTGCCCAGGGGGGCGTCGATCTGGACGTCGACGAACATACCGGGCTTCAGCGCCAGCCGCGGGTTCCTGATCTCCAGGCGGGCCTCGATCGTGCGGGTCTTGTCGTTCACCGTCGGCGCGACGAAGGCGACGCGCGCGTCCAGCGGCTCGGGCAGCGCCGGCAGACGGACGCGCGCCGGCTGGCCGACGGAGACGAAGCTGGCGTCGCGTTCGGCGACGGCGGCTTGCACCCAGACGCGCCCCAGGTTGCCGATCCGGTACAGCGACGTGCCGGGCTCGACGCGCGCCCCCTCGACGACGTTCTTCTCGATGACGACGCCGCTGGCGGGCGCGACGATGGTGACGCGGCCGTCGGCGTGGCCGCTCTTCTCGACGGCCTGCAGTTGCGCCGGCGTCAGATCCCAGTAGGCGAGCCGGCGTTCCAGGCCGCCCGCCAGTGGCGCGGCCGCCCCCGCGCGGCGCGCCGCCAGCAGCTCTTCTTCGGCCGACAGGAGGTCCGGGCTGTAGAGCACGGCCAGCGGCTGTCCGCGCCGGACGGACTTGCCGGTCTCGGCGACGAACAGCTTCTGGACGAACGCCTCGTACTTCAGCGTCACCTCGGCCAGATTCCTTTCGTCGACCTCGACGCGCCCGGCGGCCCGCAGCGTGGTCGCCAGCGGCCGTGGCTCGACGGTGCCGAACGTGACACCGATCAGCTGCTGGCGCGCCGGCGAGACGACGATCGCGTTCGCCGTGCTCGGATCGGTCTCTTCGATGGCGATTCCGGACCTTCCCGTCGCGGCCTTCATCTTCAGCTCGCGCGGCGGGCGCCCCGGCGCCTCGATCGACAGGGTCAGGAACCAGTCGCCCTCCATCGACAGCGGATAGCCAACGACATAGCGGCCTTTCCCGGCCGCCTGCACCGCGCCGCGCCCGCGCATCTCGGGCATCGCGCCCATCGCGGGCATGTCCCACACCAGCGCCAGCTTTGCGCCGTCGACGGGCGCGCCGGTCGGGTCGGCCAGGGCCAGCTCCAGCCGGTTCTCGCCGGCGCGCGGCGGGTCGGGCGCCGGCGTGACCGTCACGGTGAGGTCACCCAGCCGCGCCGTGCGGCCCGCCGCCCAGGCCGGCGCCGCCACGAGGGTCAGGCTCAGCAGCAAAGACGCGCGCGCACGATTCACCGGGCAGCTCACGGCGTCACCTCGTGCGAGACGCGGGTACCGGATTCGGCGGCGCGGACCAGGCCCATGTCGCCTCCGACGGCGCGTTCCAGATCGGCCAGGTGTTGCGCGTAGGACGCCAGGTGGATCGCCAGGTCCAGCGCGTGCATCTGCAGATCGCGCTGGGCGTCCAGCACGGCGGCAAAGCTGCCGCGCCCGGCCGCGTACGAACCCATCGCGCTGGCCACCGCCTGGCGCGACAGCGGGATCAGGTGGTGGTGGAGCTCGGTTTGCCGCGCCTCGGCCTTCACCTCGGCCAGCGCGTCCTCGACCTCGGCCAGGACGGTGGTCTCGACGGCGTGGGCCTGGGCCCGCGCGGCCTCGAGGGAGGCATCGGCCCCCGCCGCCCGCGCCCGGTTCTTGCCGGCGAAGACTGGCAGGTTGACCTGCACGCCCAGGAACAGGAAGTCGGCGGGCGACGTTGCGCTGCGGAACACGTGCATCTCGCCGGCCGAGAGCCCCAGGTCGGGCACGGCGGCGGCGCGCGCGGCTTGCGCGCGGGCGCCCGCGGCCGCGATGCCGGCGCGCGCCCCCGCCAGCTCGGGGCGCTGCTGCAGGGCCCGCGCGCGAAGCGCCTCGA
>CAZJMY010000485.1:0-6861 GCA_964546845.1 uncultured Myxococcales bacterium | reverse complement strand
CGCCAGCAGCGCCGCAGCCTCGGGTGGAGTCACGCGTTTGACCATGGAGGCGGTGTTACCACAATATGGTTGCAGAGCCATGGCCAAACCCCCTCACCTGCGGGTCGTTGCCGCCGTCGTCGCCCGCAACGAGCGCTACCTCATCACGCAGCGTCGCCCGACCGCGGTTCTACCGGGGCTCTGGGAGTTTCCGGGCGGCCGGGTCGAGGAGGGTGAGTCGGACGCGGAGGCGCTCCGCCGCGAGGTCCGGGAACGCGTCGGCGTCGACGTGACGGTGGGGGCGTCGATCGGGCGGCGCACCCACGACTACGACGGGTACTCCGTGGACCTGGCGCTCTACCAGGCCGAGATCGTCGGCCCGGCCGAGCCCAAGGCCGTTCGCGTCGCGGACTGCCGCTGGGTGGCGTCCAGCGAGTTCGAGAACTACCGCTTCCCGGCCGCCGATCAGGCGACCATGGATCTGCTGCTGGGCATCAAGCGGTAGGTCGCCTCAAACCGGCCGCGTGGCCAGCCGATGAACGAGGCGGGGCACCCCGCCGTTCGGCGTGTGCCCGGCCGCATGTCGTCCTCCTCATCCGCCACGCCCGCGCCGTCCGCCAGCGTCATCCTGGAACGCGGGCAGACCATCAACCGGTTCGTCGTCCTGGGGCTGGTGGGCCGGGGCGGGATGGGCGAGGTGTACGCGGCGTACGACCCGGAGCTGGATCGCAAGGTCGCGATCAAGCTGCTGCGCACGCGCGACGCCGCCGAGGCCAAGTCGCGGCTGCTGCGCGAGGCGCAGGCGATCGCCAAGCTGCAGCACCCGAACGTGGTGGTCGTCTACGACGTGGGCACCCACGGCGACAACGTCTTCATCGCCATGGAATTCGTCGAGGGGCGGACGGTCAACGGCTGGTTGCAGAGCGCCCGCCGCACGCGCCGCGAGATCCTGGACGTGTACCTGGCGGCGGGGCGCGGACTGGCGGCCGCCCACGCCGCAGGCCTGGTCCACCGCGACTTCAAGCCCGACAACGTGATGGTCACCAATGACGGCCAGGTGCGCGTCATGGACTTCGGTTTGGCTCGCCACGTCGGCGACGAATCGGAACAGCCGGCCGGAACGGCGCCGCTGACGCCGGCGGCGGCGCTGGAGATCGCGCGCCGGATGGACGCGGAGGTGGACACAGACGCCACGATCGAGCTGGGGGGCACGGGTCGCGGCTCGACCCGCACGCCCGCCCAGTCGTCGAACACGTACCTGTCGATGAAGCTGACCCAGACCGGCGCCATGCTGGGGACGCCGGCCTACATGGCTCCGGAGCAGTTCGCCGGCGGGCGCACCGACGAGCGGACCGACCAGTTCAGCTTCTGCGTGGCGCTGTACGAGGCGGTCTACGACCAGCGCCCCTTCGCCGGCGAGACGTTCCAGGCGCTCATGACCAGCGTGACGACCGGCGAGGTGCGCCCCCCGCCGCCCAAACCGTCGGTTCCGGGATGGATCCGGCGCGCGCTCCTGCGCGGCATGACCGCCGACCCGCAGAAGCGCTACCCGTCGATGGCATCGCTGCTGGCGGCGCTGACCACCGACCCGACGGTGCGGCTGCGGCGGGCCGCCGCGGTCGCGGGCGTGGCGGTGTGCGTGGTGGCGGGCATGATCGCGATGCGGCGGGCCAGCGACTCGCGGCAGGCGATGTGCCGCGGCGGCGGCGACAGGCTGGCGGGAGTATGGGAGGCGGGCGGCCAGCGCTCGGCGCGCAAGGACGCAATCCATCGCGCCTTCGTCGCCACGGGGGCCAGGTACGCCGAGGCGGCGTTTTCCTCGGCGAGCCGTTACCTGGACGAGTACGCGAACCGGTGGGCCTCCATGTACGCGGACGCCTGCGAGGCGACTCACGTCCGCGGTGAACAGTCGCCGGAGGTGCTCGATCTCCGGATGGCCTGCCTCAACGAGCGGATGACCGACCTGCGCGCGCTCACGGACGTGTTCACGACGGCGGACGCGAAGGTCGTCGAGAACGCCGTCACCAGCGCCGGGTCGCTGGCCCGGCTCGATCGCTGCGCGGACGTGGCGCTGCTGCGGGCCGTGATCAAGCCTCCAGCGGACGAGGCGACCCGCGCGCGCGTCGATGCGCTGCGGAGCCAGCTGGCGCACCTCAAGGCCATCTGGCGCGCGGGGCGCTGCGCCGACGCGCAGCCGCTGGCGAACGACCTTCTGAGTCAGGTCCGCGCGATCGGGTACCAGCCGCTTCTCGCCGAGGGGCTGCTGGCCGTCGGTAACGACGGCGAGGATTGCCGCCCGGCCGCCGAGCGCATGGGCATGGTCGAGGAGAGCTTCGCCGCCGGACTGGCGTCGCATCACGACGAAGTCGTGGCGGAGGCCGCGGCCGCCCTGCCGACGCTGCTGGCGGACCGGTTCCGGCAACCCTCGCTGGCCCGCCAGTGGATCGCGATCGGCCGCGCGGCGGTCGATCGCATCGGCGGCAATCCGATCCTGGACGCCACGCTGGATCACGGCGAGAGCACGATCTTCTCGTACGAGGGGCGCGACGCCGACGCGATCGCGGCTGAACGCCGCGCCCGGCAGAAGCAGGAAAGGCTGCTCGGCGAGGACCACCCTTACGCCATCGCCTGCCTCAACGGCGAGGGCCTGGCGCTGCAGGCGGCCGGACAGTACCAGGAGGCGCTGGCGACGCTGACGCTGGCGCGGGACCGCTCGTCGCACGCGATGGGCGTGGCGCACCCGTACGTGGCGATGGTCGAGAACAACCGCGGCGAGGTGCTGAACAACCTCCGCCGGTTCCCGGAGGCGCGGGCCGCGTTCGAGCGGGCGATCAGCATCTGGACCGAGGCTAAGGGCGATCCGATGAATCTGCCCTACGCCCAGACGGGACTTGGGCTCGCGCTGATCGGCGAGCACCGCGCGCTGGAAGCCATCGTGCCGCTGGAGGCGGCGCTGGCGGCACGGCTGGCGGGCAAGGCCGCGCCCGAGCTTCTGGGCGAGACGCGGTTTGCGCTGGCGCGGGCGCTGTGGGCCAAGCCGGGCGAGCGCCCGCGTGCGGAAGAGCTGGCCCGCAAGGCTCGCGGCGACTACGCGATGGCCGAGAAGCACGGCGATTCACCCCCTGCGGCGCTCGCACAGATCGACTCCTGGCTGGCCACCGCGGTCGCGGCTCTGTAGCTCTCCCGTTCTTCGACCTTCCCAGCCCCGCCCTGTCAGTGGTAGTTCTCCGGGCCGACCCCCATGGCCAAGGTTCCCTTCAAGCGCGTGCTCTGCGCCAACCGCGGCGAGATCGCGATCCGCGTCTTCCGCGCCTGCACCGAGCTGGGATACCGGACGGTCGCCATCTTCTCCGAGGAGGACCGGGTCCACCTGCACCGGTACAAGGCCGACGAGGCCTATCTGGTCGGCAAGGGACTGGAGCCCGTGGCGGCCTATCTGGCCGAGGACGAGATCGTCGAGCTGGCCAAGCGCCACGACGTCGACGCGATTCACCCGGGCTACGGCCTGCTGTCAGAGCGGGCGTCGTTCGCGCGCAAGTGCCGCGAGGCCGGCATCGTGTTCGTGGGCCCCACGCCCGAAGCGATCGAGTCGCTGGGGGACAAGGTCGCCGCCCGCAAGATCGCGATGGCGGCGGGCGTCCCCACGGTGCCTGGAACTCCCGACGCCGTGCGCACGCTGGAGGCGGCGCGCGCGTTCGCCGACCAGGCCGGCTACCCGGTCATGATCAAGGCCTCGGCGGGCGGCGGCGGGCGCGGGATGCGCGTCGTGCGCAGCGCCGCCGAGCTGCCCGAGCTGCTGGACCGCGCCCGTTCCGAGGCGTTGAAGGCGTTCGGCGACGACGCCGTCTTTCTCGAGAAGCTGGTCCTGCGCCCCAAGCACATCGAGGTGCAGATCCTGGGCGACAACCACGGCAACCTGGTGCACCTGTTCGAGCGCGACTGCTCGGTGCAGCGGCGCCACCAGAAGGTCGTCGAGTACGCGCCGGCCTGGTCGCTGCCGCAGGCGCTGCGCGCGCGCCTGGCCGAGGACGCGCTGAAGATCGGGCGGCAGGTCGGCTACTCGAACGCGGGGACCGTCGAGTTCCTGGTCGGCGACGACGGGCGCCACTACTTCATCGAGGTCAACCCGCGTATCCAGGTCGAGCACACCGTCACCGAGGCCATCACCGGCCGCGACCTGGTGCAGGCGCAGCTGCAGATCGCGCAGGGGCGCAAGCTGTCCGACCCCGAGATCGGGATCGCGAGCCAGGCGGACATCGTCCAGCGCGGCGTCGCCATCCAGGTGCGCGTCACGGCCGAGGACCCGAAGAACGATTTCCTGCCGGACACCGGCAAGATCCAGGTCTATCGGCCTGCGGCCGGGCTGGGCATCCGCCTGGACGACGGCTCGGGGTACGTCGGCGCGCGCGTGTCGCCGTACTACGACTCGCTGCTGGTGAAGATCACCGCCAGCGGGCTGGACTGGAACTACGCGCGCCGCAAGGTCGTGCGGTCGCTGCGCGAGTTCCGCATCCGCGGCGTCAAGACGAACCTGGCCTTCCTCGAGAACGTGCTGCTGCACCCGACCTTCGCCGACGGCAAGGCGCACACGACGTTCATCGACGAGACGCCCGAGCTGGTGAGCTACCAGCCGCGCCGCGACCGCGCGACGCGCATCCTGCGCTACATCGGCTCGACGATCGTCAACGGGCACCCGACGGTGCGCGGGAAGCCCAAGCCGCCCATCTCCGTGCTGGCGACGGAGTCCATGCCGCCGCCCGTGCCGAAGACGGCGCCGCCCGAGGGGACCAAGCAGATCCTCGAACGCGAGGGGCCCGAGGGCATCGTCAAGATGCTGCGCAAGGACCAGCGGCTGCGCCTGACCGACACGACCTGGCGCGACGCGCACCAGTCGCTGCTGGCGACGCGCGTGCGGACGTACGACCTGGCGCGCGTGGCGCCCGCGACGGCGCACCTGGCGCACGACCTGTTCTCGCTGGAGATGTGGGGCGGCGCGACGTTCGACGTCGCCTATCGCTTCCTGTCGGAGGACCCGTGGCTGCGGCTCGAGGAGCTGCGCCGGCTGGTCCCCAACGTCATGTTCCAGATGCTGGTCCGCGGCGCCAACGCCGTCGGCTACACGAACTACCCGGACGACGTGGTGGTCGCGTTCATCGAGGAGGCGGCCGCCGCCGGCATGGACGTGTTCCGGATCTTCGACGCGCTGAACGACGTCGACAACATGGTCGTCGCCATCGAGGCGGCCCAGAAGACCGGCCGGGTGGTCGAGACGGCCATCTGCTACACGGGCGACGTGTCGGACCCGACGCGCACGAAGTACGACCTCAAGTACTACGTGAACCTGGCCAAGGAGATCGTCCGCCGCGGGACACACCTGCTGTGCATCAAGGACATGGCCGGGTTGTTGCGGCCGCGCGCCGCGACCATGCTGGTGAAGGCGCTGCGCGACGCCGTCGACGTGCCGATTCACCTGCACATGCACGACACGGCCGGCAACAGCATCGCGGCGAACCTGGCCGCCGTGGACGCGGGCGTGGCCGTCATCGACGGCGCCGTGAGCAGCATGGCCGGCATGACGTCGCAGCCGTCGCTGTCGTCGCTGGCGTTCGCGCTGGCCGGGGCGCCGCGCGACCCGCGCATGTCCCCGGAGATCTTCGAGAAGCTGTCGGCTTACTGGGAGCCGGTGCGCGCCTACTACGCGCCGTTCGAGTCCGGGCTGAAGGCGCCGGCCGCCGACGTGTACCAGAACGAGATCCCGGGGGGCCAGTACTCGAACCTGCGCGCGCAGGCCGAGGCGCTGGGCGTCGGCGACGGCTGGGAGGCGGTCAAGTACGCCTACGCCGAGGTGAACCAGCTGTTCGGCGACATCCCCAAGGTCACCCCGTCGTCGAAGGTGGTGGGCGACATGGCGATCTGGATGGTGAAGCAGGGGCTGGACGGCAAGGCCGTCGCCGCGCGCGCCAAGGAGCTCACGTTCCCCGAGTCGGTGATCGACTTCATGCGGGGCTCGCTGGGCAAGCCGCCGGGGGGCTTCCCCGAGCCCCTGCGCAGCGACATCCTGAAGGGGGCCGCGACCGTCGAGGGGCGGCCGGGCGCCGGCATGCCGCCGTTCGACTGGGCGAGCGCCAAGCGCGAGATGGAGGCGCTGGCGGGCGTCGAGGTCGCGCGCCGCGACGTCGTCTCGTACGCGCTGTACCCCAAGGTGCTGCGTGGCTACATGGAGCACCGCGCGCTGCACGGCGACACGTCGGTGCTGCCGACGCCGACCTTCTTCTACGGGCTGCGCGTCGGTGAAGAGGCCTGGATCGACATCGAGCCGGGCAAGACCCTGATCATCAAGCTGCTGTCGCTGGGCGAGGTCGAGCCGGACGGCGCGCGCGTGCTGACGTTCGAGCTGAACGGCCAGTCGCGGCAGCTGCGCGTCGCCGACGATTCCGCGAAGGTGTCGGGGCCCAAGCGGCGCCGGGCGACGGGAAAGCCGGGCGAGGTCGGCGCGCCGATGCCGGGGCGGGTCATCGATCTGGTGACGAAGGTCGGGGAGCAGGTGAAGGCGGGGCAGAAGTTGCTGGTGACCGAGGCGATGAAGCTGGAGACGGTCATCAAGGCGCCGGTCACGGGCACCGTGCGTGAAATCGTGTCGGGGGCAGGCGAGAGTGTCGAGGCGGGCGATCTGCTGGTCGTCATCGAAGAAACTCCGCCCTCTTAACCCGTCCTCGTCCTCGTCCTCGTCCTCGTCGGATCGGATCGGCTCGCGCGGGCGTGACCGGGTCAGGGGCTGCTTCGGGGGTCGGGTATGGCGCCGGGGGCACCGCGCAGCCTAACTGATGCCGAAGACGGCATCAGATGGCGCGCTCCTACTTCGCGCTGGCATCCCGCCGCAGA